>JBDIAV010000025.1:0-35052 GCA_039812645.1 Actinomycetaceae bacterium
AGTAGGCTTCATGAGAGCTACGGCTATCACAGCGGCCTTGCTGCCAATAAAGGCATCAAGGCCCGCCTCATAGCCATTACAAGCAAGGGCGGGGCCCGGTACACCTCCTGAGGTACCGGGCTCCGCCCTTTTCTATGGACTACCGTGAAGCTTCCGCCGCCTGTTCCCGGCTGGATTGCTCAATCGTCAACCCACAGACGGCGGCCACAGCACCGTCGTCGTTCTGAACGAACCCTGGAGCTATCGATAGCCGAGCCACACTCCGGACGAAGCAAATTCATTGACGCGACCGTCAATTGTGTATCTGCCTATGACCATCTCGCCGTTCGGTTTCAGGTAATACCAATCACGGCCTAGCTGCAACCAACCGGTCGTCATCGCTCCGCTCAGGTTGAAGTAGTACCAGCTACCTTGAACAGACGCCCATCCCGTTGCCATAGCACCACTTGGCTTCAGGTAGTACCAGAGACCACTCCGCTGCAACCAACCCGTAGCCATTTCACCGGTCGAGTAGAAGTAGTACCACGTACCGCCCACCGCAGCCCATCCGACGTGCATGACACCGTCAGGATCCGTGTGGTACCAGGAACCACCGTAGAGAAACCACCCGCTCACTCTGTCGCCATTCGCTGAGAGGAAATACCAGGTGCTGTCGATATGAATCCAACCGGTCAGCATGACGCCGTCGTTATTCAGGTAGTACCACTTATCTTGGTCGTCAACCCACCCACTTCGTTGGGCACCGTCTTTCCCGAAGAAGTACCACAGTCCCTTCTCCTGGAACCAGCCAGGCTTTCCTTTCACCAACGATGTGGGCGCAGAGGTCCCAAGAACCGGAACGGAGCCACTTGTGGATTCGGTGACGACGACGGAGATTTCTGCACCATATTCCGCCATCGTCAGCGTTAAAGAAGGAAGCGTCGCGGAGGGAATCGATACGCCGTCCTTCCTCCACTGATACGTGTACTGCGCGCCGTTGATCCGCTGTCCTATATTGGCAGTCAACTTCGCCCCTACTAGGACAGACCCGGAGATCGTGGGAACCGCGGGAGCGTCGGGTCCACGAAGAATTCTCTGGGTCAAGGACCCGCTGAATGTGCCTGATGCACGCCCAATCTGGGCAGTCACCTCCCACGCAAGATATCCAGAGCCACCGCCGGGCATGGCCCATGTAATGGTGTCACCCTTGATCACATGCGCACCTGTGACGGTGAGAGGAGGCGCAGAACCATTCGCTAATCTCACCGGTATGGGCGAGGGGTTCCCAGAGACGGTATCGGGTAAGGTACCGCTCTGATCGTTTAACTGCAGAGCAGTGAGCTTCACAAGTCCAACCAACGGTGAAAGATCGTAGACGGAGTTCTCCTTCGCCTGTAAGGACTCCAGATTGGAGAGAGCAGCGAGCGGAGAAAGATCGCTGATGCTGTTGTTGTTCACCTGCAGATCCTTCAGCTTAGTTAGCACTGACAGAGAACCAAGATCTTTGACGTTGGTTTCATTCAGCCACAAACTTGTCAGATTTCTGAGCTTTTCAAGCGGTTGGAGATTCTCGATCGGCGAGACGCTCAACTCCAGAGCCTTGAGATTGGTAAGCGATGCCAACGGACCGATGTTGCTTATCCCCGAGTTGACGATGGATAACCTACTGAGCTTCGTCAAACCTGCCAGCGGCGTAAGATCAGGAGCGCTGTCCCCTGCAAGCCAGAGGCTTAAAGAGGTGAGGTTGACAGCGTATTTCAGGGGCGTGAGGTTGTCATAGCTGTTACCGCAGTACAGTTCAGTGACACTTCGCAAGTCACCCCGAGTGATATTGGACGTCGGGGCAACACCAAGAACCCGAGCTAGACACCCTTTAAGATTCCTGTCCGTAAATTCGACGACGACGTCATTGTCAGCGAACACGTCCGCATCGGTTGCTTCCACAACGGTGCCGTACGCATCGTCTAGACCCAACGCAATCGCTTGATTCTCCGGCGAACCACGATCACTTGGTGCCGCCACCGCCACACCGTTCAGAAACAACATTCCTAGTGCCAATGCGCTGGCAATGTATCTTACTGTTCTCCTTTTGCCGCGCAGCAATCCGCCCGGCGGTTTCGTCTCCTTCACGGGGATCTCCATTCAGTGCCATTCAATAAGAAAGCGACACCCCACCGAGAATCACGACGACCACGGGCTGCCCCAGTCCTCGGCAGGCCGTCTTCCCTTTCCTATCAAGATTTTCCACATTGGGCGACAATTTTTCCATCATCGCTCCCTAGGAAAGTCCAAACATCCCTCGTTCTTTCCTTCCTTTTTCGACGAGGCGCCAGATGAGCGGGGTGAAGATGAGTTGCATGGCCAAATCTGTCTTTCCACCGGGAACCACGATGGAGTTGGCGCGAGACATAAAAGAGCCTTCAATCATGGAGAGCAGATAGGGGAAGTCAATACCGCGGGGATCGGCGAATCGGATGACCACCATGGACTCGTCCGGGGTGGGTATCCACCGGGCGCTAAAAGGATCGGAGGTATCAACAACCGGCACTCGCTGGAAGTTGATGTGAGTGTTGGTGAACTGGGGAACGATGTAATGGACGTAATCGTGCATGCGGCGCAGGATAGTATCGGTGACCGCTTCGGTGGTGTAGCCGCGTTTAGTGCGGTCACGGTGGAGCTTTTGAATCCATTCCAGGTTGATAATGGGTACCACCCCAATACATAGGTCAACGTGCCGGGCAACATTGACAGTATGTGTACTGACGGCTCCGTGAAGTCCTTCGTAATAGAGAAGATCTGTTCCTTCTGGGACGTCTTCCCACGGTGTGAACGTGCCTGGTTTTTGGCTGTACTGGGCCGCTTCTTCAGCGTCATGCACATAGTTGCGAACCTTACCGGTTCCTGAGCATCCATACTCGGCAAAGAGCGCCTCCAGGTCCTCAAAACGGTTAGCTTCAGGGCCAAAATGGCTTGGCGGATCCACCCCTCTTTCTGCGGCCTCAGCATGGATGTGTTGCATCTCCTCACGGTCATAGCGATGGAAGGAGTCTCCGTGCACAATCGCAGCATTAACGCCTTCCCTGACAAAAATCTGTTGAAAGGTATCGGTGACGGTACTGGTTCCTGCCCCCGAGGAGCCGGTGATGGCAACCACCGGATGAGCGCGTGACATGGGATCTCCGATTTCTATGGTTGAGCGAAGAGCGTACGGTTGTGAAAAAGCGGGTAACTGGGCTCGACGTCGTACCCCTTTTCATGTTCGAGAAAGTAGCGACGGATACGCGTCACCTCCTCGCGGGCTCCAAAAATAATAGGAGCACGCTGGTCTACCGCCTCCGGGACCTGTTCGAGCATGCGGCTCGCGGAGTCAATGGCAGCCCCGCCAGCTTGCTCCACAATCATCGCTAGCGGGGCGCAGGTGTGGAGAAGCGGGATGCCACGGCCGTTGGAGCGCTCGAGCCGCGGGACGATAAATACTCCCCCGTTCATCAGCACACGAAATGTTCCCATAACGGCCGAGGCATTCCACCGCAGGACGAAATCCTCGCCGCGCACACCATCAGCCCCCATCACACACTCCTCGACATATCGTTTGATCGGTGCCGGCCAGTGCGCACTCTCCGAGGGATCGATAGCGACGACGTTGGTGGTCGCCGGTACTCGCAGCTGCGGGTGAGTAAGTAAAAAGTTTCCCGCGTCACGGTCCAGCGTGAATGCATCGACGCCGCATCCCGTGGTGAGGACAAGAACGGTAGAAGGGCCAAAGAGCGCCATTCCTGCACACAGTTGACGTACACCGGCCTGCAGAAACTCGTCCTCTTGGACCTGCGAACAGAGAGCTGCTTCGTCGCGTTCCAGAATGGAGAAACACAGCCCAACGGACTGATTCTCCGTCAAGCGCACCGAGCCATGCAGCGCCTCTACCGCGAGAAGGTAGCGTGCCTCTGGACTCGCAGAGACCGGCGAAAAACGCGGGTAGTGACGCGACCAAGACGGCATACCGTCCAGCGATTCCACTCCACCTTCAAGAGAGACAGCAGCTAGCTGATTGAGGCTCGAAGTCTGCTCGAGAACAATCGCCGGTGCGAGCCGCCGAAGGTGACGATTGACGGAACAGGGGTCCGCTCCGCCGTCGTCAATTCCGGACAAAATCAGCGGCCCCCGACTAATAGCTGCCGCGAGCAGCTTGACCGAAACGGCGACGGCGCTGGCGATGTGAGCGTATGTGTGCCCGTCAGGCCGTTGGCCAATGTCAAGAAGATACTGAGTGAGAGTACGGGGTGCCATAGCGGGTTCCTTACAGCGCTGATGTGTGAATGGCGATTCCCGCTCACGCGCCGAGAGCATCACGCCAGGCGGGGAAAAGGCGGTCGGCGTCTGCCGGGAACGACTCAAAGGCACGAGCGAACTCACGGTGTTCCTGAGCCCACTCGACGGGGTCGGCACCGGCCTCCCAACACTGGTGGGCTTGGCGCAAGGACAACGCACCAGCGGCGGGACCATCAATGTGGCCGTAGGATCCACCACCGGCGGTATTAATGACGTTGGCATGCCCGAGGTTGTCGAAAAAGCCGGGCAGGCGCAGAGCGTTCATTCCACCGGAGATGATGGGGGTGGTAGGACGCATGCCGTACCACTTCTGGAAGTAAGCCGGCCCCTGGTATTCGTCGCGCTCGATGATGTACGCAATACCGCGATCATCGGCCGCGCCCTCCATCTTTCCATGGCCCATGGTGCCCACATGAATACCCGAAGCTCCCTGGAGTCGGGCCATCTTGGCCAGCACGTAGGCGGTATAGCCGCGCTGAGAAGAAGGTGAGGTAACCATACCGTGGCCGGCCCGATGGTAGTGCAGGAACTGACGAGAGAAGTGTCGGCGAGCGGTAGTAATCATGCCCGGACCACCCACGAACCCATCAACCAAGAAAGCTACCTTATCCGCGTCAGGCCCGAAGGTCTCCAGGATGAACTCGCCTCGCGCGATCATCTCGCGGTGATCATCCGCGGTGATGTTGGCGGAAAAAATCTTGGCCTCCCCGGTTTCGTCCATGGCACGCTTCATCGCGTCGTAGACCAGAGGGATGGTTGTTTTCAGGGGAGCAAACGTCTGGTTGCCCTGGGGTTCATCGTTCTTGATGAAGTCACCACCCAGCCAGAAGTCATAGCAGGCTCGGGCGAAAGGCTCGGGGCGCAGGCCGAGCTTTGGCTTGACGATGGTTCCGGCGATGTAGCCGCCATTGTCCACGGGGCGTCCAAGAATACGCCAGAGTTCCTGGATGCTCACCGAGGGGCCGTCAAAGAGTTCAATCGCTCGGCGAGGCATGTAGAAGTCGTACATTTTGGCATGCGCGATATCGCCCATACCCTGATTGTTTCCAATGGTCAGGGTAAGGAAAGAGACCATCATCATGCGTCCATCAATGACGTTGCGATCGAACAAACCGAGCGGGTAAGCAATACGCACTTCCTCGGTTTCTTCGTCTGCGAGATAAACAATCGCATCAAATTGCTTCGTGAAATCATCGGTGGTGGACACCTCCACGTTCGTCCCCGTGGAGGATTCAGCGGCGAAATGCGCGGCCGCTTCGAGGAAACCGGTTCCGGGCTTCGGCTTGAGCTTGTAGGCACAGAGAATGTGTTGGCCTCCAGCAATAAGATCTGCTTCCTGCAGGCTGAGATCGGCGTAACGTGCGGACTGGTCCATGAGAGATCCTCTCTAGTTCTATGGGAAAAGTTCTCGGCGTAGAGATATGGATGAGGCCGAGTAGTGATAGGCGTGCTGAGGCGGGCCACAGGATGTCATTGCGGTGAGTGACACCCGAAATAACCTTGGTAAGGCGTGCAGGCTCATATCCTGAAAGTTTTCTCACCTCACCAAAACGGAACATTGGGATTTCATTCCGATTAACTTTGGATTAGATTCTGTTTCCGTGAACCCTTAAGGAAATCGTAACAATTGTGAGCCATATCGCACATGGGACCTTTGTCGACACCGTCAAAAATGAGATATTTCCCAGCAGTACCCGCGTAAGAAAGAGCGTCGACACCACCACTTTTCGTTGGAATACCAATCTTCCATAGCCGCTTGAACAATTTCCCATAAATAAACACGGCTGACGACAGTTTCACATGCGCTTGTACGCAGAACGCTCGACTCCTGCCGACGACGCTCGCTCTCTACACTGGAAGAGTGAATGCAGCAGAATTCTCAGAACTCCTTCAACGCCGCCGATCCATCCGCTCCTTCCTCTCCACGCCACTGCCCGACGGGGCCGTTGACGAGATTCTCGAGGATGCCCGGCATATCCCAAGCTGGAGCAACACCCGCCCGTATTGTGTAGCAGTAGCATCAGGCGAACAGCTCGAACGCCTGCGGGAACGGTACGTTGAAGCTTTCGACGCGTCGCTCGTATTACGCGCGCACACAAAGTCCGATAAGACCAACGACGTCACCTCACCTTCACCCGAGGATCTAGCCAATCTCACCCCTCTAGGCACCCCCGACGGCGACTTCACCACCCGCCTTCGCTACCCAAACGAACTACGTGAGCGCAGCCGTGCCTGCGGCCTTGGCCTTTACTCACAACTTGGGATAGCGCGCGACGACGCCGTCGGTCGCCAGGACGCCGCCCGCCGTAATCTCGCCTTCTTTGGCGCGCCAACAGCAATGTGGATCTTCGTCCACGAAAGCATGCTGCCTTTCTCCGCTCAGGACGCCGGCATCCTCCTCCACACCATCCTTCTCTCAGCACAGGTTCGTGGTATCGACAGTTGCCCGCTTGGCGAACTCGCCACCTGGCGCCACCCCGTCGACTCCGAGTTTGATGTTCCTGAGGGGTATCAGTTGATCACCGGTCTCGCCCTCGGTTACAGGTCCGACGACGCCGTCAATCAGTTCCACGCCGATCACCCTCCGGTGACGCGGGTAGTCACCGCTCGCTAGACAGCCTCGCCAATCTAGGACAACACATCACCGGCAAACGTGGACGCAATAGGTGAGGGGCTCCAGTGCGCGTAGCACCGAAGCCCCTCAATTATTGGTTTCAGGAATTATTTCAGGCGAGCCACGTAGGCAGTCTCGCTGCCGTCACCGAGTGTGAACTCGGAGGCGGCGTCGCCGTCGTTAAAATCGTTGAACACAGCAAATCGGTTACCCCAACGCACAAGAGGCGTATCGACGCCGTCGTCGTTCCAGTCACCCACGAGAACCTCATCAAACTCGTTCCCAAAGATGAACTCGTCATCAGCATAACCACCGGTAATGGAATTCTTGACGAAGTATGTATTTCCACGGCGCACCGCCACTCCATCGACACCGTCACCATCCCAATCACCCACAAGAACCTCATCGCTTGCACGGCCATAGACAAATCTCTGGTCGGCGTCACCGGCAGCCAGAGCATTCTTGGTGAAGTAGGTGTTCCCCCGACGTACCGTGAGAGTATCGACGCCGTCGCCGTCCCAATCACCCACAAGAACCTCGTCATCCTCTCGACCAAAGGTGATTTGACGGAGAGGTTCCTCGGAACCAAGGACATCCTGGAAATAGTACGTATTCCCGCGACGGATCGCGATACCATCGACGCCGTCGCCGTCCCAATCACCGAAGAACGTCACGTCGCCGGGCTCACCAAACGCCAGGTCATCGTCATATGGACCCGAGGATAGGGCATAACGAACCAAGTAGGAGTTGTTTGAGCGCAGGACAAGGTGGTCGGTGACAATCTCTGGAACCGTCGGTTTTGACGGCAGCACCTTCTGAGTCACCGTACCGGAGAAATGGCCTCGCATCTCGCCAATCGTCACTTCCTGTGACCATCCGAGGCTCGCTTCACCACCCTCAGGAAAGCTCCATGTGACCCGGTTATCCTCGATAGTCCCTTCCCCAGACCCGATGACGAAGGGAGTGGATGAACCGTCCATCGAACGAACGGATGGCAGATCGGACGGTTCACCCGAGGCCACATCGGGAAGGGTGATCTGCTGATCTTCAAGATAGAGACCGAGCCAACTATCCTGAGGGCGTGAATCACCCAGCTCTTTGAGCGTATTGAGCGGGGACATATCGGCAATACGATTCACCGGGAGTGCAAGCATACGGAGGCCGGTGAGGTGTACCAGAGGCTCGACGTCACTGATGTGATTCTCCCCCAGCCACAGGAAAGTGAGACCAGACAGGCCAGATAACGCAGTCACATCCTCAATCTGATTCTGCGACAGAGACAGACTTCGGAGTTTGGTTAGCCCAACCAATGGCGTCACGTCAGTAAGCTGGTTCTGGTCCAGCACCAGATACTCAAGGTTGACGGCGTACGCCAGAGGCGAGATGTCCTCAATGGAGCGGAAACCGCAGTTCAAACTGGAGATCGTTGCCAGATCCGCTTCGGTGATACGAGCGTCGATGGCGCGACCAAAATAGTCTGCTACACATTTCTTCAGTCGAGAATCCTTGAACTCGACAACATCGTCGTTCTCCGGAATAGGCGTCTCTGAGCTCTCGTCCACAACTGCTGGTACCACTTTGTCGGATACCGCATCCTCCAGATGAATGTCATCACTAACTTCGTCTCCCATCGGAGCGGCGGTAGCCATTCCCGATGGAATCAACATCCCCAACGCCAGTGCTCCAGCAACACTCCGCGCAATTCTCTTGTGCTTGGGCTGCGAAACTCCCGCCCACCCCATCTTCTTCATGGACATTTCCATTCCCTACAACTCCCACGAGGACGCTACAACCTGCCAGATTGTAGAAATCACATCTACTAACCATCCAGTACAACAGGCTAGTTACCTTCCTACCAGTAATAGACCTAACATATCGTAGGTTGTCCATCACATTTACCGGATAGAAAGTTCTAAAAGGAATCACAAACAGCTGAGGGCTCCGGTGCCATCGCGGCACCGGAGCCCTCAAACTTCAAATAATCGATTATCTCAGTCGTGCGGAATAAGCCAACTCAGTCCCCTCACCCAGCGAGAACTCGAAAGCGGGGGCACCGTCGTTGAAATCGTTGAAAACGACAAACCTATCGGCCGCGCGCAGCAGGGGCGTATCAACGCCGTCGTCGTTCCAATCACCCATGAGGACCTCATCAGATTCCGAGCCAAAGACGGACTCATAGTCCGCGTACCCACCAAGTATCGTGTTCTTGATGAAGTAGGTGTCTCCGCGGCGCACCGCGAGAGTATCCACGCCATCCCCATCCCAGTCACCAGCAAAAGCTGTATCCTCCGCGCGACCGTAGGTGAATACCTCGTCAGCATCACCATTAGCAATCACGTTCTTAACGAAGAAGGTGTTCCCGCGGCGCACCGCGAGAGTATCCACGCCGTCCCCGTCCCAATCACCCACGAGAACCTCGTCATCTGCCCAGCCGAAGGTGATCTCATAAGGAGCTTCATCCGAATTGACGACGTTGTTGACGTAGTACGTGTTCCCGCGGCGCACCGCGATACCATCCACACCATCACCGTCCCAATCACCAAAGAACGCCACATCACCGGGTTCACCGTGCGTAACAACGTCGTCGTATGAACCGGAGGACAAGGCATACCGAATCATGTAGGAGTTATCTGCCCGCAGGACGAGATGATCCGTGTGGATCTCAGGCTCAGGCTTGAGCGCAGTGTTGGGCAGGACCTTCTGAGTCATCGTCCCTGAGAAATCAGTCTGTGCATTTCCCAGCGAAACCACTTGTGTCCATCCAAGGCTTGCTTCGCCACCATCGGGAATAGACCAGGTAACGCGCTCCCCGTCTATGATTCCTTCTCCGGATCCGACGACAAGAGGGATGGACGAACCATCGACAGAGCGGACAGGAGGAAGCGCAAAAGCCTCACCCGAGATAACATCCGGCAGGACAATTTGCTGGTTGGTCAAGTACAGCCCTAGCCACGTATCATCCGGATCCACATGACCCAGTTGGCTGAGCTCCTCAAGAGGAGAAATGTCGGAGATGCGGTTCGCCGAAAGATCCAACAAATGGAGCGTGGTAAGACCCGCCAGGGGTGTCACGTCACTGATCCGGTTTTCTCCCAACCATAACGAGGTCAGATCGGATAAGCCCGACAGCATCGTCAGGTCCTGAATCCGGTTCTGGGATAGAGACAAGCTCCGAAGTTTGGTGAGTCCCGCCAGCGGCGTCAGGTCAACGAGCCGGTTCTGGTCCAATACCAAGTACTCGAGGTTGACAGCATATGCCAACGGCGAGATATCCCTGATCTTGCGGAAACCACAATTCAGACTCGAAATCGATGCCAAGTCCGCTTCGGTGATAGCGTCACTGATCTCTCGACCAAAATAGTCCGCTACACACTTCTTAAGTCTGAAATCTTGGAATGGCACCCCTTCACCAGCACCATCGCTGGCGGCACTCAGATTGTTAGGTTCGTTGACATCACTGGCGGCAGTGACCGACTCGTCAGTTTCGCTCACACCATCGTGAACAAGTACCTGCGAATCTGCGGGCACTTGTGGTTCGGCCTGCGCCTCAACCACAATCTCATCGGTGGATAACGGGTCCAGCGGTGCCGCCGCGGCTACACCAGTGGGAAGAAATAGCCCAAAAGCCAGCAACCCAGCCGCACCCCGCACGAGCCTCTTGTGGACATGTGGCGATATTCCCGCCCAGTATTTTTGATTCACGGACATCTCTACTCCTCGGATCCCAGAGAGATATTCAAACCTGGCAAGACCCCGAAGAACCTCGTCTACTGCGAATCAAACGCAACAGGTTATCTTCTTTATTATCAGTAAACTATGTAACACACCCTGCGGTCTTCGTCACATTATGAGGGTAGGGAGGGCAATTCCCCTGAGCAATACGCCCAAGTTTCCATCACTGGATGGCCGCAAATTTGCCTCTCTTGTCCCCACCGATGGTCGGCCCTGCCTCAGCGAAACGTGGGGATGGGAGTCACGTGAAGGTGCGGAAACCAGCATTCTGGAAGAGTTCGGCCGAGGCCCACGTGAGCCCGAGAATGCGAATCCGCTCTATTTCCGTCGGATTGTCAATGGACAACCCACACAGTGCACCTGAGCCTCCATACTCAGCTCCCCCGCGGGGGCACTGCACGCGCCTAGGCCGGACGAGCACAGGGAGGAGGCCTCACTCACGAGCCCCAAACGCCGGTAATGGTCCAACATCGTCTTGACAAAAATCGCGGACGTACCGCACCGGGCAGCGACAGCCTCGACCGTTCCGCCCAACTGGAGTTCCACCAGGACGTGTTCGGTCACAGATACGCGTGTATCGACATTCACCGTCGAAACACCCACAGGTACGCTGGCACCCGCTCGCACATCAAGCATCACAGGAATATCTTCCCCACCTGGAAGACCAGCACCGCAAGCGCCCACGCTGTAGCAAGCTGGACCACCACGGCCATGGCTGTCTTCCTTCCACCGATCAGCTTCGCCTGTTCAGCCACCGTCACCATGCACGGGGTATAGGTCAGTACGAATACCAGGAAGGCGAACGCCGCAAGTGCCTCGTATCCGTGCCCTGCCGATTCCTCAAGGGACTGGTGAAGCAGCCCGGGCAACTTGCCCATGTCATCACCGTTCTCCTCGGCATTGCCCGCGTCCACCTCGGGATCAAGGTTGTAAGAGGTGACGATCGAGGAGACCACGGTCTCCTTGGCCACGAACCCCGTCATTAATGCACCGGTCATATGCCACTCGCCAAACCCGGCGGGGGCGAACACCGGCTCCAGCACCATGGCGGCCTTGCCGTATAGCGAGTCCTCCATGGCCAACTCGGGATCAGCAAAGGACTTCCCCGCTCCGCCAGCACCCAGTGGAACAGCTGCCATCAGCCACACCACCATCGTCATGAGCACGATGATTTTGCCGGCGCCGGTCACGAAACCCCAGGCGCGCATCCACGTGGTCTTAAGCATGACCGCCAGGCGTGGCACCTGGTAGGCGGGTAGCACCAGCATGAGCGGCGCGGCCTGCTCATCCTTGGTGATGAAATGCTTAAGTATCCATGCTCCCGCCACGATCATAAAAAGCGAGAGCAGGTACATCACGAACACCACGGTTCCCGCGTGCCCGCCGAAAAAGATCTTGCCAATCATCAGGTAGATCGTCAGGCGCGCAGCGCACGAGGTGTATGGCGTGATGAGCACGGTGACAAGGCGTTGCCGCGCCGACGGCAGCGTCCGCGCTGCCGCCAACGATGGCACGTTGCACCCAAATCCGATGATGAGCGGCAAGATCACACGACCGTCGAGACCAATCCTCCGCATGAGCCGATCACCGAGGAACGCCACGCGCGCCATATAACCGGAATCCTCCAGCACAGACAGCGCCGCGTAGATGACGAACATCAGCGGGAAGAAACCAGCTACCACACCCATACCGGTTGCCAGGCCGCCAACCAGCAGCGACTCCAACCAACCGCCTCCAAGACCGGTTGCGTTCAACGTCCAGATGATGCCATTCGCAAGCGAGACGGCGCCGTCGTCGGTAGAGGAAAAGACTCCGTCAAACCAATCCTGGATCGGACCCACCCACGAACCAGCCATCTGGAACAGTAGCCACAGCAGCACAAAGAACGTGCCGGTTCCGACAAACGGGTTGAGAAGCAGACGGTCAATCTTGTCAGAGCGCGACAGCCGCGCCGGATCATCGTTCCGCTTACGCACATCCTGCTCGATAGCGTCAACCCAGCTGAACAGCAGCATCGCGCGGTCCATCTCCGCCTCGCTGGTTTGGCCCTCCGTCAGCTTCGTATTTGCCGACGGCGCCACGTCACCGGTATTCACTCCACTCGCGTTCGAGGCGGTTTCGCCCGAGCAGCAGGCGCACGACGAGTGGGAAAGGGAGCCATGGCCATCACCACTGCCGTTGCACTGCTGGCTGGCGAGCGTGGCCGCTCGCGCGGAGTACCCGGGCGCTGACGGATCAGGCACGATGCCGCGAATGCGGGGCTGAGAGACAAGCGCGGAGGTCACCATAGCGTCGAGGACGGCGTAGTCTTTACCCTGACGAGGATCGAATCCCATGACGGGGATACCGGTGGCCTGTGCGAGGGCCGTGACATCCACCGGTTCGCCGTTCTGTTCTGCTACATCCGTCATGGTGACGACAGCGGCCACCGGCTGGCCCGTCTGAGCCAACTGGGCGAGGAGATAGAGCGAGCGGGTCATCGAGCCGCCGTCAAGTAATGCGAGAATGAGATCCACTCCGAGGCCTGCCGCAGGATCGGTGAGGGAACCGGGAACGCCAGAAAGGGTCTCCGTCACCACTTCCTCATCCGGACTCATAGCGATAAGTGAATAAGTGCCGGGAAGGTCAAGGACGCGGGCCTTGAGCGACTTCCATACACCGGACATCACATGCACGGTAGTTCCCGGGGCGTTGACAACCTTCTGGCGGGCACCGGTGACATGGTTAAAAAGTGTCGATTTACCAACATTGGGGTTTCCAACGAGCAGAATCGAGGGAAGTTTTCCTTCGTCACCGATCTCCAACACGGAAGTAGCCGCGGGCACTCCCGACGGTCCACAGTTGGGGCAGCTCATGCTGTCACCTCGGTTCCCATAGCTTCAGCCTCGATAAGCTTGGCCGAGCGATGATCGACCGCCACACGTGAACCCGCGACATTGAGCACCAAACCGCCGAAGCCTGCATGCTGAGTCACGATAGCCTCGCTGCCTGGGCGCAGCCCGAGTTCCTGCATACGAAGCAGATTCTTCGTGGGCAGATTGATTGATGTCAGGCGAAGTCTGGTCCTGGGAGGACACTCGGAGAGCTTCATGGGATCCTCGTACATCTCACTTGTTGTGACGTCGGATATTTTCACACGGCGGTCACAATCACTAGCCTCAAATATCCCCGTAGAAGGGACCACCATCTCAGGTATTTACGCTAGTTATGCGGGTGTTGACGTGTGCAAACTCCAGCATATGCTTCTTATTAGTTAGGTTAGCCTTCGCTTCCTTCATTACTTCAGCCAAGAGTCCTATACTCCCAATGATGTAATCGTTCCAGTTAAGAATTGAGTGCGGACGCAAAGGGGCCCATCCGGTTTGTCAACCGGATGGGCCCCTCGCCAACAGCCAGCGCCTACCCCATGGTAGCCACCACGCCATTAGCCAATGTCTCGTGTCAGACTCGCCGCCGTTCCCACGGCTACAAGCGTCACACGGCTCGAGTCACCTCAGGCAACGTCGTTCGAGATCGCCGCGCGGCCAGCCTCAAGGCGGGCCACCGGGACGCGGAACGGCGAGCAGGACACGTAGTCCAGGCCAACGGAATCGAAGAAGTGGATGGAGAGCGGATCGCCGCCGTGCTCACCACAGATGCCGCACTTGAGGTTCGGCTTGGCCGAACGGCCCTTCTCCACACCGAGCTTCACCAGGGCACCCACGCCGTGGATGTCGATGGTCTCGAACGGAGAGATGCCGAAGACGGCTGCGTCGAAGTACTCAGCGAAGAAGGAGGACTCGACGTCGTCACGCGAGAAGCCCCAGGTGGTCTGGGTCAAATCGTTGGTGCCGAAGGAGAAGAAGTCCGACTCCTGCGCGATATCCTCAGCGGTGAGGGCTGCACGCGGCAGCTCAATCATGTTACCGATGGGCAGATCCACGGTCACGCCGGTGGACTCGGAGATCTCCTTGAAGATTTCCAGAGCCTCGTCGCGGATGATCTGAAGCTCGCGAATCGAACCGATGAGCGGAACCATGATCTCCGGGCGAGGATCAAGACCCTCCTTCTTGCACTCCACGTATGCCTCGGCAATAGCGCGGATCTGCAGTGCGAAGAGACCCTTGATCTTCAGGCCGAGGCGCACACCACGCAGACCCAACATCGGGTTCTGCTCGTGGTTGGCGCGAATCGCGGCCATGAGCTTCTTCTCGTGCTCGGTGATCTCCTCGCCGCGCTCCTCCTTGAGGGCCAGCTTGACGCTCATCTCGGTGATGTCCGGCAGGAACTCGTGCAGCGGCGGATCGATGAGACGAACCGTCACGGGAAGTCCATCCATGGCCTTGAAGATGTCGATGAAATCGCCCTTCTGCAGCGGCATGAGATCATCGAAAGCAGCCTGCTGCTCGTCCTTGGTCTCCGCCAGGATGACGTTCTCAATGAGCTGACGGCGATCACCGAGGAACATGTGCTCGGTGCGGCACAGACCAACGCCCTGGGCGCCGAAGGCGCGAGCACGCTCGGCATCTTCGGGCGTGTCAGCGTTAGCGCGCACGAGCAGGCGACGCTTGGAATCGGCGCGGCTCAGGATGCGGTCAACGGCCTCGACCAGTTCCTTGGTGGCATCGTCCGGCGAAGCTGCCAGCCCGGCCTCCAGGCCCTGGGCGATGTAGGTCATCACAGGTGAATCTACAACGGGAACGTTGCCCTGGAAGATCTCGCCGGTGGTGCCGTCGATGGCAATGATATCGCCGACCTTGAGGGTGAGATCCTTGGACTTCACATGGACGGTACCAGCGGCCTCGTCCACGAGCAGATCCTCGGCGCCCACAACGCAGCAACGGCCCATGCCACGGGCAACCACGGCCGCGTGGGAAGTCTTGCCACCGCGAGCGGTCAGCACGCCGGAGGCGGCAACCATGCCGGCCAGGTCGTCAGGGTTGGTCTCGCGACGAACCAGAATGACGGAGGCTCCAGCAGCGGCGCGGGTTTCGGCCTGCTTGTTGTTCATGACAATCTCGCCCACGGCCGCACCAGGTGAGGCAGGCATACCCTTGGAAATCGCCTTGTTTCCAGCACTCTGATCGAACTGCGGGAAGAGGAGGGAGGTGAGCTGCTCGCCGGTCACGCGAGTGACAGCCTCGTCCTTGGTGATGAGGCGCTCATCAACAAGCTGTGCGGCAACGCGGAAGGCGGCACCGGCGGTGCGCTTGCCCACACGGGTCTGCAGCATCCACAGCTTGTGGTTCTCGATGGTGAACTCGATATCGCAGAGGTCACGGTAGTGAGTCTCGAGCTTGTTCATAATGCCCACGAGCTCTTCATAAGCCGGCTTATCGATTTCCGCCAGATCGGCAAGGGAAAGCGTGTTGCGGATACCTGCCACGACGTCTTCGCCCTGGGCATTAACGAGGTAATCGCCGTAGACACCCGGGTGACCGGTGGAAGGATCGCGGGTGAAGCACACACCGGTGCCGGAGGTATCACCCATGTTGCCGAACACCATGGTGCAGATGTTGACGGCGGTACCGATCTCGTTCGGAATGCGCTCACGGCGGCGGTAGATGCGTGCACGGTCCGTGTTCCAGGAGCGGAACACGGCTTCAATGGCAAGATCCATCTGCTTGCGCGGATCCTGTGGGAAGTCCTCGCCGGTAGCGTCCTTGACCACGGCCTTGTATTCCGCGACGATCTCCTTGAGATCCTCGGTGGTCATATCGAGATCGCCAGCGTATCCCTTCGACTCCTGCAGGCGCTCCAGAACACCGGAGAACAGCTCGCCCTCAATATCCAGAACCGTCTTGCCGAACATCTGAATGAGACGACGGTAGGAATCCCAGGCGAAACGCTCATTGCCGGACTTGTTAGCAAGTCCCTCAACCGAGGAGTCGTTGAGGCCGATATTCAAAACGGTCTCCATCATGCCCGGCATGGAGAACTTAGCTCCCGAACGCACGGAGACGAGAAGAGGATCCTCGGCATCGCCCAGACGCTTACCCATCTGCTGCTCGACTGCGCGCAGCTGAGAGGTGACCTCGACATCGAGGCTGTCCGGGGTTTCGCCGTTCTCCAGGTAGTAGCGGCAGGCATCCGTGCTGATCGTGAATCCCGGGGGAACAGGCAATCCAAGCTGAGTCATCTCGGCCAGGTTCGCACCCTTGCCACCGAGAAGGTCCTTCATGTCCTTGTTACCCTCGGTGAACGCGTAGACAAACTTCGTCATTAAATGTCCTCCATTGGAGCAGATGTGAAATCCGCAATATGCGGGCCACTCACTAGGCTAACACCGACTATCGTCCCGGATGAACCGGTCGGTCCGAATTGGTTGAAATTCCGCCAAAAACGGAATCTTCTCCCGGGAGTCTCACGACATCAATGCATGCCACTGATCGCGCCCTCGCCAGAAACCGTGATATCCACCGCAGAGGGGAGCTTTGGCAGCCCTGGCATGGTCATGATCGTCCCCGAAATGAGCACCACAAATCCGGCACCGGCGGAGAGCCGTACCTCCCGGATCGGCACGTCAAAGCCACTAGGTGCACCTAGGACTTTGGGGTCGGTGGAAAATGAGTATTGTGTTTTGGCGAAGCACACCGGCAGGTGTCCCCAACCGGATCGTTGGAGCCGTGATAATTCTCTCTGGGCCGCGGGCGTCCACGATATGTTCGCCCCGCCGTACACCTTTGTCACGACCGCTTGCGCCTTCTTCTCCAGCGTTGCCTCCGCGTCATAGGAGTATCTCGTATGGCTGGGATTCTCCAGCGCACGCATGACCGCCCGGCCCAGTTCTTCGGCCCCTTCACCGCCGTGGGCGAAATGGTTCGTGAGGACGACGTCGACACCCTGCTCACGCATTGCCGCCTCAATGACCGCTATCTCAGCCTCGGTGTCCGCCGCGAACTGGTTGATCGCGACAAGGACGCGCTGCCCAAAGACTTCCTGCAGCGTCCGTACGTGCCGCTCTAGGTTGGGCAAGCCCCGTCTAACGGCTGCCTCGTTGCCCCATTCCAGATCATCGAGTTCCACTCCCCCGTGGAATTTGAGCGCCCGCACCGTAGCGACGACGACGGATAGATCCGGAGTCAGCCCGCTCTGTCGGCTGAGAATATCGATAAATTTCTCGGCCCCCAGGTCCGCACCAAATCCCGCTTCTGTCACGACGACGTCGCCCAACGCGAGCGCCGCCTTAGTTGCTATGACCGAGTTACATCCGTGGGCAATATTCGCGAATGGCCCGCCGTGCACGAAGGCGGGCGTACCTTCGAGAGTTTGGACAAGGTTGGGTGCAAGGGCATCGCGCAGTACAGCGGTGAGAGCTCCGGTAACCCCGAGATCATTGACAGTCACGGCACGCCCGGAGAAGTCGGCTCCCACAACGATGCGTCCCAGCCGCTCCTGGAGATCGGCGAGCGAGACAGCCATGCAGAAGGTCGCCATAATCTGGCTTGCGGCGGTGATATCGAATCCAGACTCCCTGGTGACACCTCCGGTTCGTCCACCAATACCGACGACGACGTCGCGTAACGCCCTGTCGTTGACGTCAATGGCTCGCCGGATGCAGATGGAACGAGGATCGATATCGTGCGTGGCATAGTGGAGTGCATTGTCCACAACTGCCGCCAATAGGTTGTTGGCCTCGGCAATCGCGGCAAAATCACCTGTGAAATGAAGGTTGATATCGTCTCCGGGAGTCAATTGAGCGCGCCCGCCTCCGGTCGCACCTCCCTTCATCCCAAACACCGGTCCCATCGAGGGTTCACGCAGCGCGAGGACTGACTTCACTCCCAGGCGACGCAGTCCGTCCGCAAGCCCGATCGACGTCGTCGTCTTTCCCTCTCCTGCGGGAGTCGGGGAAATAGCCGTCATAAGAACGAGGCGCGAGTTAGTGGAGGATAACGAGGCGAGGTAGGAGAGTTCAATTTTGGCTTTGTCGTGCCCATAGCGCAGTAGGTGTTCATCTGGCACACCCAGTTCGCGAGCAATTGTGGAGATAGGACGGCCTTTGTGGGGCTCAGTAACGACGCTGTTACGAGAATTGTTCTTCACATAACAATCGTACGTCGAAAGCAGCGTCCCAGGGCCAAAATGCACCGTGACTATATGCCTTTGACCGGGACGCTGCTCGTTGATCGCGGAGGTGGATAGGATCGCGCGCGGGGAAGGGGCCCGGCGCACTGGCCCATCGCATTCCACGAGGTTACGAGGTTGCACCGATAAATCTTGACCTACCGGCGCAACCTCTTATTCCGACGATCGGGTTTACCACCCAAGTCCGTACGGAAGATTCGGTTGGGCGACGGCGATCTCGAGCATCCGGTTGTACTTAGCCACACGTTCACCGCGCGCCGGGGCGCCCGTCTTGATCTGGCCACAGCCGGTGGCCACCGCGAGATCGGCGATGAAGGTGTCCGGGGTTTCGCCCGAGCGATGCGACATAAACTGGCGATACCCGGCAGCAGCGCAAATACGCATTGCCTCCAAGGTTTCGGAGACCGAGCCAATCTGGTTGAGCTTGATGAGCGCCGCGTTGGCCACACCCTTCTCAATACCTTCGGTGATGATCCCCGGATCGGTACAGAAGATGTCATCACCAACGAGTTCAACACGGTCGCCGAGCCGGTCAGTTAGTTTCTTCCAGCCGTCCCAATCGTCCTGGGCGAGCCCGTCCTCCAACGACCACACCGGGTACTTCTCGATCATCTGAGCGTAACGCTCGATCATGTCCTCGCTGGAATGGCGGACGCTGCAGACGACGTAGGACCCGTCGTCTGCACGGAATTCGGATGAGGCCGGATCCATGGCGATGGCGACGCCGTCGCGACCGGCGGTGTAGCCGGCATCTCCGATAGCTGCCACCAGCATATCGAGGGCTTCCTCCGGCTCAGCAATGGCCGGGGCAAAGCCGCCCTCATCCCCCAATCCAGTGGCGTAGCCAGCAGCAGCCAACCGCTTCTTGAGAGCCTGGTAGATCTCAGAGCCCGCACGGACTGCTTCCGCCATTGAGGGGGCACCCAGCGGGGAGATCATAAACTCCTGGAAATCCAGGGGATTGGGGGCATGCACGCCGCCGTTGAGAACGTTGAAACAGGGAACCGGTAGGCGCGGTGCCTGGCCGGGAATGCCTGGAAGGAAATCAACGAGCGCCTTGCCTGCCTCCGCCGCGAGCGCGCGGGCATAGGCCATGGACACTCCGAGGATGGCATTGGCACCCAGATTCGACTTCGTGGGGGTGCCGTCAAGGGCGATGAGGGTCTGATCCAAATCGTCAATGGTGGCGAAGGACTTACCCACGATGGCCTCAGCAATCACGGTCTCAACGTTGCTCACAGCCCTCAACACTCCGAGGCCGCTGTATCGGTGTGGATCACCATCACGCAGTTCTGTGGCCTCACGATCTCCCGTGGATGCACCCGAGGGCACCTGCGCTGAGCTGGTTGTACCATCGGCAAGGCGTAGCGACACGGATACAGTGGGGCGTCCCCGCGAATCCAAGATTTCTAGCGCATGGACGGCTTCAATAAGTGGAGTTGACATTGTGCTCTCCTAGCGATCGGTGCGCAGGCGCGATGTCCCACCCGCACACTTGCGGATAGGGACCATCAGCCGATCGGCGGTTCGAGCAAAGCTCCGGCGGGTTCCATCGCCAGTTCTAGCGTACTACTCTTCACGCGCATGTGGGCCCCAATAAGAAAACTCATTGGGGCCCACGGTGAACGACGTTACTCTATTGGCGGGATCTCTTAGTCCTCTTCATACGAGCAGAGAGCTTCAACCTTGGGAGCCGAGGGCGAGTTCTCATCAAAGGTGTAGTTGAAGAACTCCTTGGCGAGGCGGCGGGCCAGTTCACGGCCAATGACGCGTTCGCCCATGCACAGGATCTGGCCATTGTTCGAAAGGATGAGGCGCTCAACGGAGAAGGAATCGTGTGCGGTCGCTGCACGAATGCCCTTCACTTTGTTTGCGGCCATCGCCACGCCCATACCGGTACCGCAGATGAGGATGCCGCGGTCCGCCTTACCTTCAGCAATCATGCGAGCAGCCTTCACTGCCACGTGCGGGTAATCGATATCTTCACCCTCGTTGATGCCTGCATCGATGACTTCGTCAATGCGAGGATCATTCTCTAGGTCAGCTTTGATCGTGTTCTTGTATCCAACACCGGCAATATCGCCAGCGACTACAACGCGGAATCCCATTGTGTAACCTTTCGTGTACGTCCAGTTCTGGACTGTTCGCCAACAACTCCGTTGGGCAGGGAATGCACTTCAAGTCTAACGCTTCTCGTTGTGAAATTTACAGAGATATTTGGTGCTTTTCTCATTCAATTCACATTGGATAGTGCGAGTACAACGACTTTTCCGTTACTACACGCCATTATCGCGGCGACGAGTGGGGTGCTGCGGGCCGCCCAGGCACCGTTGTCACCAGCAAACACGCTGGTAAAAAGACAACTCCTACGGCGCGAAGCGGCTGTATCAAAAGTCGGATTCCGTCAGAGGACCGGGTCCTGCCGATTTCTTGCACACCATCTACCAGCCGGGATACAACTGACAAACTTCCCGAGAAATGAGAAGAGGGCTGTATCAGTCGGTCAAAAGACCTTCTGATACAGCCCCTCCTCATTCAATCTGTCTCTGCGTCAGTACCAGATCGTCGAATCACTCGCCAAATGTGAGCTTCCAACGCTCCTCATACATCTCGGTGAGCTCCAACTTGGATCCAGCCGCGGTGTCCGTCAGGACGTAAACCTCGGGGTGCATCTGCACAATCGTTGCCGGCCACTTTGCGCTGATTGGACCTTCGGCGAGCTGAGCAACAGCGTTGGCCTTGTTCTCACCGAAAGCAAGCAGCAGCAGCACACCAGCCTCCATGATGGTTCCTAGACCCTGGGAAATGCAGGTGGTGGGAACCTTGCTGATGTCGCCGTCGAAGAAGCGGGCGTTATCACGAATCGTCTGAGCCGACAGCGGTTCCACATGGGTGCGAGAGACGAGGGAGCCACCGGGCTCATTGAAGCCGATATGCCCATTGGAGCCAATGCCTAGAATCTGGAGGTCCACGCCGCCAGCGTCCTTGATGGCTTGATCATGTGCTGCCGCCGCAGCATGCGAATCAGAGATCAGCCCATTGGGCGTGTAGAGGTTCTCGTCGGTGAGGCCGGTCTTGTCCTCTCCCACGAGTTCACGGCGCAGCACATTACGATAACGCTCATAGTGGTCCTCTGGAATACCCACATACTCATCCAGAGCAAAGGCCTTGGAGTTTGCCAGGCTGAACTTACCCTCGGCGTGGGCCTTTCGAAGTTCCGCATAAAGAGGCTCGGGCGTGGATCCAGTGGCAACGCCGAGGTTCGCATTCGGTTTCTTATCAAAGACCGAAAGAAGAATCTTTGCGGCGGCTGCTCCGGCAAGCTCGGGGGTCTCAAAAACTCTGATGTGCATATTTATCCTTCGGGAAAATTGCGGCGATATGCCGACAAAATGGTGGAGATGGCCCACAGGCCCCTACTCGAACCCTCCAATTATAAGGAGAGCAACATGAAAATTGGGCGATTGGACTGACCAATATGGATGCGCCAACAGAAGAATCTGCCTCAGCGGTCCGCCAATCGGTTCGGCCGTGACATCCGCAGTAGACCAAGACCCATGGGGCGCCCCGTGGGCGTGCCTCTGATAACCATGGAGGAGTGGCCTCGCCCAAAACACTTCGGGCGAGGCCACTTCCATTCAAGAAGGGGGAAACGCCACTATCCTGGCGGCTCCCTTTCTTATGGCTACCACAGCGGTGATGCCGCCAAATAAGGCGGCAAGCCCCGTGTCATAGCCATAAAGGCAGCTCCCCTTTTCTCACGGTGGGTTCTAGTGGTGGCTTGCACCCACTGGCCTGCACCCACCACTAGAACCCACCCACTTATTACCCCTGACGCGCCTCAACACGGCTGAGAACACCGGCATAGAGCGGATGCTCCGACTCCAGTCCAGTCACCTTCGTCACGAAGTCCGCGGCAGAAAGATCCTTGAGGAGATACTGCAACTCGGCAGCCTCAGGATCGTCGTCCGGATCGAAACGAAGAGCAGCCGCCATGGTGTCAAGCAATGCTTCCGCACTCAGCCCGCGCTCCGCCAGCTCCGCTGCCGGTCCCACAAAGCGGTCGTGACGCGAAAGCTTACGCATTGGCGAACGGCCCACGCGCACCACCGTGTCAGGCAGGTACGGATTCGCGAAACGCTTGAGAATCTTGGCGGCATACGCCTCCAAATCGTCCACATCGAATCCATACTTGGCCACAAGGAGGGACCGCGTTTCCGCGAGCACACGCGCAACCTGAGCTGCGATGGCGTCGTCGGCAAGCGCATCCGAAATCCTCGTCACTCCTGCCAGATAGCCAAAGTAGGCGCTCGTGGCGTGACCGGTGTTGACCGTGAAGAGCTTGCGCTCAATGTACGGCGCGAGGTCATCCACCCACGTGACTCCAGGAATATCCGGAACCGCGTCACCAAACGGTGCCTTCTCAATGGCCCACTCGTAGTAGTTCTCCACCGTCACGTCGAGACCCGCATTGGGATCCTGAGCAGGGACGATGCGATCAACCGCGGTGTTGGCGAAAATGGCACGTTCGTCCAGATCGTCGCCCGCGTAGTTGGCGCGAATCTCCTTCTCCAGAATATCCGTCGCAGAAATTGCGTTCTCGCAGGCCATGACGGCTACTCGCGGCGCATCTGCGGGACGCGCAGCAATACCCTTGGCGATCGCCGGGGCGACGAACTTCAGAATAGAGGCGCCCACCGCCGTCGTCACAATATCAGCCGACGCAAGAGCCTTGGTCAGCGCCTCAGTCTCCTCAGCGGAATTGATGGCATCAAAATCGCTCACAACGTGCGTCTTTGGATCGTCTCCCACCTCATTGACCTTGTACGAGTCAGCGGCACGCAGCTGTGCGATCAGGCCAGCAGCGACGTCCGCGAACGTTACACGGTAACCAGCCTGAACCAGGAGGAGACCAACAAATCCGCGTCCAATGTTTCCTGCACCAAAATGAACAGCCTTCATACTCACTTCTCTTCCAGGATGTCGAGGACCTCTTGAGCGGTTGTGGCAGCTTCGAGGCGGGCAACCTTCTCATTGTTAGAGAAGGTCAGCGCAATCCTGCGAAGGATGGACATGTGCGAATTGTTGACGCCCGCGATACCCACCACGAACTTGACCGGCTTGCCCTTCCAGTCGATCCCGTCCGGGTAGCGCACGAACGAGATGGCAGAACGCTTGATTGAGTCCTTTGCCTCGTTGGTGCCGTGCGGGATGGCGAGGAAGTTGCCCATGTAGGTGGTTACGAGTTCCTCTCGCTTGTGCATGGCCGCAACGTACTCATTGTCCACACCACCGGCCTTGACCAGCAGCGAACCAGCCTCGTCAATAGCATCCGAGTAGGACGTGGCCGAGCCCGAGAGAACGATCGATTCGATGGACAGCACCTGCTCAGAAGCACCCTCGGGTTCTTCCTCGGGTTCCGGTATGGGCTCGACGGGCCGCGGCACACCTTCGAATTCGTAAGACGCGGCAACCATCTCCACCACTTCGTCGTAGCGCGGCGAGTTCATGAAGTTATCAACGGCGACGACGACGGCGTTCGGGCTATTCTTCCGCGCCTGATCGGACAGCTCGCGCTGAGTCACGACGATATCCGGGGTGTCATCCAGATCTCGCACAGCCTTGTTAATAACGGTGACCTGGCCGAATCCGGCCTTCTTTACCTTCTCACGGACGACGCTAGCGCCCATCGCTGAAGAACCCATGCCGGCGTCGCAGGCGAAGACGATCTTCTTGACCGGGCCGGTGATCTTACCGGTGACAGGGGCGTCGTCGCCGGAGAGCACCGAGGACTTCTTACCCTTGTTGGCCTCGGTCTTGGCGATGGCAGCCGAAAGATCTCCGGCGTTCTCATTCTCCAGGTCCTTCTTGCGGCTCGCGCGCAGGATGACTGCGGCGATGAGGAAGGACACCACTGTGGACAAAAGCACCGAGAGGATGACTCCCAGGTAGGAGTCATTGGCGGTCTGCAACATGATGGCGATGAAAGAGCCCGGAGCGGCAGGCGCTCGCAGACCAGTGTGGAACACCATGTTGGTAGCCACGCCGGTCATTCCGCCACCGATGGCAGCAAGAATGAGGGCGGGCTTCATGAGCACGTAGGGGAAGTAGATCTCATGAATTCCACCGAAGAAGTGGATGATTGCCGCGCCGGGGGCGGAGGCCTTGGCCATACCCACACCGAAGAAGCTGAAGGCCAGGAGGATTCCGAGGCCCGGGCCCGGGTTTGCCTCAAGGAGGAAGAGAATGGACTTGCCAGTGCTCGCAGCTTCGGTGGTGCCCAGAGGAGTGAGCACGCCGTGGTTGATGGCGTTGTTCAGGAAGAAGATCTTGGCAGGCTCGATAATTAGGCTGACCAGAGGGAGGAATCCCGTGTCAATGAGCCAACCTACGGCGGAGCCGAGGACATCCATGAGGGCATTGACCAGACGGGCAATGACATAGAAGCCGAAAATCATCAGGAAGAAACCCGCGATACCTGCGGAGAACATGTTGACCAGCATCTCAAAGCCAGCCTTGATCTTGCCCTCCCAGAGCGCATCCAGTTTCTTCATCACCCAGGCGCCCAGCGGGCCAAGGATCATAGCACCGATGAACATGTGGACGTATCCGAGCGAGCCAGCATCTGGGTTCTCGGCAAGCGCAGCAGCGTTGAACTGATCAATGAGGTAGTCCGAGCCTGCGATAGCGCCGATGGTGGCCACTGTGCCCACCACGCCGCCGCGCATCTCGTACACCATACGGCCACCGGTGTTGGCAATAATCAGCGGAAGCAGGTAGTGGATCGTGGGATCAACAAGCGTTGCAAGTCCCTCATTGGGGGTCCATCCCACCGGGATAAAGAACGCCGTGATCAAGCCCCACGCAATCAGCGCCGGAATGTTCGGCATGATCATTCCGGAGAGGAATGTTCCGAACTTCTGAACGGCGATGCGGATGCCTCCGGAACCACTCTTAGTTTGCGTTGTGTCAGACATCTGTGTCCTAACTATGTGAATAACCTGTCATCAGTGACCGGCTAATGAATGAATTGCGTGTCAGAGCCCGTGAAGGGTGCAATGACACGAGAGGATACGAGTGCATGTCAAGCCGCCTTTGGTGACTCTTCGTGTCTACTCTCACCTAGCTGTGCCCTATGTGGCGTTCGTGCATTTCCTGGTATCTAGGTCACCTCCTGAGGACAAGCTGGCCATATCTCAAGCTCCTGAACAGGAGACGAGCTATCTCGAATAGTCAACGAGGGCTTGACCAGCAGCTGCATAAAAAACTCGGGGTCCTTCTCAATAAGGCTCTCTAGGGCATCCATCGCCTTTGTCATCAAGATGGCAGGCGATGGCGAGACGGTCGTCATTCGTGGGACCGTCAGATCCGCGGCAACATCACCCATGTTCAGGCCAACAACCGAGAAGTGATCAGGAACGGGTAGCCCGGCCACTGCGGCGGCATTCGTGAATCCGGCTGCGGCAACCTCATTAAGGGAGAGGACCGCTGTGGGGCGCGGTTCCTCATCAAGGATGCGCTGGAGAATCACCCGTCCTGCCGCTGGCGTCCGCTCCACTTCCCAAAGATGCAGGATAAATCCAAGTTCGTCAGCGGCACGCGTGAGGCTCTGGCACATTCGCGCGTCGGTGCCAACGCCTCGCCCATCCGCCTTTGTGTCAGGCCTTAAGAAGACCGCTACACGGTGTCCCAGCTGGCGCAGGTACGTCATCGCCTGCATCGCCTGGTCATCGAAATCGTTGTCCACGTACGTCAAGCCCGCGGTATCGTTCGGCCTGCCCACCATGACAAAAGGAATACCCGATTCTTCCATGACGGGGACTCGCGGATCATCAGCGATCAGTTCCATGAGGACGACGCCGTCAACCATCCCCTGCGAGACAAGGCTGCGTAAGCCTGCGGTGTCCTCGAGAGGCTGGGTCCACAACAGTAGGTGATACCCCTTTTCGCGGGCTCGATCAGCAATCGCCGAGACGTACTCGAACTCTGTCGAGGGAACTCCAGCTGTACTGGAAGGATAGTGAAGAGCAATTAAACCGAGCCGAGCGCCAGCGAGGCCACGGGCAAAAGCATTAGGAGTGTAATCAAGTTCCTCCATTGCCCTTTTGACTCGCGCCTTCGTCTTGTCTGAAATCGGACGACGACCACTCATCGTATACGACACGGTACTGGAAGAAACACCAGCGAGCCGAGCAACATCGTCTCTCGTCGCCATGAGAAATCACCCGTCCTTTCGTGCCGTGCCCAATCCCCTACCTCATTCTCAGCACGCAGGATCCCGCCTCATCGCGATGAGGATCTAAGTGCCAGACTCTTCCTATCGACGCGCGTCGATAGGAAGAGTCTGGCACTCCCCACGGGAAGAGTCAACTCATCACGTAACTGAATATTTGGGGGTACATTTCCGGCGAATCACGCCTGATCACAAGGAAAGATACCACGTGCCGTCACCGCCATCCCGGAGGTAACGGCACGTCGTTTATTGCGGTCTGGGCGCTCCAGCTATTTGGCTTGCAGCGCTGCGAGCTGATGCTGAATGTCAACAGTCTGCGTGTGCATCGACCGATACATTGCGTACAAATCGTCATAGAGCACGGTGTTGTGGGGGTTCGGCTCAACAGTCCCCACCACATTCAGCCAGTTCGTGTCACGGTCAATGACCCCACTCGCCACTCCCGCCAACATAGCATCGCCATAACAAGCGCCCACTGACTGCTCGGTGATGTGCTGAGTGAGGCCTGTGACGTCCGAAATGATCTGTGGCCACAAGCCACCGGTGGTACCGCCCCCGACCGCGAAGGATTGAGTAGTCGAAGCACCCGCCTCCCTCATGGCGTCGAGGACATGGCGCGCACCAAAAGCAGTTGCCTCCATGAGGGCCCGATACAGATGTCCACGCCCATGCGACAACGTCAGTCCACAGATGGTGCCTCGCGCATTCGGGTCTAGCAACGGGGTTCGTTCACCGGCGAAGTACGGAAGAATGAGCAGACCGTTGGCCCCTGGTCCCACCGCCGACGCTTCAGTCGAGAGCTCCGCAAAGGAGGTATCTCCAATGAGATCTCGTAGCCACTTGGTAAGGGAACCGGACGTGGCCATACCGGAGGCAAGATTGTACGTCCCTTCAAACAGGTGGGCGTTTGACCACAGGTAGGGTGAAGACAACGGCTTATCTGTGGCCATAAAGATGGACATCGTGGAGCCGTAGATCACGACGGCGTCGCCCGGGTTACGTACGCCCACACTCATCGAGTCGGCAACGCTGTCCATCGTGCCCGTGGCAACGGGCAAACCTTCGGGAAGACCGGAGATTGCGGCTCCTTCGGCAGACACGTAACCAGCTATCTCTCCGGGCCAGAGCAGCTTGGGCATATCCAAACCGGGGGCAATAAGATCGCACCACTCGGGAATCCATTCACCCCTGTGGACGTCGTAGAGAGGCTCGGAGTAGCTCGCGGACGTGTGGTCGAGGACGTACTCACCTGTGAGCTTGTGCGCGATGTACGAACTCGCCATGAACCAGTAGGAGGTTCGCGTGTACACCGAGGGCTCATGGCGGCGCAGCCAGAGAAGCCTGCCGCCAATCGACTGCGCGTTCATGGGATTGCCACAGCGAGCAACAATTTCTTCCTCGCCGAGCCGCTCGGTTAGTTCTTCCACTTCTGCCATGGAACGGGTGTCAATGCCATAAAGAATGGCGGGGCGCAGCGGTTTCGCATTCCGGTCACAGGGAACGATGCACGGGCCGATGCCCGAGACGGATAGTCCCGCTAGTTCGTTATCTCCAACCAGCGGAAGAAGTTTGTCAAGAATGATCTTGACGTCGTGCCACCAGAGTGTCTCTGCGTCATGCTCGGCCCACCCGGGGTGAGGAAGCGACAGGTCATGCGGTTGTTCACTGATTCCTAAAATCTTGCCGTCGGACTGGGTGAGTACACCTTTGGTGCTTCCCGTACCAATATCGACTCCAAGAAGGAGCTTGTCTTTCTTTCCAACCATGAGATCGTTATCCCTTCTTTGCGCACCCGCGATGCGATGACTCGTCACCTTTTCCGCGGGCACTCGTACCGGAAGGATGGAGGGCATACCTCGTTGCTTCGTAACATCTACCCACCACACTCCGGGCTCTAGCTTCACGGGTTGTGCATGCCCCACTCAGCCATTGTGGTTCCAGCTCCGGTATCCACAACCCTCGCTTCGTTGCCGTGAAGGTTCCGTATACCAAGAAGCCACGTTATCGACGCGCGTCGACGCGGATCGATAAAGTCGAGTATCACACGCCACCATGATCGAGTCAACGAATAGCTGAGGATTCAATCATCTATACCAATCAGGTGGGGAGAAAACACGGGAGGCCGGGCAGCAAATGCTGCCCGGCCTCCCGTCACGTCAGTGCACACTCATTATTGAGCCACACCGCACGTCACACAATGTGATTATCCGAAGTTGGCAATGCCGAGGGCCTCGCGGGCCAGTGTGCGGGCCTCACCCGAACCACGAGCGTTCTTCACAGCCTCAGCTGCGGCCTGGCACTGCTCCAGGCTCACGGCGGAGATCTGTGCACCCACGGCGGACACGGCCGATGCTGCCATAGACAGCGAGGTGACGCCCATACCGATAAGCACGCAGGCGAGAACCGGATCAGCCGCAGCCTCACCACACACGCCCACCGGCTTGCCAAGCTTCTTGCCAGCGGCAGCGGTGTTAGCGATCATGGCGAGCACGCCCGGCTGCCACGGATCGGTGTACTCGGCCAGGTGCGGGGAGAGACGATCAGCGGCCATCACGTACTGCGTGAGGTCGTTGGTACCGATGGATACGAAGTCCACGACCTCGAGGAACTTATCCGCCATGATGGCCACAGCCGGAACCTCGACCATGATGCCGCCGGTCAGGCCACGCTTGTGAACCTCACCCACGAACCATTCGGCCTCGGAGATCGTGGCCACCATCGGTGCCATAACCCAGGACTTGCCATCGTGACCCTCGGAAGCGGCAGCAATGGCATCGAGCTGATGCTGCAGAAGCTCCGGGTTCTGGCCGGTGATACGCAGACCGCGGACACCGAGTGCCGGATTCTCTTCCTCTTCCATGTTGGCGAAGGCGACCGGCTTATCCGAACCAGCATCAAGCGTACGTACGACGACCTTGTTGTTCGGGAAAGCTTCGAACACGGGGCGGTAAATATCCGCCTGCTGCTCAACGGAAGGCTCGGTCTGAGAATCGAGGAAGCACAGCTCGGTGCGGAAGAGACCAATGCCCTCGGCCTGGCCCTGGGCTGCCTTCTGAGCCGTCGGTCCATCCTGAATGTTGACGAGCAGCTCGGCATGGTGACCATCGGTGGTACGAGCCGGGCCCTGCCAGCTGCGGATCTTCTCGCGCCAGACGCGATCGGCGGCAACCTTCTGGGTAGCAACATCAGGATCGGCGTTGCGGGTGATGAGACCCTTGCCGCCATCAAGAAGAACGAGCTCACCCTCGCCAATGCTGGAGAGGCTGCGCACAGCAACGATGCAGGGGATGCCAAGCTGGCGGCAGATAATAGCGGTGTGCGAGGTGGGGCCACCGAGCTCGGTGGCAAGGCCTACGACGAGTTCGGGATTGAGACCGGCGGTGTCAGCCGGAGCAAGATCGTCAGCAAGCAACACACAGGGGGCGTCGGGAACCGGGATGCCAGGCTCGGGATCGCCCTGAATCTCGGCAATGACGCGGTCGCGGACGTCACGAAGATCGGTGACGCGCTCAGCCATGAGGCCGCCAACCTTCTGGAACATCTCAACGAACTTGTCGGTTGCACGTACCAGAGCCTGCACGGCGGGAACACCGGAGAGAACAGCCTTACGCACTTCCTTGCGGATTCCACGATCCTCGGCGAGACCCGCGGACATCTTCAGAACGTCGGAAGCCGAACCAATCGTGTTCTCCGAGCGCTTAAGAAGACGAGCGGCCACGGTTGCGGCAGCATCCTCGTACTTCGTGAACTGCGCCTCGCGGCCGTCTTCCGGAATCGGCTGTGCCGTTGCCGGGGGAACGGATGGGCGAACAACCCACATCGCCGGAGCATAGGCCATACCGGAGACGACCGGAGTACCGGCGATGTCGCTCGCAATGGTCGCAGTGTTCTCTGAAGACTCTTGTGTCATGGGAAGCGTCCTTGCATCTATATGTTGCTGAATTGGCCTGATACGAAGCGGCTGTGCAACGGTCAGACTCTATGGAGAGTGTAGCCCAGAAACCCCACAATATTGGGGGAAGCCGGAAAAGGATTCCGCCCGCGCTCACTGCACTTTTGACGCATAGAGAACGACGACGGCGCCATCTACATCGTATCTTTCACCACCATTACATCACGTGACCATGATTGAACAGGAAAAATACCGATAGGCCACAAGTCCTATATTGCTACAACGTTTCTCCACGGGGTGAGGATCTGAGAAAATTCTCAGCGGCGCCCCAGTCTCTGTCCAAATCGTGGCCACCGATGAGGGTGGTGACGCTGCGAGATTCACAAACAATCTGCGTGAGATTCACGAACAAAAAGAGAGGGACAAGATCCTCACACAATAGGATCTTGTCCCTCTCCTGAGTGAGCTGCAAGCTCAGCCCTCTCGCGTGAGACTCAGGGATCACGCCAATGGGTCATGACCCATCGGCGCCGCCCCTAGAGGATTGACGGGAACGGTACGTTCTGCTCGTCAGTAAACGCATCCTCGAAGCCTCGACGGTAGTGGTAACGCATCTTGTTGGCATCGTTGGGGTAGGTGAAACGCCCACCCACTTCCCACACGAACGGCTTGAACTGGTACTGCAGCACGTCCTTCTTGAACTTCCACAGCTCCACAATCTCCAGCGGATCAGCCTTGAAGTTGCTCCACACGTCGTAGTGGAAGGGGATGACAACGTCGGTGCGCAGGCCCTCGGCCATGCGGAGGATATCGATGGAGGACATCTTGTCCTGGTTGCCGATGGGGTTCTCGCCGTAGGAGCCGAATGCCACGTTGATCTCGTTCTCCTTGCCGTGCTTGGCAAAGCGGATCGAGTAGTGCGAGTCACCCGAGTGGTAGATATTCCCTCCCGGGGTCTTGACCAGGTAGTTGACCGACTTATCGTCCATGGTGGGGATGGTGCCAGCAAGCGGCTCATCGGAGGTCACCAAGACGGTACGGTCGAAGGAGTCCAGCGCCAGGATCTCGATGTCCTTGATCTTGACGGAGTCTCCGGGCTTGACCGCGATACAGCGCTCGGCGGGAACACCCCAGCCCTTCCAGATCTCCACGCAGGCCTCCGGGCCGATGAACGGGACGTCGTCGGCACAGTTCTGGAGCACCGCCGCTGCAAACACAGGGCAGATATGGTCCTGGTGAATATGGGTGGCGAGGACGGCGTCGACCTTGGTGATGCCGAAGGGATCGTAAACGATGGGGGCGGCGCGCAAGTTCGGCTGCGTCATCCGGCCACCGGTCATGTTACGCATCTGATGGGTCTTGCCCATCTCCTTGACCTTCTTGGTGCGCTTACCATTTCCAAACCACGGATCGATAACGACATTGGCGTCGCTTTCCGTCTTGATCCAGATGCCGGTATTGCCCAGCCACCACAGATCAACGGTTCCGGGTGCTACCTCGGTCTCGTCGATCTCCTCGTTCAGCCACGTCCCCCACTCGGGGAAAGCTCCCAGAATCCAGTTCTCGCGAGTGATGTCATCAACCTTGCTCATTATGCTGTTCCTTTCATGTTTTTTCTTGTTGTCAGGGGGCTAGATGGAATCCAGCGACTCGCCCTTGGTTTCCTTAGCGAAGAGATAAGTGACGCCGCCCATTGCCAGAAGTGCCGCGAAGAGCAGGAAGGCCACCGGGATGGACTCGAGTTCCACCTTGGATCCGAACATCGCCCCCAGCAGCGCGGGACCGAAAACCTTCGCACTCGACCCGATGCCGTAACCCAAGCCCAAGCCGGTTGCCCGTGCCTCGTTCGGGAACTGCTCGGCGCCGAAGGGGTTGAGCACACCGAAGGCGCCGTCGCCGAAGGCCATCGCGATGACAATGCCGCCGAAGAAGATCCAGCCGGCTCCGGTGGTGCTCCATCCCGCAGAGGTGGCCAGCATGACCGATCCAGCGGAAATGAGCAGGCCGACGGCGCCGATCATGCCGTAGCTGAACATGACCCAGCGGCGACCAATGCGGTCAGCAAGCCACGCCGAGGAGAGACGCCCCAGGAGATCGGCGAGCGACACACCCATGAAGAGGAAGCCCACCATCCCTGAGTCGAACTCGAAGCCCGATCCCAGGATCGACTGGCCCCACGACTGGATAACCGAGGAACCGAGGATGAAGCAGAAGGAGCCAAAGGCAACGATGAGGAGGGACTTGCCATACTTCTTGAAGATGAGCGAGTAGCCAGCCGACTTCACCTCACCTTCCTGCTTCGGAAGATCGCCCACTTCGCTCACAGGCAGTTCCAGGGCCCAGGCAATAGCCTCACGAGCTTCGTCAATACGTCCCTGCTGCTGCAGATAGCGCGGGGACTCAGGAACCATACGCAACCACAGGAGGAGCAGAATGGGGATGCCGCCCAGCCCAATGAGTACGCGCCAGTTGTCACCCACGATGATGTGGGCAACGGACCCGAGGAACAGTCCAAAGGGGATAAACACCGCGGTCAGTCCGGAGAGCAAGCCGCGCTGCTTGGCGGGGACGAATTCCTGAACGTAAGGAACGGACACGATATTGAGACCGCCCACGCCCATTCCGACGAGAATGCGCAGGCCCGCGAGCATGATCCATCCGTTGTTCGGAGTGAACACACAGGCCAGGGTGAAGAGGGTGAAGAGGAGAACGCACCAGAAGAAGGACCCGCGTCTACCGATCTTGTCCGCCAAGCGGCCCCACATGATCGCGCCGATCATGGTGCCAAGGCCAGACATGGCCAGGATGATGCCCGCTTCGCCTCCGGTGAGGTTCCAGTTGGGATCCTTGAGCAAGCTAGCGACGGCGAAGCCGATGAGGAACATGTCGAAGAACTCCGAGATGTTGCCAGCCACAGCCAGTCCAATGAGGTTCTTTTGATTCTTTGTGAGTGGCCGCGAGTCAATCTGCTGCATTGCAGTCATGCCCGACGGCGAATGTTGTGTTGCCATGTGATTCTTCCTTGAATCGTTGTGGAACTGCTAACGGAGGATGTCCGTTGAGGTGGGAATTTCCAGCTCAGCTGGGGTGACATGGGTGAGATCCCCATGGTGGGTCAGCGCCAGCTTTGAGGTGCGCAAACCGTAGCTGATGCCCGCCAAGACGTCGTCGGCAAGGTAACCGTGCAGGGTCCCAGCTACAAACGCGTCACCGGCACCGGGGCGATCAACCACCGGAACCGACTCCACCGGGAATACCTCGTGGCCCTGAATACCGCTGTAGTAAACGCCAGCAATGGAATCCGTGGAGACGACGTGGTCGAGCCCGTACTTCTCCTGAATATTGCGGTTGACGGTGGGGCCATCACCCTCCATTCCGAGAACCTTGATTCCGTCGAGGCGAGAGCAGAACAGGATCGAGACCTTATCCAGAAGTGGTTCCAGCACCTCGCGAGCGCGCTCCTGACTCCACAGGAGGCCGCGGTAATTGACGTCGAGTGCCACCTTGACACCACGGCGGGCCGCTTCCTCCACAGCGTGGGTGACCGTGGTCGCCGTCGTCTCGGTCAGAGCGGCGGTGATGCCGGTGACAAACAGGACCTCGGTGTCCAGCAGGGCGTCCCAATCGAAGGTCTCAGGTGTGATCTCACGGAAGGCGGTGTGCAGGCGGTCGTATGTCACCTTGGCGGGCAGCGGGGAATTTCCCGGCTCCATGAAGTACAGAGCGATGCGGCCGTCGCAGGGGATGCAGTGGGAAAGGTCCACACCGGCGCCACGATATTCACTCTCGAAACGCTTTCCGAGGTCGGACCGGGGAATCGTCGAGGCGAAGGTGGTCTTGCGGCCCAGCTGGGATAGCAGTCCGGCAACGTTCGCTTCAGAACCCGCCGGAGACAGGCGCAGGTCGCTGGACGTGGCCAGTCGGCCCCCGCGGTGGACAGTGAGGCGGATCTGCGCCTCACCAAAGGTGGAAAGATCATAAGTGGTCATCGTGTAAGCCCTTCACTAGCGGCGTCGGTGCCGTATCGGTGTGAATATCGGTCAAAGTTTTTCTCAATTTCCTCGTGGGGTAGGCGCTCGAGATGCGCCAATCCTTCGGCAATTGAAACGGTGTAAGCAACGTCCTCGACCATGATGGCGGCCTGGACCGCCTTCTTGATTGTCGGGCCGATTGCGAAAACCCCGTGGTGTTTCATGACGATCGCTG
>JBDIAV010000026.1:0-34853 GCA_039812645.1 Actinomycetaceae bacterium
GAATAAGGTAGCAACGGCAGGATGTGTTGCTCTCGATGAAGATGACGTGACCAAGGTACTGAAGGAAGCTCCGCCGGATGCTCGCATCATCATGGGGGTTACATCCGAAATAACGAGATAGCGCCAACAGGTCGACACGCTTGTGATGGGAACCTTGCGCACTTTTCGATAGCAACTCCCGCACTTTTCGATAGCAACTCCCGCACTTTTCAATAGCAACTCGCGCACTTTTCGATAGCAACTCGCGCACTTTTCGATAGCAACTCGCGCACTTTTCAATAGCAACTCCCGCACTTTTCAATAGCAACTCCCGCACCCTTGTTGTTGGCAGTGCTGCGCCCCTTCCGATGCGGCGAGAAGGTAAGGATGATAAGGGCGTAGCGTACCCTAACTAAGCTGCTCATGGGCTTCCGGCGAGACGCTCAAGAGACGTTTTACGTTCTCTTCCACGAATCCCGGTAGACTCTCAGCATTGAACATGTCAGGAGAACTATGGACGACGTTTCTCAGTTTCCGCCGTGGGTACCTATAGGCCCGGCGCAAGCTGACCAGATCTTCGTGCTGGTGCGAGCCATGGAAGAGAGTGATGGCACTCCCTACCGTAGCTCGTACGAGGAGATTCTGGAGACGTTCGATCCCGCCTATGATTGGCGGGCAATGGCGGTCTGGGGTCCGCAGGACAAGCTCATTGCTTATGGGCTGAGCCGCAGGCCTGTCAACCACGGGGACGATGTCGGCGTCGTCCTTTCGGGCGGTGTGCATCCGGAGTTCCGTAATCGAGGACTTGGGCGCCAACTGTTGGAGATCCAGCTGACTCAGGCGCAGCAACTGGTGCCAAGAGGCGTGAGCAAAGCTCGTGCTTTCATGCATGTTGATTCGGATCACGCATATCTCGTTGATCTGTTGAAACGGGCTGAGTTCCGTCATTATCGCTCGTACGTGCAGATGCGACGGCCGCTCGATAGACCCATCGGCCCCATTAAGACCCCCAGTTTTATCTCCATCGAGCCGCTGACGATTGACCGGCTGGATGAGGCGCGCCAAGCTCACAACGCTATTTATTACGAGCTTGCCGGAATGCCTCCACGCGGCCCTGAACAGTGGTTGACCCAGCATCGCGGGCTGGAGGAGTCGTGGAGTTTCCTCGCCGTCGATCGCCGCGGTGATCGCCCTCGCGTGGCCGGTTATCTGATCTCCAGCCGCTATGAACAGGATTGGGCGGCGCGCGGCTGGTCCGAGGGCTACATCGACGAGGTTGCTGTGCACAACGAGTGGCGTGGCCACAACGTTCTCACCTCACTTCTTAACTCCGCCATGCTCGCCTATCAGGGAGATGGCATCGAGTTCGCGGGATTGGATGCGGATATCGATCCGCAAGCGAGCGATCCCAACGTTGCCGTCGCTTCCTATCAGAATCTTGGGTTCGAAGGGGTGGGGCAGACGTACGTCATGGACTACCCGCTGCCCATTCCTCCGATCAAGTAGGAGGTCAGCCGGTCCCGGGTGCGGCGCCCTTTCGTTTCTTCCAGTTCGTTTTCCCGAATTTTTGGGACGACGACGGCGCCCGCACGGCCGGCTGACCCTTCACCAACCTAGACCGCGGGTGAAGGTGGAGGAGCCGCTACAGCTACCCGATGGCCGCCACCGCATGGGTCAGCGGCACACCGGAGGCGTCGCGGCGCTCGTCAACCTCGGGGAGGTCGACGCACTGGCCACCAGCGCCGACGGCACGCAGCGGGCCGGCTCCCACATAAGCCAACGCCAGCCAATCCTCGCCGCGCAGGAAACGATGGGCGCGTACACCACCCGTTCCACGGCCCTTGGCCGGGAAACGGTCAAGAGGCGTCACCTTGGCGGCACCCGGCATCGTCCCTTCGAGGGTGGTTGAACTCCCGGAAATGGTGGCAACGAAGGCACCGCCGATGTCGTCGCTCGGCACCACGCCAAGGCACAGCACGCGTGCGCCTTCGGACAGCCTGATCCCGGCAATACCCTGGCCGGTGCGGCCTTGGGCGCGTACCAAATCCGCGCCGAAGCGCAGCAGCTGAGCGTCGGAGCTGACAAGTACAAGCTGGTCGTTGTCTGCTGCGTGAGCAGCTGCTACAACCTCGTCCTTGTCGGCCAGCGAGATCACCTCGAAAGAGTCCTTCGTGGGATAGCCTCCGGGGATGACGCGCTTGATCTTTCCATTCTTGGTAGCCAGAGCCAGCGGCGCTGCATTGTCGCTCATGTTAACGAGTGCCAGTGGTACCTCGTTCTTTTCCAACCCGGGTAGCAAGTCCTTGAGCGGGACACCACCGGCGAGGGAGGGCGCCGTCGTCGTTGCAGGAATTGCGGGGGCGAGCAGTACATCCAGCCGGTGCAGCACACCCCGGTTGGTTACCACTCCAACCTGACCACGCACGGTTCCGGCCACGGTACTTACCAGGGCGTCGTGGGCCACGCGCCCGCCCTCGCGCGAGGGCGGAGCAGCTTCGGACGTCCGTGCAACCAACCCCGTTCCAGAGAGCATGACCCAACAGGGCCCATCTTCCACTTCGAGTGGAACGGCCGTGATGGCGTCTTTTCCAGCCATGCCGTCAGACTCCAAAAGAACGGTGCGGCGCGGAGTACCAAAGGCCTTCGCCACTTCGGCGAGCTCGGAGGAAACGAGGCCGTGCAGCTTCGCCTCTGAGCCGAGGATCTCCTCCAACGCGGCGATCTGCTCCAGTAGCTCCGTGCGGCGTTGTTCCAACTCGATCTGCGAGTACTTCGTCAGGCGGCGCAGCCGTAGCTCAAGGATGTAGTCGGCCTGCTCCTGGGAGAGATCGAAGACCTGCTGGAGACGTTCGCGCGCGGTTGCGGTGTCATCGGAAGAGCGAATGACAGCGATGACCTCGTCAATATTAAGAACGGCAATGAGGAGGCCGTTGACCAGGTGGAGATCGCGCTGGGCTTTATTGAGACGGAACTCAGAGCGGCGGCGCACCACCTCAATACGATGATCAAGGAAGACCTGCAGCAACTCCTTGAGGCCGAGCGTACGCGGCTGGCCATCCACGAGCGCCACGTTGTTAATACCGAAGGAATCCTCCAGCGGGGTGAACTTGTACAGCTGGGCCAATACCGCTTCGGGGTTAAAACCGTTCTTCACCTCGATCACCAGACGCATGCCGTGGTGGCGGTCGGTGAGGTTTTGAACCCCGGAGACACCCTTGACCTTCTTGTTCGAGATCGCGTCTTTGAGCTTCTCGATGACCTTCTCCGGGCCAACCAAGTAGGGAAGCTCGGTGAAGATGATGCCCTTCTTGCGGGCGGTGACGTTTTCGATCTTTGCCGTGGCGCGGGTGCGGAAGATGCCACGGCCGCTCGCATACGCGTCGCGGATGCCTTCCAGTCCCACGATCTTGCCGCCTTCGGGAAGATCAGGTCCCGGAATGAAACGCATGAGGTCCTCGAGGCTAGCGCCCGGGTGCTTCAGCAGGTGACGAGCACCAGCCACCACCTCGACGAGGTTGTGGGGAGGCATGTTGGTGGCCATACCCACGGCAATGCCGGACGAACCGTTGACCAGCAGATTGGGGATGGCCGAGGGCAGCACAGAGGGCTGCATCTGGGTGTTGTCGTAGTTGGGCACCATGTCCACGACGTCCTCGTCGAGCGAGGCGGTCATTGAGAGCGCAGGCTGAGCCATACGCACTTCGGTGTAGCGGGCGGCTGCGGGGCCGTCGTCGAGTGAACCGAAGTTCCCGTGTCCGTCCACGAGCGGCAGGCGCATGGTGAAAGGCTGGGCGAGGCGCACCATGGCGTCGTAGATGGCGGTGTCGCCATGGGGATGGAGGCGGCCCATCACGTCGCCCACCACCCGCGAGGACTTAACGTGACCCTTGTCAGGACGCAGCCCCATCTGGTCCATCTGGAATAGGATACGACGCTGTACCGGCTTGAGTCCGTCGCGGGCGTCCGGAAGCGCACGCGCGTAGATCACCGAGTAGGAGTACTCCAAAAACGAGGTGCGCATCTCGGTTGAGACGTCGATATCGACGATGTTCTCGGCAACGTCTGCAGCAGCTGAATCACGCATGGAACCAAGTATCTCGCTATTCGCGCGCGCGAGCCAAAGACGGCGTGAATCCGTGACGAATGTCAAGCGGACGGGGACCATCCGTATGAACGACGACGGCGCGGTGTCGTCGGCAACGTGACAAGGTCCGGGTCACTTCGCCGTCGTCTATAGGCGTCACTCGAACCGAAGGTGCGCCAATCGGTACGAAGTGAGAGAATCGGGCAGTGTTGAATGAAGGCAGAAACAACTTCTTGGCAGAACTGGCATCCAAGGTTTCCACGGATTCGCCAATTCTTGGCGATGTTGCGGCGGCTCTTGGCCCGCGTTCGAATGTGCAGACCTTCTTCGTTCGTCCGGAGACGGTTTTCGATCAGGACTCGGTGTACGATTCCATCGCGGCTTTTGCGGTGACAGGAAATCGACTACTTGTGGTGGTTTCGGACGTCTCTTACGAGTTCAACCCGCAGGGTGAGTTCATCACCACGACCCAGTTCGTTAACCTCGATTCCATCAAGGACTTCCAGATCGTGCGCAGCCGGGTGGCTGATGGCCCGGAGGCGGGTGCGCTCGCGTCGGTCCGTATGCGTTTGCGCTGGGGAGCGGGGTGGCAGCACGATATTCGCCCCGCCTCCTGTGATAATCCGAACTGCGATGCCGACCATGGCTACATGGCCGTCATCACCGGCGACGACGGCGAGATCGTCCTCGATCACACTCTCGACGAAGCCACCTTCTTTAAGGGATTGCGTTTTATCGATGAGATCTCGCGGATACTCGCCGCGCGCGTGGGGTGACGCGTGCGAAGATGGGTGAGAATGCGCCCGGCGCGATGACACCAAACGACGAAGGGAAGCGGTTCGTGGGATCTCTGACTGCGTGGCCCGCAGATTTCCAACGCCCCACGGAGCGCTCCGTCAGGGCCAGCTTGTCGGCGGCCCTGGATGCCGTGGGTTTGGCGACGACGTCGAACGGCACCTCCTCGGGTGCTGACCGGGAGCTGTTGGGACTTCCAGAAGCTGAACGCGTGTGTTTTGTCCTTGTCGATGGTTTGGGTTATGCCAACCTTGCTGCGCGTTCCGGACATGCGGCAACGTTACGGTCGTGGACCCACCTCGATCCGTTGACCACTGTCGCTCCATCAACGACGGCGGCCGCCATCACCTCCGTGGGGACGGGTGAGTTACCGGGCGCCACGGCGATGTTGAGTTACTCTCTGCGCGCACCAGAATCGGGGCGTAACTTCTCCCTCATTAAGTGGGATGACCCGACGGTGGACCCAGTGGAATGGCAGCGCGAACCTACGCTCTTTGAACGCCTGGGGGAGCGGGCCAAGGAGTGCCGTCTTGTGCAACCCAAGAGCTTCGTGGGGTCCGGACTGACGTTGTGCGCATTGCGAGGGGCGAGCGCCACACCCGCCGATACCAATGATGAGCGTATTGCGGCCGCTAGCCGCGAGTTGCGTCGCGGGGCCAAGGCCGTCTATCTGTACTGGAAAGAAATTGACCATACGGGGCATGCAAAGGGCTGGCTCTCCGAGGATTGGGTGGGCGAGCTTGAGGCGCTTGATGCGGCACTACGACAGCTGGCACGCAGGGTGCCGCGTGGCACCCTCATTGTGGTAACGGCAGATCACGGGATGATCGACGTGAGTGAGCGTATCGATGTGGCCCTCGAGCCCGCGCTCACGCAAGATGTCGAGCTGGTCTCCGGCGAGGAGCGCAGCCTTCACCTGTACACACGAGCGGGTGCGGCGGCGGACGTGGCCGCCCGCTGGCAGGACTCACTCGGTGAACAATCGTGGGTTCTCACGAAGGATGAGGCAGCCGTGAGCGGACTCTTCGGTACCCTCGGGGAGACAGCCCTGAGCGTTATGGGTGACGTCGTCGTCTTCCAGCGCGGAACGCTCTCCCTGATAGATTCCCGGCTGCGTAGGCCCGATCAATCGTTCATGCGCGGTGTACATGGCTCGCTGACGAGCGAAGAGATGCTGGTGCCCCTAATTGTGGAGGTGGCGTAATGGCTGAACTGGTCTTTTACTCGGGAACGATGAACTGCGGCAAGTCCACCTTGGCGCTGCAAACGGCCTACAACTATCACCAACAGGGGTTGCGTGGCCTCATCTTCACACGTGGGGACCGCGCGGGCGAAGGCAAGCTCTCTTCTCGTATTGGTCTGGAGCAGGACGCGTGGGAGGTGGCGTCCGATACTGACCTATGGAAGGTGGTCGTCCACCAGCTGACGAATGGTGCCCGCGTAGATTTCCTTATCTGCGACGAGGTTCAGTTCTATACTGCGGAACAGGTGGAACAACTCGCACACATCGTCGATGAAATCGGCATTGACGTGTACGGCTTTGGGATCACTTCGGACTTCCTTACCCGGCTCTTCCCGGGGTCGGCGCGCATGATCGAACTGGCGGATCGTGTCGAGGTACTGCAGGTGCGGGCACTGTGCTGGTGCGGCAAACGCGCCACCCATAACGCACGTACGATCGGCGGAATTATGGTCACCGAAGGCGAGCAGGTGGTTATTGGCGACACCGATTCACAAGAAGTGGGCTACGAAGTGCTGTGCCGTGACCACCACATGCGTCATATGACGGCGGCCTCGGTCCGGGCCACGATGGGCCCGGACCCGCTCCGTAGTGCCTGGAGTCCGGAGATTTAGTCCTTCTTGCCGAAGAGGACTTCGTCCCAGGATGGCATGGAAGGACGATTTCCCTTCTTTTTCCGGGCAAGATCTGCGGCCAGCTCGTCGGGAGTCTCGGGGAGGCGTTCAGCCTTTTCGGAGTCCTGTCCGGTGCCCGATGCTTCGTCTTCGTCCTCAGATTCCTCAGAGGAATCGTCATCAATCGGCTTAGCGAGAGAGAGCTTGGGGCGCTCGGAGGAGCCCCCAGTGGGATCCTCCACATCGGCCTCCAAAGAATCGTCGGATTCTTCAGCCGTGCTCTCGCGGCTGTCCGAATCTTCCGTGCCGCTGTGCTCAGACTCATCGCCGGAATCGGAGAGCGCCAGTGCTCCGAGGAGCGGGTCAACGGAGGGATCTTCATCCCCTTCTTCGTCGATATCCACGATCTCCTCGATCGACGGAATCGGCTGTGGGGTGCCACGCTGTGCGTCCAGCGCGGCGAGAACATCATCAATACGAGCCGTTGAGGGGTTAGCGGCCGGGAGTGCCGGAGGCTTCACCGTCGTGACCTGATGTTCGGACAGTGAGCGAGCTTCGTCGTCGTTCGCCTCGACTGTCTTACGCTCCAAATCCAACGTCCAGGTGGCACGCCGGGTGACGCCATCTTCGGTGAAATCCAAGGTGAGCGTCCAGGCGGCGGATGGTTTACGGACGGTATCCCACGTGATCTCTGAAATGTTCACGCCGCGCGCGACAAGGCGGGAGGTGACGAGCTCATCGAGTGTCAGTGAACCAACTTCGCGGCCCATCACCAAAGCTTGGGCGCGCCGAGCCATGTGCTCACGCTCGGCAATGATGGGGTGCGCAAGAACCGAGACACGGCCGGGGGGAAGAGCGCCCAGCTCACAGATCTCAGCAACTGACAACCCTTCACGGACCAGGGCCTGAATCTCGCGGGGACTCATCTGGCGGACGGTCTCCGTGACCTTCTCAGTAGAAGAGACATCCCGGCGAAGAGCGGCACGCAGATCATCGGTGATGGGGAGCGAGTAACGATTGCCCCCAGCATCGTTAAGCGTCAGGTGCTCCCCGTCGGGCTGAAGCCCGAGTAATTGGAGTTTGATCATGACTCCCTTTCATCCAGCAGTGTTGTCAAGCTTGCCACTCGGGCTCGCATGTTCGTTGGAGACACGGCGCGCGTGTTCGCCTAGAGGAGAGTCTACCTTCCCGTTGTCGTGATATTTCCTCCTCCTTTTTCTTCTCTGTGGAGAAACGTGTGAGAAGTGACGCCGTTGTCTGGTACATTATGGGCGCACTCGTGCTATATGAGTGGGAACAAATCAATGACGTGAGCGTTCTGCCAGTGTAGGGCGCTCGTGCCCTCCGGCCATCGTCAAGCCTGACGAGCGGCCTCCACACAATGAGAGACAACTGGAGCGTGAGCTACCATGGCCACCGATTATGATGCACCGCGCAAGCAGGACGAAGAGCTCAGGGAGGATTCCCTAGAGCAGCTCAAGGCACGCCGCTCTGAGCAGCAGTCCGGTTCTGTCGATGAGGATGAGGTCGAGGCAGCTGAGGGATTTGAGCTCCCCGGTGCTGACCTGTCCAATGTGGAACTATCCATTAACGTAGTTCCCGCGCAGGATGACGAGTTCACCTGTTCTCAGTGCTTCCTTGTGCACCACCGTTCCCAGCTTGCCTATGAAGAAGATGGCTTGCCGGTGTGCTCGGAGTGCGCTTACTAATAATTATTCACGGGCGCCCGCCTATTCAGGAGGGCGCCTCATAGATTGAGCCTGCCCCGCTGTGGGATCTGCGTAAGGAAGCGAAAGTTATGGGATTCTTCTCCCGCAAGAAGAAGACGAACGAGGATGCCCTCGCTCACGAGGAAACGGCACTGGAGTCATCAGATGACTCGCAGGAGGTTGGCCCGTGGGACGAGTCGGATCATCCCGAACGCGGCGGGCTTCTCGACGCTGGCTCGTTATGGCTCCCGTTGATACCGAGGGCGAACATCCAGTACTCGGTGGACCAGCGCCGCAAGGTGATTCTTGGCGTTCTCTACGTGAAGGACGGCTCGGCTCTGCAACTGCAGGCTTTTGCAGCACCGAAGTCCTCGGGCCTATGGGACGAGGTCCGGGCTGAGATGGTGTCCGTCCTTGCCGCCCAGGGAGGCCGTTCTCAGTTCGAGGAGGGGGAATATGGCACGGAGATCCGCGCTACCGTTCCTACTCCGGACAAGTCGGGCACCTACCGCATTCGCTACATCGGTATCGATGGGCCGAGGTGGCTGCTGCGCGTGAACGTGACGGGTAAGGGCGCAACTGATGACGCCGCCGCCAGCGAACTCCTTCATGCCGTTCTCGACGATCTGGTGGTTGTGCGCGGCCAAGGTGCTCATCCCCCGAAGGAGATGCTGCCGCTTGTCGCTCAGCAGCAAAAGGAAGCTGAAACCCAGGCTAAGGAATCCTTCAAGCTATCGCTTCCCTCGCGCGGACCGGAGATTTCGGAAGTCCGATGAGCGCGCGCTCGCGCCGCATTAATCTGCGCGGCGAGGTCACGGCCATTACCTACCCGAAAGCGGGTGGCAGCCCCACGATTAATGTCATGTTGCGTGTGGGGGAGGATTCGCTCATGCTTTCTTTCCTCGGTCGTGCCGACCTCCACTGCGTTGAAATCGGCAAGAGACTCCACGTCAAAGGGGCGCTGGCCACACGCCGAGGCGTTCCGACGGTGTACAACCCGTACTACACAGTGCTGGGCGATGCTTCACGAGAGGAACAACGATGAACGACGACGGCGCCACCGCGGCCGGTACTGAACACGCCACGAGTTCTGACGGTGCGGATACCGCCGCCCATACCACTCGGGGCACAACAAGTAGCGCAGCACAGGGCGTGGACGGAGCTGATACACCCAACAGTAATTCTGGACTGCGTTCTGTTCTCGCCACAGACTTTGATGTGTGGCAAGCTCTCGGCGGGGTGCGCGGACTTGTCGAGACAGGTGCACCGGGCCTCATCTTTGTGGCTGTTTATGTGGTCACCGGTGAACTTATTCCGTCCATTGTGGCTCCGCTGATCGTTTCTTTTGTGGCGATCGTAGCGCGGCTTGTCCAGCGCATCGACGTGATGCCCGCCTTGGGCGGCCTCATCGGTATTGTCATCTCGGCGGTGTGGGCCTGGCGTTCGGGCGAGGCAACCAACTACTTCGCTACCGGGCTCATTACCAATGCCGCATACCTCGCTGGAATCCTGCTTTCGCTGGCTGTACGGTGGCCTGCTCTGGGCCTCCTCATTGGTTTCATGCGCGGCGACCCGACGGGCTGGCGTACGGATCCCGCCCAAGTGGCGACAAAGAAGGCGTACATCCGGATTACCTGGATTTGGGCGGGACTCTTCGCCTTCCGCATCCTCGTGCAGGCGCCTCTCTTCTTCTCCGACGCCACAACTCTCTTGGGCATTGCGCGCCTATTGATGGGCCCCCTGTTGTTTGCCCTGGTGGCGTGGCTGACCTGGCTCATTGTGCGCAAGCTGCCGCCGGTTCCTGATGCTTCCTAGCCGGTTTCTTGGGGGTTGTCGTTAGCTCGACGTCCCCCGACGCTCTCTCATTTTTTTGATGTGGCCCTAATCCTCCACCGAGGTAAAGAACTCCGCCACCAAATCGAGATCATTTTCCGCGCCCTCGGCGCACAGCAAAAGCACCTGGTCGCCTGCCTCGATGGTGAGGTCGGGGTCCGCGGTAAAAGGCAGGCCGTCGCGCACGATGGCGTTGATAACGATGGTGGGCGGCAACAACACTTCAGAGACCGGTGTTCCCACCACGGGGGCATCCTCCGGCAGGGTGGCCTGAAGCAGGCTTGCTCCCGAGCGCTGGAATTGCATGACGGTGATGAGATCGCCGTCCGCTACCGCATCCTCCACGAGTGAGGTCATGATACGTGGGGTGGATACTGCCACATCGACACCCCAGGAATCGTCGAAAAGCCACTCGTTCTTGGGGTTGTTAATGCGAGAGATGACTCGTTCCACGCCGAATTCCGTCTTGGCGAGCAGTGAGACCACCAGATTCGTTTTGTCATCTCCCGTTGCGGCGACGACGACGTCCGCTTGCCCGGCCCCGCATCGTTCCAGCGAGGAGATCTCGCAGGCGTCACCGAGTACCCAGTCGGCGGCGGAGACGGAAGCCACCTTCATGGCGGAGGGTGCCCTATCGATGATGGTCACCTCATGGTGTGCGCTGGCCAACTCTCGGGCGATGGAGCGCCCCACGGAACCGGCACCGACGATCACAACGATCACAGTGTGTCCTCCTCAATCGGGTGAATGAGCACGTACTGTGCTGCGCCGGCTTTATTCGTGGGAACCACAAGCCGCACGGTATCGCCATCTTGGATGACGAGGTCTGGAGCAGGAAGCATTCCACGGCCAAGACGCGTGAGGTAAGCGACCCGTGCCTCGGTGGCCGCTTCGACGTCGTCGACCGTGCGTCCGAGCCAATCCTCATGTAAGTCGACTGACACGAGACTCATCCCGGCCACTTCGTCGGTGAACTCGTAGTGCGGACCAAGGGGAATGAGGTGACGCAACACCTGATCCGCCGTCCATTTCACCGTGGGAACGGTGGCGATGCCCAAGCGCTCGTACACCTCAGCGCGGGTGGGATCGTAGATGCGGGTCACAACGTTCGTCACACCAAAAGTCTCGCGTACCACGCGGGCGGCAATGATGTTGGAGTTGTCGCCCGAGGAGACAGCGGCGAAACCGTGAGCGTCCTCAATACCGGCTTGGATGAGAGCTTCCCGATCAAAACCAACTCCGGTGACGTTCTGTCCCGAGAAATCCTCGGGTAAACGCCGGAACGCATCGGGGTTCTGGTCAATGACGGCCACGGAATGCCCGATCTGGGAGAGGTTGCTAGCGAGGGCGGCACCAACTCGGCCGCATCCCATAATTACGAAGTGCACGCTTAGAGATTATCCCAATAACTAGGGATATCGGGGAATCTCGTGGAGGCTACCTCGCGGGCGAAGATAGCGTAGCCTGAATCATCATGGCTATAGCAAAGAGTCGCACCCTGTCCTCGTTGGCACGCGGGGTAGATGCCATTTCGGCGGTGGTGCTTACGGTCATCATTGTGCCCCAGACGATCCTGCGCGCTTTAAGCCCGGGTGCGAGCATCAATGAGATCTACGCCGCGCTGTTGGTGGGTGCGGTGAGTATGGCGCTCACTTTTGTAGCGATTGTCTGGGAACAGCGGCTTGTACCGCGGCGCTCCTCAATGCGTATCGTTTCTACCTATATCGGGGTGTGGACGGGCATTCTTGTGTCTGCCGCGCGATTCCTTGCTTATGCGCTTATCGTGGCGCTGAGCGGCGGATTGATCGTCAACGCTATTCACGTCATCACGCCGGTGGAGGAGTTGCGGAGAGTCCTCCCGGTTATTCTCGTGCTGGTTCTCGCCCTTCCCAGCCTGCTCGGCTATCGGTTGTCCCGCCGCCTTCTGCTCGTGGCCGCCGGTGTGGGTGCTCTTGCTATCGCCGTCGTGCTGGTTACCGCCCTGGTGCTGGAGGTGACCGACGGTTTTGACGACGAGATGGTGCACTCCGCACTCGCCTTTACCCAGGAGACAAAAAACAGCAACACTACCCAATCGTTATTCCTTGAAGCCTGTATGGCCGCGGTGTTTCCTGCGGCCATGTTGGTTCTTACATCCGAGCGTGTGATGACGCGCGCGAGTGATCGTAAGGTCAACCCACGGCGCCTTGGTCAGCTCACCGGCAGCGGTGTGGTGGCTATTGTTATGTCGCTGTATTTCGCGGATGTGCTCGGGATGACCGGCCGCAGCGGCAGTGTCCCGCTCCTAGCCATGGCTGATGCTTTCTTCCATCGTCCAGGACAGATCGCCGTGGCGGTTGCTGCCATCTTTGTGGGGCTTGGCGCGGTGATGGTGGCCTACGATGCGCTTCCCGGGCTGCTGCGCGAGCTTAGTGTGGACCGTATTCTGCCGCGCTACCTTGACTCGGAGAACGCGGTTCGCCCGCGGGTCATCATCGTTGGATTTATTGCCATTCTGGCAGCGGGACTCACCGGCTTACTCACCACCACCCAGGCGGGTGCGATGACATTCGTTTTCGCGAACTTCGTCATTTTCACCCTGGTGTGCCTGGCGATGGCGGCGCGGGCACGCTCCATCCTGCGGGAATCTCAAATTCGCGACGAACGGCGCAGCGCGCGTACTGCCCAGGCAGGTTTTGCCGCATTGGCTCTTTTTGGTGTGGCGGTGCTGGTCATGGTGACCTTCACCAACTTCTGGTGGAGCTTGAGCGCCGTGGTGTCGATGGCGCTGCCCGCCAGCGTGTTGCTCTTCTTCCGGCGTGGCCGCGGGCGAGTGATCAAGCGCTTGGCTCCCACGGATTTGACGACGGGCCGTCGGCTTCCCACCCGTGTACACGGGGTCATCCTCGTTACCGCGTTGGATCGTCCCGCATTGCGCGCCATCACCTATGCCCGCGCCACTCGACTCACCTCACTCACCGCGATCACCCTCGATGTGGACGCGGACCACACGAAACGCCTTCGCAGCGACTGGCGGGCTGCCGCGCTGCCGGTTGATCTCACGGTGTTGGGAACACCGGTGGGCGCCCAGGTGGAGAACATGGTCGAATACGTGCGTTCGCTGCGCGCCCTGCATCCGGGAGACATCGTCATGGTGTTTATTCCTCGTGTGCTGTCCACCGGAGTCTGGCAAAGATTCTTTGTCCGACACTCGGAGCCGCGTATCATTTCAGCTCTACGCCTTGAACAGGGCGTCGCTATTTCGGAAGTGCCCTACCAGCTCGAAGCTGACGAAGAGGATTAAATATGATTGAGCTCGAACTCACCGACATCGCTCACGGTGGAGTCTGCGTGGGGCATCTGGACGGCCGCGCCGTTTTTACTCGCTTCGGACTGCCGGGCGAGACGGTTCGCGTGGCGGTGACGAGTGAACGCTCGAAGCTGCTGCGCGGCGACGTCGTCGAGGTCCTCGATAATCCGTCGCCTCACCGCGTCAACCATCCGTGGCCGGTGGCGGGTCCACTGGGTGTCGGAGGCGCGGACTTGGGCCATGTCTCGTTCGACTATCAGAGCCAGTGGAAGACGCACGTGTTGCGCGCTAGCCTGCGCCGTGTGGGCGGCCAGGGTCTGGTGGATCACTTGGAGGAACAGGGTATTCAGCCGTCGGTTCAGGCGTTTGAGTCCGATCGGGCCACGTCCGGCTGGCACACCCGTACGCGCGTGGAATTTACTGTCGACGACGACGGCCTGCTCGCCATGTTCCGCGAGGGAACCCACGAGACGGTGGCACTCGGCCAGATGCCCCTGGCCGTCCGAGAGATTGATGAGCTTGATCTCTTTCAAGGGGCGTGGCGTTCGCAGCTGCGCCCCGGTGACCGGGTGCGGGCGGTCATGCCGTCGGGCTCCGATCCGGTGTTGATGGTGGACCGTCAGGCTTTTTGGGCTCCCGGTTTTGCCGCTCACCCCTATGTCCGCGAGGACGTTGTGGTGGAAGGCCAGCTCTATGCCTATCGCGTGCACGCGGGGGGATTCTGGCAGATCCACCGCGAGGCCGGTGCGCAACTCATCTCTCTCGTCCGTAAGGCCGCGCAGGTGCGTGAGGGTGACGCCGTCGTCGAACTGTATTCCGGAGCCGGACTGCTCACCCAGCCGCTTGCCATTGCCACGGGAGAGACGGGCAGCGTCCGATCCTTCGAGGGAGCGCGGCAAGCGGTGGAGGATGCACGGGCTAATCTGCGCGATTTCCCCTGGGTGAGCACGCGGACATCGCGCGTCGATGCAAAGCTGGCGACGTGGGAGCCGGGTGACGTCATCGTGGCAGACCCTCCGCGTACTGGGCTTGGGCAGGATCTCGCTCGCACGCTCGCCGAAGGACGTGCGCGTCGCGTTGTCCTCATCTCGTGCGACCCTGCGGCGATGGCTCGTGACGTGGCTGCGATGGTTGAGGCCGGGCGCCGTGTCGTCTCGATGAACTCCATCGATATGTTCCCCAATACGCACCATTTCGAAGTGGTGACGGCACTGGCGTAATTGCGTACGCGGGCGGTCAAAGGAGGCGTGTGGACGATCTCGTCTCCCGCCCACATACGCGGTCGATGGCGCACGAACAAGCCGACAGTGTCTCTAACCACACTTTTGACAGATGCCCATTTTTGGCCTGGAATAACGCATTGGTGGCCCTCGGCGTGATATCTTGACGTCAAGATATTTACAAGCGTTAGGAGAGTCATGAGCTTGAACAGCTTTAACTCGCGTGGAATCCTTGAGGTGGGGGACGCTTCTTACAACATCTACCGGCTGGGTGCCGTGCCCGGGCTCGAAAGGCTACCGTACTCGTTGAAGGTACTGGCCGAGAACCTGCTGCGCACCGAAGATGGCGCTAACGTCACCGCCGCGCAGATTGAAGCACTCGCCTCGTGGGAGCCCACCGCGGAACCCAATGAGGAGATTCAGTTCACTCCCGCCCGTGTCGTTATGCAGGACTTCACCGGAGTTCCCTGCATCGTCGATCTGGCAACCATGCGTGAGGCCGTGGCCACCCTCGGTGGAGACCCGGACCGCATTAACCCGCTCAATCCCGCCGAAATGGTCATCGACCACTCGGTGCAGATTGACGTCTTCGGCACCAATGACGCCCTCGAGCGCAACATGGACATTGAGTACGAGCGCAACGGCGAGCGTTACCAGTTCCTGCGCTGGGGCCAGGGTGCCTTCCAGAACTTTAAGGTGGTTCCGCCGGGTACCGGCATTGTCCACCAGGTCAACATCGAGTACCTCGCTCGTGTCACGATGACGGACGACGGCGTCGCCTACCCCGATACCTGTGTGGGAACCGATTCCCATACCACCATGGTCAACGGCCTGGGTGTGCTGGGCTGGGGCGTGGGCGGTATTGAGGCTGAGGCGGCCATGCTGGGCCAGCCCGTCTCGATGCTTATTCCCAAGGTCGTGGGCTTCAAGCTCACCGGCTCCATTCCCGCTGGCTCGACCGCCACCGACGTGGTGCTGGCCATCACCCAGATGCTGCGCAAGCATGGCGTGGTGGGCAAGTTCGTCGAGTTTTACGGCGAGGGCGTGGGCGCGGTGCCGCTGGCTAACCGCGCCACCATCGGCAACATGAGCCCGGAGTTCGGCTCTACCGCGGCGATCTTCCCGATCGACGACGTGACGCTGGACTACCTGCGCCTGACCGGCCGCGACGAGGCACAGATCGCCCTCGTTGAGGCCTACTGCAAGGAGCAGGGCCTCTGGCACGATCCCTCGCACGAGGCAGTGTACTCGGAGTACCTGGAGCTGGACTTGTCCACCGTGGTTCCTTCGATCGCCGGCCCGAAGCGCCCGCAGGATCGCATCCTGCTCTCGGAGTCGAAGAGCTCCTTTGAGAAGACGCTGCCGGATTACGCTTCGAACGATGCCTCCGATGTGCCGCTGACGTTGGGCAATGGTACGCAGACGCGCTTGAACAACGGCGATGTTGTCATCGCCTCCATCACCTCGTGCACCAACACCTCGAACCCCTCGGTCATGCTGGCCGCCGGCATTCTGGCACAGAAGGCCGCCGATCTCGGTCTCACCTCCAAGCCGTGGGTGAAGACGTCCATGGCGCCAGGTTCCAAGGTTGTCACCGACTACTACCAGAAGGCGGGCCTCTGGCCGGCTCTGGAGGCCCTCGGCTTCAACCTCGTGGGTTATGGCTGCGCTACCTGCATTGGTAACTCCGGCCCGCTGCCGCCCGCTGTGTCCCAGGTGGTCAACGAAAACGATCTCGCTGTGGTCTCGGTGCTCTCGGGCAACCGTAACTTCGAGGGTCGTATCAACCCTGACGTCAAGATGAATTACCTGGCTTCGCCCCCACTCGTCATCGCTTACGCGCTGGCTGGCTCGATGGACTTCGATTTCGACAACGAGCCGCTCGGCAATGATCACTCGGGTAACCCGGTGTACCTGCGCGACATCTGGCCGGATCCGGCCGAGGTGCAGGCCACCATTGATCGCTCGATCGACCGCGAGATGTTCCAGAACACCTACGCGTCGGTGTTCGAGGGCGACGATCGTTGGAAGAACCTGCCCACCCCCGAGGGTGAGCTATTCGAGTGGGACGATGCCTCCACCTACATCCGTAAGGCTCCCTTCTTCGAGGGTCTCAAGGAGGAGCTGACCCCGGTGACGGACGTTGCCGGTGCGCGCGTGCTCGCCAAGCTCGGCGACTCGGTCACCACCGATCACATCTCGCCCGCGGGTGCCATCAAGCCGGATTCCCCTGCTGGGCGTTACCTGGCAGCGAACGGTGTGGAGCGCCGTGACTTCAACTCCTACGGCTCACGCCGTGGAAACCACGAGGTCATGGTGCGTGGCACCTTCGCCAACATTCGCCTGAAGAACCAGCTTCTTGACGGCGTTGAGGGCGGCTACACCAAGAACTTCCTCAGCGGTGAGCAGGAGGCCATCTACGATGCGTCTGTTGCCTACCAGGAGGCGGGCATCCCGCTCGTGGTTCTTGGTGGTAAGGAGTACGGTTCCGGTTCCTCGCGTGACTGGGCTGCCAAGGGTACCTCGCTGCTCGGTGTTAAGGCCGTCATTGCTGAGTCCTTCGAGCGTATTCATCGCTCGAACCTCATTGGCATGGGCGTGATGCCGCTGCAGTTCCCCGAGGGTGAGAACGCCGATTCGCTCGGCCTGACCGGCGAGGAAGTTTTCACCATCACCGGTATTGTTGCGCTGAACGAGGGTGTCACTCCGAAGACCGTGCATGTCGTTGCCGAGAAGGCCGACGGTTCGGTGATCGAGTTCGAGGCTCGCGTCCGTATCGACACACCTGGCGAAGCCGATTACTTCCGTAACGGTGGAATTCTTCAGTACGTGCTGCGTCAGCTGGCGAAGGCCTGATGGAGCGTTGTATGAACCATCGAGATTAACCTTGAGTGCATGATGTCGTATGCATAGCGGTTAATGTCGTACCGTAACGGTTAAATACGTGAGGAGCGGGTCAGTCCCACAAGACTGGCCCGCTCCTCGCTTATACTGGAGTCCTTGACCCAGCCTCGGTGAAGGAGTTCACGGTGTCATCTCGTCGGTTGGTTGCAGGCCTGGCCACTTGCATCCTCGCATTGTCAGCCTGCGGAAATTCGACAGATTCCACAGATGCCGCTACTCAAGCTGCACGCACGGATATCCCGATGTCCTCTTTGAATGCTGGGCTTACTGTGACAGCAGCACAGTTGCGCGATCATCCAGGAACGAACACGGTGATCTCGCCCGCCTCCTTGCAGACAGCCTTTGCCATGCTGGCCTCCGGAGTGGAAATTGGTTCAGATACCTACGCGGAACTCTCCGCGTTTCTCGGTACGGAGGCCGGTGGCAGCACCACCATGTACGGTGGACTGGGTGAGGCTCTCGAAGCGGAAGCGGGCGACGGCGTCGTCGACCTGGCAACCGCGTGGGGAATTCGGACCGATGGCGGCGCCGACATCTCACGCGTAGCGGTCGAAGCCGTGGCGAAATCGCTCCGATCGACAGTCGAGGAGGGGAAGCTCGCTGATCTCCAGGAGGCGTTGGACAAGTGGACCGAGGATTCGAGCAGGGGGCTGGTGAAGGATTTGCCGCCGTTGGTCGACGACGCCGTCCTCGTCTTGCTGTCCTCGCTGTACGTTCAACAGGGATGGGCCGAGGAGCCGGACTTCTCGCTGATCGACTTTCACCCTGCCGGTGGCGAGGTGAGTGTGACTCCGGGCATGGCGTGGGACAACATCTCGGTGAGGCGTGGCGACTCGTATGACTACGCCGTCGTTCCTTTTGCGGACAACTTACAGTTTGACGTGCTCATGCCCACGAGTGGAGATCTTGCGAATCTCTCCGTGACGGATTGGGATGTGAAGCCTGATGCCACGATGAAGGTCGAGCTGCCGCAGCTCAAGCTGGTGGGGGAGGCGAACGTTTCGCAGATGCTGGAGAATCTCTCCCTGACATCGATCAAGAATGTGCCCTCGGCTATCACCGGTTTTACGGAGAACGGCGAGGGGCTCGTACCCGAGGTGATCGTCCAAAAGGCAACGTTGACACTTAACCAGGAGGGAATTGAGGCGGCGGCAGTCACTCAGATTCAGGCTGTGCCTACGATGCTGCCGGTCGCAGAGCCGGACGTGCTGACGTTCGATCATCCTTTCGTTTTCCGCGTGACGGATAAGGAAAGCGGATGGGTACTGTTTTACGGAGCTGTGAACAATCCCAATCCGCAGTAGGGGACATGGGCTACGGGTGGCTCGAGCCTCCACGAGTATTGTGCCGGTAGTTCGGATGACTAGTATGCAACGGTGCGTAGCGGTCACTGCGAAAGGTAGAACGCTTCGCTTCGGGTAGCCAAGATGTCAGGATGGCCCTCTCAGAAGCGCTACGATGGGGTGATTCCCCAAGGAGGTATGTGCGTGGATATTCTTGCTCAGATTGAGGGCCCCGCGAGCGTTAAGGCTTTGGCACCCCGTCAACTCACGCAGTTGGCAGCGGAAATTCGGGAGTTCCTGGTTGAGAACGTCTCCCGCACGGGTGGCCATCTGGGGCCAAATCTTGGGGTAGTGGAGCTGACGATCGCGCTGCACCGTATCTTCGATTCACCCGAGGATGTCATGGTCTTCGATACGGGCCACCAATCGTATGTGCACAAGATTCTGACCGGACGTACCGACTTTTCGCGGCTGCGCCAAGAGGGTGGCATCTCGGGGTATCCATCGCGCTCCGAGTCCGAGCATGATGTAGTGGAGAATTCCCACGCCACCACGGCACTTTCGTGGGCCGACGGCATTGCCCGCGCCATGCAGCTCCAAGGTAATCGTGAGAACCGGGCCATCGCGATTATTGGTGACGGTGCCATGACGGGCGGCATGGCTTGGGAAGCGCTGAACAACATTGCGGAGGATCCCGAGCGGCCCGTGGTCATTGTTCTCAACGATAACGGGCGTTCGTATGCGCCCACCGTGGGGGGCGTGGTACGCCGTTTTGAAGGCGGACGCAAGCTTGATGCAGTGCGAGTGAATCGTAACTATGAACAGTTCCTCGACTGGACAAAGAAGACGCTTCAGGATGCCGGAACTCCCGGCCGCATGGCCTATGGAGCGCTGCACTCGATCAAGCGCGGCGTCAAGGATATCTTCGTGGACGCCGGTGTGTTCGACTACCTCGGCCTTAAGTATATCGGCCCAGTGGACGGGCATTCGCTGGAGGATCTCGAGCAAGCATTTTCCCTTGCGCGGGACTTTGGCGGACCTGTGGTGGTGCATGCCATCACCGAGAAGGGCCGCGGCTACAAGCCCGCGGAGGATGACGTGGCGGATCGTTTCCATGCGATTGGCCGGATTCATCCCGAGACGGGTCTGCCGGTTGAAGTGGCACGTTTCGGTTGGACGTCGGTGTTTGCCGAGGAGATCGTCAAGCTTGCCTATGAGGAACCGAAGCTGGTGGGGATTACAGCGGCGATGCTGCGCCCCGTTGGTTTGGGACCGCTCTCGGATGAGTTCCCGGATCGCGTCATTGACGTGGGTATCGCTGAGCAGCACGCCCTGACGATGGCTGCGGGCATGGCGCTCCAGGGATACCATCCCGTTGTTGCCCTGTACGCTACCTTCCTCAACCGCGGCTTTGACCAGATGCTCATGGACGTTGCGCTGCATGGCGCTCCGGTCACCATTATTTTGGATCGCGCCGGTATCACGGGCGACGACGGCGCCTCCCACAACGGTATGTGGGACCTCTCGTTGGCCGCGATGATCCCGGGGATGCGCACGGCGGCACCGCGCGACGGCGAGCGGTTGCGTGCACTGGTGCGCGAGGCGGTGGCGATCGATAGCCCGACGCTGGTTCGTTACCCCAAGGGGGAGGTGCCCGAGGAGATCGTGGCGCTGCGGTCCGTTGACGGCATTGACGTACTGTTCGAGTCCGAGATCGTAGCCGGTGTTGGCTTGGCGGCGGATAAAGCCGGACCCAGTCGAGGCGTCGAGAAAGTTGCCGTGGTTGCCGTGGGAGCAATGGCCGGGACCGCGCTGGCGGCGGCAAAGGCTGCTATTGGCGTGGCCGTCACCGTGGTGGACCCGCGTTGGGTACTGCCGGTCAGCGAGGGGCTCGTGAGCTTCCTGTCCGGTTTTGATCGCGTGGTGACGTTGGAGGACGGCCTCATCGACGGCGGCGTGGGTAGCGAGATTGAGATTGCCTTGGCTCGGGCTAGGCACCGGGTACCGGTGGCCAAGCTGGGCGTGCGCCGCGAGTTTATTGCGCACGCCTCCCGTGGCTCGGTGCTGGCCCGCGAAAATATGACGGTGGACGACGCAAGGGCGCTCATCGAGGGTAAGTAGCTAGTGCCACGTAGCTAGAGCGAGGGGCTACTCAACTGGTCAACGATTTTGCCCAGATGTTTACCCGTGCGGGTGAGGTCAGATAATTGACGTATTACTCGTTACCTGATTCCTCAACCGGAATGTCAGGGATCGGCTGCTCGTCCGGAGCGGCCTCCTCTCTATTCTTTGCTTCTGTACCCGTGGAGAACCGTGAATGTAAACAAAGTATCTACTCGGTAAGCGGGCACTACGATGCGTTTATCGCAATGACATCCGTCGGGAGCTATTGCAGAGATAGAGCAAAAGGTACAGGTGCACACGATGAAAAGGAACTGGTGCGCGCCATGACGGGAAATCCTTCTCACTGACCACCGCGGGGGATCTACCCTCGTCGCGCCGCCGCAACGATCACCGGAGCAACCTTCGCCACCTGCCACGGCCGTGCGCCGAGTGCCGCCAGCAGGATAGGAATCTCGTCCACGTGATCCCAGCCGTCCCACGCCAGAGTCTTCTGGAGCAACGGTTTGAGCAGAATATCCTGGCGGATACCCAAATCCTCGGCCTCGGTCAGCACCGCGGAACGCACGATACCCCAGCGCTTAGCCGCTGCGGGATCGTGACGTTCCCACTGCTTGACGTTGGGGAAGGGGTCCGTATTGTCATTGAAGTAGCGGGCAGGTAGTTCCGAATCCTTGAGCCGCCACACCGGATCGATGGCTTCCCAGTAGGCAGGAGCGTCGCGCCGCCTCCCACGCGTCTGGAGTAACGGTGAGCGAACAACGTCCTGGCGCGAGCGCGGTTTGCGCAGTGCCAACGTTCCGAGAACTTTGCCGGGGAGAACGCGTTCAGGCGCCAGATCGCGAGCCCGCGCAATCTTGTCGCGTTCTGTCCACAGGGCTTCGAGCATTGCGAGCGCGCGCTGATCTCTGATGCCCACCTGACGCGCAATCTTGCGCCATGGCTGCTTCTTCTTTGGGCGTGGCTCGCGTAGCCGCACCTCCTCGCACTCTTCCTGGAGCCATTCGAAACGGTCTGCCCGCTTGAGCATCTTGGTCAGCTCGTCGCGCAGTTCTACGAGCAACTCCACATCGAGCGCGGCATAGGACAGTAGCTCCGGAGCCAACGGGCGTTGTGACCAGTCTGAATTCGAATGCTCCTTGGCCAGTCCGTACCCGAGAACCTCCGCGATCTCGGCCTGGAGCGACACACGTGGAAAACCGAGGAGAAGCCCGGCGATTTCGGTATCGAAGACTTCAGGCGGGTAAAGATCCAGTTCGTGCAGGCAAGGAAGATCCTGATCAGCCGCGTGCAGAATCCACTGACCCGAAGCCAACACCTTGCGCAGCCCATCCAGACGATCCTCGATCCCCACCGGATCGATAAGGAACGTCCCCGCACCTTCGCGGCGAATCTGGATCAGGTAGGCCCGGTCCGAGTAGCGAATCCCCATGGCTCGTTCGGTATCCACAGCAAACGGGCCGTGTCCTCGTTCTAGGGCGGCGACGGCGTCGTCGATATCGTCGTGAGTGAGGCCCGGGATTCCCTCGCGGGGTTCGTCGAGTCGGGTGACGTCGACTGCTTCGTTCATATCATCTCCTGAAGGCGCAGCGGGAGCGAGGCGACTCCCGCCGGACCCAATCCGCAAATCGTGGCGACGAAGTCCGCCCAGGCGTCGAGATGGTCGGAAACATCCGGAAAATCCGGAGTCCACGACGCACGCACCTCGACTTCCGCACGCGAAGCGTAAGCGGATTCCGCACCGAAGTTCTCATTATATCGACGAGTCACAGATCCGGTGAGTTTATGAAATGGTGCACCATACTCGTGGAGTGCATCTGTCAGCCATGCCCACGCTACTTGGCTGAGCAACGGATCATCGGCGATCTCGGGGTCAAGCGTAGAACTGGCATAACTGACCACGCGGAACTGGCCCTCCCACGCGGGTTGTCCCTGGGGATCGTGGAGAAGGACAAATCGGGCGTCACCACGATAGGTGTCTGGATCTAGGAAAGGAGAATCGTTAATCTCGGCCTGCAACGCTACCGCCCAGGGGGCAATCGCCTTGGGCGGTGGGATCTGAACCACGTGAATCTCGGGGCGGAACGTATGCCCGCGGAGAGAATCCAGCGCCTCCAGAAACTGCAAGGGGGCATTGATCTCAGGCACATGTTTACTGTAGCGGGCAGGTCCGGCTCATTTCGGGTGGCGCGCCGGGTAGGCTGGGATGCATGACCGTTAGCAGACTTGTGCAGCTTACTGACGCCAGATACCTCGCGGAGGCTGGCGCCGCCGGGATTGACCTTCCCCTTGAGCAAACGCCGGACTGGGACCGCTTTGACCGTGCCGTCCCGGGCCGCGAACCGTGGAAGAAACTGGCTTGGCAGACCGACGGCGAAACTCGCGCGCTGATCGCCCTGACGAAGATGGAAGGCCGCGGCTTCCACTACCTGTGGGCCAAGCATGGGCCGATGTGGGCTGGCTCGGTTCCAACAGCGCAGGAAGAGGCGGCGCTGCGCGATGATTTGCGCAGGCTAGTGCACGGATCTGACCGGAGCATTGCGTTCGTGCGCCTGCACGCCTTCGCACCCGCCGAGGACCTGCACGATCTACTCCAGTCCGTTACCTTCGACCGCACCATCATCCTCGACCTTACCAAGGACGAGGACCAGCTACTTGCCGAGATGAAGAAGCGCGGGCGCCGCGACGTGCGCAAGGCATTGCGCGATACCACGATGGTCGCGGCGGACGAAACGGACCGTGCGTTGGACGTGTTTCCGGAGCTGTATGAGCTGCTGATCGAGACAGGCCAGCGCGACGAGTTCGGCATCTCGCCGCGCGCAACCTACGAGCGCATGATCGAAGCCCTGGGGCCAGAGAATTGCCGTCTGTTCACCGTTCGCCGTGAGGGGCGGCCACTCTGTTGGGGGATTGTGACAACAACACCCACGCAGGCCACCTACTATTACGCCGCCTCCAGCGCCGAGGGTCGCAAGGCTGGCGCACCGGATTTGCTCGTTTGGTCGATGACCTGCATGCTGCGTTCACGCGGGATCCGGACGTTCGACATGATGGGTATCGACTCCGATCGCGCCCCGCAGTTGGCAGGTGTGCGCGGCTTCAAGACAAAGTTCACTGAGGACATCGCGGAAGTCGCTGGCGCCTGGGACCTCCCGGTTCGGCCGTTGTATTACCGAGGGCTGACCGAGGCTCTCAAGGCGAAGCGTGTCGGGGTGGCTCAGGCGCGGGCGTTGCTGGCGAAGGTGAAGTCGCTGCGCTCCGGGCCTTCGCCGGAAGCCTGAGTAGACGTTGAGACGTTCGGGAAAATTATTGGCGGTGAGAGCGGGCTGTGTGCCTATATAGGCACACAGCCCGCTCTCACCGCCAGTTAGTTACGAACGAGACTGGTCTAGGGAAGGTTGGCGCTGCTCAGCAGGGCTGCCGCCACTGATTGCGGGTGTCAGCACCGCCACGCCGGGTTCGGTGAAGTGGATGTTGAGGACGCCGGGGCGGGTGTGTTCAATCGCAGGTTCGCCCCAGCTGAGCACGGCGGTGAGACCGGAGGTAGCTATGCCGGACGGGTTGTCGCAGGACGTAGGTGTAGAAGTCACGGCTCCATCGCCCGGGGCAGGAATTGCCACTCGGCTGTCCTCCTCGAAAGAGAAGACCACGTAGCTATCACCTCTGCGCAGATAGCCTGAGCCCCCGAGCCGAACAATCTCGCTCTCGCTAAGGTCACCGCTTGCAAAGTCTGCTATCTGTTTCCGTAGCGCGATCAGCTGTTTCGTGAAGTCAAAGAAACTCGCGTACTCCTCGCTCTCCACCTCGGCCCAGTCGAGTTTCGAGGCGAGAAACGTCTCGTCGTCCTGCGGGTTAGGAACGGTGACGGAATCTGCACCATACACCCCGAGCCAGTCCCACCCGGCGAACTCCTCCTGCCGCCCCTTGGCAACGGCTTCACCCAGGTCCCCAACATGATCCGTGAAAAATTGGAAGGGGCGGCGTGTGCCCCACTCCTGCCCCATGAAGAGCATCGGCGTAAAGGGGGAGCCCAACAGTAACGCGAGCTGTGCGGCGACCTGGCCCTGAGACAAGGAAGCGGACGGCCGATCGCCGATCGCACGGTTACCCACCTGGTCGTGATCCTCTGTACACGCCACGAAAGCGCGCCCATCCATGCCTTCCGGCACCGGTGCTCCCCAATACTGTTCCCGGAACGTCGAGTAATTTCCGTCATGGGCAAAGGCGTGCCGGAACACCTTTTCCAAGGAGCCAGGCTTCGTAAAGTCCTCGTAGTACGCGAACGTCTCGCCCGTAGCAGCAACGTGTAGCGCGTGGTGAACGTCGTCGTCCCACTGGCAATCCATACCGAGCCCGCCCTCGGAGGTGGGCGTGACCATCCGCGGATCGTTGAGATCTGATTCGGCAATCAGGCCAATATGACGCCCAGAGGCCGCGGCAAACGCATGTACCTCGTCGGCTAGCTCCGCAAGAATGTGACGCTCTGAGTCGTCAACCAAGTGCGCTACCGCGTCCAGACGAAGTGCGTCGACGTGATAGTCACGCACCCACTGAAGGGCGTTGTCAATGATAAAACGGCGCACCGGCCCACTGTTCTCGCCGTCGAGATTGACAGCGTCACCCCACGGAGTCATGTGGGTGTCGGTGAAGTAGGGGCCAAAGACGGACAGGTAGTTACCATCTGGGCCGAGATGGTTGTAAACCACGTCGAGGCATACACCCAGCCCGAGCGCATGCGCGGCGTCAACGAAGGCCGCAAAGCCTTCCGGACCACCGTAGTTTTCGGTGACGGCATAGAGTTCCACGCCGTCGTAGCCCCAGTTGCGTGCCCCGGGCACCGGGACGATCGGCATCACTTCGATGAGATCCACCCCTAGATCTACCAGGTGTGGGAGTTTTTCTATGGCTGCGGCAAAGGTGCCTTCGGGCGTGAACGTTCCCACGTGGAGTTCGTAGGTGATGGCTCCGCGCGCCGGGATACCCGTCCACTGTGCATCTGTCCACGGGAAAGAAGCCACATCAACGATCTCCGATGGACCGTGGACACCCTCAGGTTGCCGTCGGGTGCGCGGATCAGGGAAGGGCGGGTTGTCATCCACCGCGAGGAGATACCGGGTACCGGGGGAGAGTGGTTCGGGGCTCACCCACCAGCCGTCTGCCCCGCCTCCCTGTGTGGCCCTGTCACTATGGGCCGAGGTGTCGAGTCCGGCACCGTCGGCCACCGTGGCCAGCGGCACCATGGGCACCTCGCGCTTGTCGTCCGTCAGATGCAAGGTGAGGCGTCCGGCGCGAGGCGCCCACACGCGAAGATTCTCAGGCATTAATGTCTCCTAGACGATTGATTTCGTGACCCCGCAGTGGAGCCCACGAAAATCCATCTCCGTTATCCCACACCCCGTGTACCCATGACACACAAGGTGTGGAATAACGGAGATACTTTTCAGAAGTCTTCGTATTAAGCGGATCGAACGAGGACGGCCACGGGAAGTTGGCCGAAGAGTTCGGCAAGTAGTGCCGACCCACCCTCAACAACTGCGCCTGTCAGCGTATCCGTCCACCTTCCTTTCGGAAGTACCACGCTATGATTCCCGAAACCGCCGACGTTGTTCAGCGCATGCGGCAGACGCTGGACCAGCACCACCACATCCGGCTGATTGTCCAGGGTGCGGGTGAACGCGTAGGCATGCCCGGTGGTCACGGGCAGCGGCTCGAACCCCGCACGTGTGGAGGCGAATGTGGCTGGGCGCTCGCGGCGTAGTCGCAGAATCCGCGATGTGACCCATAGCTTTTCCTGATTGAGGCTGGCCCGCGCGGGCAGAGTTTCGCGCGAGTCAAGATCATCAAGAATTGCATTGAGTTCCTCGTAATCGACAGCACGGCGATTATCCGGATCGACAAGCGAGTTCTGGAGAACTTCCTGACCCTGGTAGTTGTCCGCGACCCCCAGCAGTGTCAACCCCAGCACCTTCTGGGAGAGGGTGGCTACACGGCGTGACGCCGCGGTGCGTTGGTAAGCCTCGGCGCAGTCTGCAAGTGTCTCCGGTGTGGACAGAATAGTCCGGGCGTAGCTGTAAAGAGCTTCTTCGGCCTCCTCGTTCGGATTCGTCCATGTGGTCCACGACTTCTGCTCGCGCGCGGCCTTCTGAAGGTAAGCAACGAGCCGCTCGGACTCAATCGGTCCATCGTCTGTCCAGGTACCGACGATGGTCTGCCACATCAGGTTTTCGATCTGGCCGTCAATATCCCACGGACGGTCCGATGCGTGACGCGAGCGCAACTTTGTCATGAGGCTGCGCCATTCGGTAGCCCACTCGGACAGCACGCTAATACTGGCGCGGACGTCCTCGCCGCGCTTAGTATCATGCGTGCTGAGGCATGTCATCGTAACGGGCCAGAGACTTGAGATCCGTTGTGTCCACCCCGTGAGTTCATCCGGTGTGAGGGAAGCACGCAACGGATTGCCGCCCACTTCTGTGGCACTTGTGAGGACCGTGTAGCGATAGAACGTGGTGTCCTCGACACCCTTGGCCATAACCGCGCCACACACCTGCTGGAAACGGATGATTGCCTCGGCCCGCGCATCTTCGTGCGTGCGTCCGGCGGATCCGACTTCGTGTCCAAGAAGAATATCGACGACGACGTCCAGCGAGTCCCGCACGTCATCATCCAGTCCCTCGGCGGCCCGTGTTGTGGCTTCTACGAGAGCCTGCTCGGCGACCTGGCTGGGCCGCTCTCGCGGCACCACGTAGGCACGGTAACGGTCCATCTCGACGATGAGAGCCGAGAGTGCCTCGCGTAAAGTGCGGCGCGTGTGGTCTCGCAGGCGCAGGTCGGCGTGGCAGACCCCAACCATGAGGTCTGTGAGCCGTTCTAGTTCGGCGGTCAGCGAGGTTTCGAGGATCTGCCGCTTGGCTTCGGATTCGAGTGCTCCGAGGCTCTTCGTTGTCCCCGACATCTCGACATATTGGGCGAGGAGAGGCCCAACACCCGAGGGATCGGTAAGCAGTGAGCCGATACGCCACGAGGCATCGTAGCCGGTGGTACCGGAACACCGCCAATCACCCGGTAGTTCCTCGTCGCCTTCCAGGATTTTCTCCGCGACGATCCACGCACCATCGGTGGCCCGATGCAGCCGCTTGAAGTACTGTCGGGGGTCTGCAAGTCCGTCGGGGTGATCGATGCGGAAGCCATCAATGTATCCGCCCGCATACAGGTCGAGGAGAAGGGCGTGCGATTGGTCGAACACCTCCGGCTCTTCGACCCGTATGGCGGCGAGGGTATCTACATCGAAGAACCGGCGGTAGTTGAGTTCATCCTCAGCCACCCGCCAGTAGGCGAGGCGGTAGTACTGTTGGTCGAGCAATTCGGCGAGCGGAAGTGCCTCTGTCTGTGCCCGCACCGGGAACACGTGCTCGTAGTAACGGACGACTGGCTGTTCGCCGTCGTCCTCAAAACCAGGCACCACCATTGTCTCTAATGAAATCTCGCCGTTCGCGAGGACTGTACCGATACGCGAGCCGAGCACCGGCATGAGGAGGCCGTCGCGGGCGCTGCTGAGCTCGATGTCGAACCAATTAACGTAGGGCGAGTCTGAACCATCGCGTAGGACGGACCACAATGCACGATTGAGGTAGAGCGGTGTGGGGACGGCCATATGGTTGGGAACCACGTCCACCACCACGCCCATACCGTTCGCGTGGGCAGCGTCCGCCAAGCGCTGGAAGGCGAGGCGCCCGCCGAGGCTCTCGGATATCTTCGTATGATCGACGACGTCATAGCCGTGCATCGAACCGGGGGCCGCCTGAAGAATAGGGGAGCAGTAGATGTCCGTGACGCCCAGTTTCTTAAGGTAAGGCAATACATTCACCGCGTCACTAAAGGTGAAATCCGGAGTCAGCTGGAGACGGTACGTCGAAACGGGTTGGCGGCACTCCGGTGACGGTGCATGAGTCTGCTGGACGGGGATTCTTCTCGTATCTGTAACCTCGCTCATATCATGACCCTACGCTACAAAAGCTGGGGCACCCACCGATCATGTGATCAAGGGTGCCCCTTTTCGCTGTTAGCACGGCCGCTTTAGATACGGCGCGCAATCGTGTTATTCGGGAGAGCCAGCTGTAAATGCTTCCGGCGCATCGTTCTCCGGTGTATCGGCTTCTGGCTCGTCGACGACGGCCGTGTCCTCGCCGGGCTCTGAGGCCACGGCTTCATCAGCAGCAACCTCACCCGTGTTGTCCGCTTCACCTGCGAGAGGTTCGTCGGTTTGGTCCGGTTCCTCCGTGACTGTTTCAGCCTCGGCAGCCGCCTTGACCTTCTTCTTTTCCTTGCCCTTTGTGACGGAGGTTTTCTTCTCCTCAACTACCTCGGGCTTCTCGGCCACTGGTTCAGGTTTAACATCCACAAAGTTGGCTGTCACCTCTTCCTCGTCGTCATCCTCCGGGGAGGTGTCCACGAGAGAATCATCGCGCAGGAGAACGCGCAGAGAACGTCCATCCACGGGGAACTGTTCACTGGGCAGATACGCCTTGTCCGGGTCGAGGTTTGCACCGGTGTCGATGACGTCTCGCCATGCACCCCCGTACGTCGAGTCGGGGATGGTGAACGCCTGAGTGTTGGCGTCGGCATTGATGGCGATGATGACGTCGTCGTCGGTGATGTCATTACCGCGGGCATCGGGTTCCCGAATGGAGTTGCCATTGAGGTAAACCATGAGGGTTCTGGCGAAGCCCTGGTTCCAGTCGGAGTCCTCCATCCATGAGGCGTCCGGACGGAACCATTCAATCTCGCCTACCTCTGAGCTGCCGCCGCGCCGTGACGAGCCAGCGAAGAAGCGGCGGCGCTGAAGAACCGGATGGTCCTTACGGAAGTGAATGACTTTGGATGTGAAAGCGAGCAGGGCCTTCTGACGCGTATTGAGATCCCAGTCAACCCATGTGATCTCGTTATCTTGGCAGTAGCCGTTGTTGTTACCTCCCTGGGTACGACCCATCTCGTCGCCGTGGCACAGCATAGGGACGCCTTGCGACAAGAAGAGTGTCGTGAGGAAATTGCGGATCTGCCGATCACGCAGGGTGTTGACCTCGGGATCGTCGGTTGGGCCCTCGGCGCCGCAGTTCCACGAACGGTTATTGGAGTCGCCGTCGTTATTGTCCTCCCCGTTGGCCTCGTTGTGCTTGTGGTTGTAGGAAACCAAATCGCGGAGTGTGAAGCCGTCATGCGCCGTCACGAAGTTAATCGAGGCGAAGGGGCGACGTCCCGATGTTTCGTAGAGATCGGACGAACCAGTGAGGCGTGAGGCTAGCTCGGACAGCATGGCTGGCTCGCCGCGCCAGAAATCACGGACCGTGTCGCGGTACTTGCCATTCCACTCCGTCCACAGGGGAGGGAATCCGCCGACGTTGTATCCGCCTTCGCCCACATCCCACGGTTCAGCAATGAGCTTGACCTGGGAGATGAGCGGATCCTGATGAATGATGTCGAAGAAGGAGGAGAGCTTGTCCACGGCGTGCAACTCGCGCGCGAGGGTTGAGGCAAGATCGAAGCGGAACCCGTCAACATGCATGTCCGTAATCCAGTAGCGCAACGAATCCATGATGAGCTGCAGCGACGCGGGGGAGCGCATGTTGAGGGAGTTACCGGTACCGGTGGTATCGAAGTAGTGTGCTTCATCGCCTTCGACGAGCCGATAATACGATGGGTTGTCGATGCCCTTGAAGGAGAGCGTGGGCCCCATATGGTTGCCCTCGGCGGTGTGGTTGTACACCACGTCCATGATCACTTCAATATCAGCTTCGTGGAAGGTCTTCACCATGGTCTTGAACTCGTGGACCTGGTTGAAAGGTGACGAAGGTGAGATGTTGGCGTAGCCGTTGTGAGGCGCGAAAAAGCCGATCGTGTTATATCCCCAATAGTTGGTCAGACCCTTGTCCTGAAGGGAGGGGTCGTTGACGAACTGGTGGCACGGCATGAGTTCGATGGCGGTAATGCCAAGCTTCTTCAGGTGCTTAATGACAGAGGGATGGCACAGCCCGGCGTATGTGCCGCGCAACTCCTCCGGCACTTCGGGGTGGAGCATTGTCATTCCGCGGACGTGAGCCTCGTAAATGATGGTCTCGTTGTACTCGTGGTTCGGTGGACGATCATGTCCCCAGTCGAAATAGGGGTTGATAACCACGGACACCATGGTGTGATTGAGCGAGTCAAGCTCCACGCGTTGCGATGGATCACTGAAGTCGTACGAGAAGAGCGACTGATCGTTGGTGATCTGCCCGTCGATTGCCTTGGCGTAGGGATCAAGAAGAAGCTTGGAAGGATCGCAGCGCAATCCCCTTGGGGGATCGTATGGACCGTGAACGCGATAGCCGTAGCGTTGCCCAGGGGTGACGCCGGGCAGGTAGCAGTGCCACACCGAGGCGTCTACTTCACGCAGCTCAACGGGAGTCTGGTTGTTGTCACGGTCAAGAAGGACCAACTCCACCCTCTCGGCAACTGACGAGAAAATGGCAAAGTTTGTACCGGTGCCGTCGAAAGTTGCCCCAAGGGGATAAGGTTGTCCAGGCCATATTTGCATGCCCCAAGAATCTCATGCCGCAGGCCTTTTCCGCGACAACAACAGGCCGTCCCACCCCGAATTACGCCATAAGTTGACAGGCAGTAGGTTGATAGGGCTAAGAATTAGCTTCTGAAGGCTAATATGAACGAATTAGCCTCATTGGGCTAATTGATGAATCGCGATAGGCTGGCTACATGATCGTCCTGACGATAGACCAAGAAGGTTCACGCCGCGGAGCCGACCGCGTCCCCGAATTATTAGACCAGCTTGCTAGCGTGCAAACCGTTGCCGGTTTCGAGCGGACTGTGGGGGACGAAGTTCAGGGTTTATTGAAGGATACTAAAGCCGCATGCGCCGCTATTTGTCTTACGATGCGCATGGGGGGCTGGCACATTGGGATAGGAATAGGACAGGTCGACGACGACGTCCTCGCCGAGATTCGTTCCGGAACCATACGTACTGGGCGGGGATCCGCTTTTATTTATGCCCGCGAAGCCGTGGAACAGGCAAAGAAGCATGCGGTGTCATTAGCTGTCGTGGCCGACAATAGCGAGGAAAATCGTGGGGAGGCCGGGGCTGCGGATGTAAGGGACCGTTCATTGCCCGCCCAACTCCAAGCTATCCTCCATCTTATCGGGGTGGTGGTGTCCAGCAGAACTCCGGCGCAGCGGGAGGTCGTTGACCTGCTCGCCACAGGAATGACGGGACGAGAGATTGCAATGGCGCTCGCGATTAGTGAGCCGTCAGTGTCCCGGCGACGGCGACTTGCACACGTGGCCGAAGAAGAAGCTGCCTGGCCTGTTGTAGAGAACATGCTGGCAGAGCTCGATACACGGGTGAATCACGTGGGTGAGTAGCTCTGGTGGCAACTGGGGCCTGCGCTCGCGGACGTCGGGGACACAACTCGAGCGCAAAACCTGTCGGAGGTGGGTGAGACGATGATCGTGTCAGAAAACTTCAGGCGGAGGAGGCGTGGTGGGTACTGATGGGTGGTCAACGCTTATTGTGCTGGCTGGGTTAATGCTGTCGGTTTTGGCGGGGTGGGGCCTCGTCGAACTCGTCTTTCAGCTGGCGAAGGTGGCGGCGCAGGTAGAGGTACGCCCAAAACTCGGCGGTCATGATGCGGTGATCCTCCGCAAGCCCGAGATTCATGTGTTGCGTGGCGGGATGTGGATTGGTGTTCTGGAGCGATTATGTATCACGGGCGCGGTGCTGGCTGGAGCTCCCTCGCTTATCGCAGCAGTGGTTGCTATCAAGGGATTGGGGCGTTGGTCTGAACTCCAGGCGCATCCGTCACTCACCGAACGCTTTATTATTGGAACTCTTGCTTCGTACTTCGCCGCGGCGGCCTGCGGTTATCTTGCTGTGTGGGGACAGGGGATGCTGTAGATCTGGAATCTAGATCGAGAGGTACCGGTAGCCCCGGAAGTAAAGATCGGCTAGAACGAATACCTTGCGGTAGTAGCCATCGACCAGGGGAATGAAATCCGCCGTACTCACGTCAGTTGTGAAGGTGAGGGATGTGCCGTCGTCGTCGATCTTGATTCCCCCGCAGGTGATGGACTGTTTCTCGTCAAACAGAAGGGCGAGGCCCTGGGCGACGGGGATGGCGAGGAGGGCAGAGACTTCCTCTTTCTGCAGTGTGTAGGTGAGAAGTGGGCGATCATCGCGATAGAGGAACACGTGGGCGAACTCGCGGTTGCGGGAACCGCTGGCTTCGTCCTGGGCGTCAATTCTCAGACCAAGGGGGATGAGGTGGTCGAGATCGATGTCCACCCCGAGTTCCTCTTCAATTTCGCGCACCCCGTCCAGTGGCTCCTCGTGTGATTCCAGGTGGCCCGCGGCCGTTACGTCGAGAAGTCCGGGGAAGTTTTTCTTAAGAGGAGAGCGGAGCTGGACAAGGACGCAAGGCACACCCTCAAGATTGGCAACAAACCAGCAGTGGAAGGTCTCGTGCCAGAAGCCTTGGGTGTGGACGATGGTACGGTCTGCCTCGCCAATCTGAACGTGGTTGGCGTCAAACGTCTTGATGATTTCCATGTGATTCCTCAAATGAAACGGGGTGTGCCAATATCGCCGTATGTTACTCAGGGTATAACCCAGATGCTGAGGAAGGGCGGGATAGGCCTGAAAGGCGGAATCAAGATCGCATAATGGGTAGGTTACGGGCTGCCGGCCATGATGGACGTTGCGGGTAGTAGGCCAGAAGTTGCTAGGGGAAACGAAAAAGCCCCCGGAGAACCGGGGGCTTGATTGTGGGCGATACTGGGTTCGAACCAGTGACCTCTTCGGTGTGAACGAAGCGCTCTACCACTGAGCTAATCGCCCGCTGTATTAGCGTGCCCCACGAGAATAGCCCGTTTGAGGGGCCGAGTGCAAAACGGCTGCGAGTGGCGTGCGCCTCACCGTGTCGGTTGGACAGCGGCGGAGGTGTTTGCATATAGTTATGGGGCGTCGCTGAGAGGTTATCTCGAAGCTTCTAATAACTTAACTTACGCGGATGTGGCTCAGTTGGTAGAGCATCACCTTGCCAAGGTGAGGGTCGCGGGTTCGAGTCCCGTCATCCGCTCGGAGGAAAGGCAGTCTTGACTGTCGATCCACACGGTGGGTTGGCCGAGAGGCGAGGCAACGGCCTGCAAAGCCGTGTACACGGGTTCGAATCCCGTACCCACCTCGCATGGGCGATTGGCGCAGCGGGAGCGCGCTTCCCTGACACGGAAGAGGTCACTGGTTCGATCCCAGTATCGCCCACCAGCACACGATGTGCGAGAGCAAGAAACTTGTTCACGCGCAGAGTGACTGGTTGTGCAGTTTCTGCACTCCCCAGAAGACGAGCCCCGGAGCTGCCGGGGCTCAACATTTGGGATGTGTAGTGCACAGCGTCTTCGCGGATGTGGCTCAGTTGGTAGAGCATCACCTTGCCAAGGTGAGGGTCGCGGGTTCGAGTCCCGTCATCCGCTCAGATGTCTGGTTTCGGCGAAAAGCGGAGAGCAGGTGTTAATAATCGGCTACATTGTTAGCTGTACATATATGCGGATGTGGCTCAGTTGGTAGAGCATCACCTTGCCAAGGTGAGGGTCGCGGGTTCGAGTCCCGTCATCCGCTCGATGGAAAGGCAGCTTTGCTGTTAATCCTGACCGCGAGGACAAACTCGCATGGGCGATTGGCGCAGCGGGAGCGCGCTTCCCTGACACGGAAGAGGTCACTGGTTCGATCCCAGTATCGCCCAC
>JBDIAV010000027.1:0-34624 GCA_039812645.1 Actinomycetaceae bacterium
GTAGTGACCCGCGAGACCGCTTCGAGGAATCCTGCGGCGCTCGCGGTGGGTGATCGCCCCACCCAGATGGCAGTGAGCGGCCTTTTGATTTCCAGGCCTCGCACGCGGACCCGTGCAAGCCGACCAAGCCGCACGTCTTCAGATACGGCGAGCGAGCTCAGAGCGCCCGGCGCCAGATTAGCCATGACGGCACTCCGAATACCCAAGGTCGAAGAGATGACGGCCGCGGGCTCGGCTGTCAACGGGTGTCCTTCCTGCTCCAGCGCGGTTTCCAGAGCATCACGGGTTCCGGATCCTTCCTCTCGCAGGATAAGAGGAGTCTTTGCGAGTTCTGCTAAAGAAATGGCTGGGATGCGAGCCCACGGATGGTTCAGTGAGGTGACGACCTCGATACTGTCGACGCCGACCGTCAAAGTACTGAGATCTGTGGGAATGGCTGGGGTTTCGATAAAACCGAGGTCGGCTGTGCCTTCGTTGACAGCCTCGATAACCGCCCGACTGTTGGCGGCGGTCAACGTGGCGACTGGGCCGTCGTCGCTAAGGCGAGAACGCCAGCGGGCGATCCACTCGGGGAGGAGGTGTTCGGCGATTGTCAGACTTGCCGCGACACTCAAGGTCTTGCTCTGGTTTGTGCGAAGTGAGTCCATGGCGCCGGAAAACTCGTTGGCGGCGGCGAGAAGGGTGGCGGCCCACCCCACCACCACTTCGCCCGACGGCGTGAGGTGGGAGCCGCGCGGGGAGCGCGCCAGCAGCCTCACGTGAAGGTCTGATTCCAAACTTCGGATGCGCAACGAAACAGCCTGTTGGCTCACTCCCAAGCGATGAGCCGCCGCGGAAATGCTTCCCTCTTCGGCGACAAACACGAGGGCCCGCAGTGCCGCTAAGTCCGGTTCGGGATGCATCCGTGTCTCCTTAAGCGGTGGGAATGAATGGGTCTATTAATCGTTCGGGACACAGGCTATCTGTGGGAGGGAAGTGGACATGTGGCGGAAGTAAATGATGGATGTCACCGGGCATCGGGTGGAAGTGGGCGTCGCATGAGAACAGGGCAGAGCGCCGTCGTCGCAATTTCCAGTCACAACCAATACTTGTAACCATGACGTGTTCTTACTCTACTCCGGTGAGCAAAGCAGCGAGAGTATGGAGAGCGTGGAAAATACGCAGTCTTCGAACACAACAACACGCACGGTTAACGTGGATCTCCCTACTCCGACTGGGCGCAAAAAGCCCAACGCAACGCCCGCGAGTAGCGCTTGGAACCGGCTCGTTGAGCTCCTTCCCGGAGTGATGTTGGCGCTGGTAGCGGCTGGAATCTCCTACGGGGTGAGTCGGGTATCTTCGGTGCTTAGCCCGATGATTGTGGCCATCCTTCTGGGGGTTCTTGCGGCGAATGTGGTTCGCCTCCCGAATGCGACCACCGCCGGCATCGACTTCTCGGCGAAGAAACTGTTGCGTGCTGGGATCATTCTTCTTGGCTTGAAACTCGTTCTCTCAGACATCGTTGCACTCGGCGCTCCAATGCTTCTCGTGGTGGTCTGCGTGGTGACGTTCGGCATTCTCGGAACGATCATTCTTGGTCGCCTGCTTAAGGTGCCGTCGAGGCTCACGCTGCTTATTGCCTGCGGATTCTCGATCTGTGGTGCGGCTGCTGTCGCGGGCGCCGCGGGGGTCATCGACCCGAACGACGAGCATGAACAGGACACGGTGACGGCGGTCGCACTCGTCGTGATTTTCGGAACCCTGATGATTCCGCTTCTTCCCTTCCTTGCGGGGATGATCGGGATGGATTCTGCGACCGCGGGAATGTGGGCAGGGGCGTCCGTTCATGAGATTGCTCAGGTGGTAGCTGTTGGGGGAATTCTTGGTAGTAGCGCCCTCACGGTTGCAGTCATTGTGAAGCTTGCCCGCGTCCTACTCCTTGCGCCTGTGGCCGCGGTTCTCAGCGTTCGTCAGCGGCGCATTTACCGTGCGTCGAGAGAGCTCGCTGCGAATGACAGTGCGGTTGATATTACCGGGACGTCTGGCGCCGAGCCTACCCAGCTATCGCCCCAGACAAAGATGCCACCCCTCGTTCCACTCTTCGTTCTAGGATTCTTGGCGATGGTGCTGCTGCGATCATTCGTCGATCTGCCCGCTGACATCCTTGCAGCTGGGAACTTCTTGCAGACAGCATTGCTGGCAGCGGCCATGTTTGGACTTGGTTGTGGGGTGAAGATCCGCAACCTCATCACAGTGGGGTTTCGTCCTTTTGCCCTTGCGGCATTGGCGACGATCCTCGTCTCGGTCGTCGCTTACGTCGGCATCATGCTGGTGGGCTGAGTCCGCGCAAATGTTATGCCGATGGGCTGAGTGTCCGCAGGAAACGAGAATAGGGACGGGCAAGGGGAGATGGGTGGGGCTACCGCGCATTGTCCCACGGCAGTAGCCCCAAACCCCTAGAGGTTCTCGACCGCGGCAGCCTCAACCGCCAGCCCGGCGCTGTACTGCTCCAGGTAGGAGGTGAAGCCGGCGACGTCGTCGGGATCGGGTGCCGCGATGTCGATCTGGGCGTGGGCGAAGACTTCCTTGTTGAGATATTCACCCAGGTTGAGATCGGTATCTGCAGCAAGATAGGAGGCGAGAACGGCGATGCCCCACGCGCCGCCCTCGGACGCGCTCTCTGCCACCGCGACCGGCGATTTCAGCGCGCCCGCGAGGAAACGTTGTGCCACTCCGGCGGTACGGAACAGGCCGCCATGCGCAAACATCTGGTCGAGGGCCACGCCCTCGCTCTCCAGCACGCGCATACCCAGCGCGAGCGTAGCGAAGACACCGTAAATCTGGGTCCGCATGACGTTCGCCAAGCTGAACGTGGAGTCCGGTGTGCGCACGAAGAGCGGGCGCCCTTCCTGTAGCCCAGTCAGCGGCTCGCCCGCAAGATAGTTGTAGGCGAGCAGGCCACCAGCGTCGGGTGCACCGGCGAGTGCCTCGTTGAAGAGAGCGCCAAATACGGCGTCGGCTTCCAGCGGATTACCCGAAGCCTCGGCGAACCGCGAGAACAGGCGCACCCACGCGTCCAGTTCGCTGGCGCCGTTGTTGCAGTGAACCATGGCGACGGCGTCGCCCGCGGGAGTGGTAACTAGGTCCAGTTCTTCGTGGGCATTAGCGAGCGGCTTTTCCAGGACAACCATGGCGAAGATTGAGGTACCCGCGGAGACATTGCCGGTGCGCGGGGCGACGGAGTTGGTGGCCACCATGCCGGTACCGGCGTCGCCTTCGGGTGGGCACAGTGGAATTCCTGCGCGCAACACCCCGCTTGGATCCATGAAAAGCGCACCGGTAGCGGTCAGCTCCCCGGCGGCCTCACCGGCGGAAAGAACCTCGGGCAGTAGATCGGTGACGGTTGCACATGGCAGGCGATCCCCCGCCAACTCGTCGTATTGGGTGATCATTCCGGCTTCGTAGGTTCCGGTCGCGGAATCGATGGGGAACATACCCGAGGCGTCACCCACGCCCAGCACCTTCTTGCCCGTCAGCTTCCAGTGCACGTAACCGGCGAGAGTGGTGACGAAACGGACGGCGGGAACGTGCGGCTCCTCGTCCACGACGGCCTGATGGAGATGGGAAATTGACCAGCGCAATGGAATATTGACCCCGAAGGCCTTGCTCAACTCGGCTGCCGCAACGCCGGTGTTGGTGTTGCGCCAGGTTCGGAAGGGTACGAGCAACTCGTCGTTGTCATCGAAGGCGAGATAGCCGTGCATCATGCCCGAGATGCCGATGGCGCTGTACCTGTCTGGCCGAACACCGTAACGCTTCACGACGTCGTCGACCAAACCAGCGTAAGCACCCTGCAAACCAGCAGTCACCTCGTCCAGTGAGTACGTCCACAGCCGGTCCACAAAGGAGTTCTCCCATGCATAACCACCCACTGCGATGACGTTGTTGGGGTCCACGTTGGCGATGAGACATGCTTTGATGCGTGTGGAACCGAATTCGATTCCTAACGATGTACGTCCGGCGAGGATCTCTTCGCGCAGTTCTTCGGTCGTATGCGTGGCCGTCATGGGCGTCTGTCCTTTCACTGGATGCGGATCGATCCGTCTCGCATCCTCTCGGGAACCTCGCCCGCCAGCTTCGTTGCGGCGGTCTTGGGGAGGTATAGGGAACTGTCCAGTTCTGTGAACGCTACCTTGACCTTCCAGAGGGGCAAGAATCGGTCCGATGTGTGAGACACGTCACGTAGTTGTTTAGTCGACGACGACGACCTCCACCCCGGCGTCACGAATTCGTGCGATGTCGTCGGCTGGGGTGAGTGAATCAGTGATGACGGCAGTGAAGTCGGTGATGGCTACGAAGCGATGCAGAGCCGTGCGGACAAATTTGGAGTGATCCACCATGAGGATGCGGCGCTGGGCGCTGTGAATCATTGCTCGTTTGGTCTCGGCAACGGTGGGATCCGGGTGGTAACAATGTGCACCTCGGACGGCGGTTGTGGACATGAGGCAGACATCAATTCCAAGGCTTTCGATGTTCCGTATGGTCATGGGGCCAAAGAAAGCGTCCGCCCAGTTGAGGTAGTCGCCGCCCAAATGGATAAGGCTCATGTGGGGCTCGTTGATGAGGAGTTCTTCGATGAAGCGAGCGTTTGTGGCAACCGTGATGGGAGAAAGATTGCGCAGGGCTGGGATGAGGTGAGCGCTGGTGGTGGAATCGTCGAGAAGGATCGCGTCGCCGCGACGCACATACTTGATGGCGGCTTTGGCGATACGATCTTTGAGCTCGCGGTTGGTGCCGAGGCGAAGCTTCGAAGAGGACTCAGTGAGGGACGATGAAGCAGCCGAAACCTCACCGTAGGAGCGGGTAAGAAGCCCTTGATCAACAAGTTCGGAGACGTCGCGGTAGACCGTCATGCTGGAGACCTCAAGGTTGTCTGCCAGCCATTCCACTGTTGTGACACCCTCTTTGCTGACCAGTGAGACGATCTTCCGCAAGCGAGCCCGCCTGTTGCGAGGTGACCGTTTGGTGCTCTCTGCAAGGAGAGCTTCGACAGGAGAAAAAGTCTCGGGGGTGGAGCTTGTGGGCGTAGAGCTCGTGGGCGTCGTGTTCGGAGATGTGGGGTGAGGTGTCGAGGACGGGCGCGTAGGGGCTTCCGCATCTGATGGGACGCTGGTCGAGTTGGTGGGCACGTGAACACCTTTCGAAGCGAGGTGGCACCTCGGACAAGAAAGTGGGGGACTCTCCCGAAGGAAAGTCCCCCACCCGTGACTGCATATCTAGGGGCGGGCAGGAAGCACCGCGGCCGACAACGCCGACTTCACGTCTTCCACTTCTCCCTTGAGGATAGCGTCAATTGTTGCCAGGAGAGGAAGGTCGTCAATAATGTCTGCGGCACGCTGTTCTACGAGCTTGACCGCGAGGCCCGTTGCCGGCACACCCTCGACCGTCTGCTCCAGTCTCTTCATCTCCTCAAATGCCTCGGTAGGAGTTTCGCCGCGGCCGATACGGACGCCGTATACCTTGTTACGTCCCGACAGTCCGGTCACTTCAAGATCGCCCACACCCGGTAATCCGAAGGCTGTTTCGGGCCGTGCTCCGAGCTTCACTCCAAGCAGCGACATCTCGCGGACAGCCTGCGCAAATGCAGCCGCCTTGAGGTTGTGGTGAGGAATCCCGGTGGCTTCCTGAAGCCCGTCGGCGATGCCGAGAGCGATCGCGTAGACGTTCTTCATGGGCGCGCAGATCTCTACTCCCACTTCGTCATCTGTTGCGGCAATGGCGTAGACATCTGTGCGAGCGCTACGAGCAGCATCCTTTGAGACGTCATGATCGAGGCAACCATAGATCGTTGCCGTGGGCATTCCAGCCCCACACTCGTTGGCCTTCACCGGGCCAGCGATCGCAACAACCGGAGGCAGCTCCACGCCGAGCTCACTCGCAATGCGGCGCAGCGTGTCCGGAAGCAGCTGGATGTTGCCCTCGGGATCTGGGCTGAAACCCTTGGATGTCATCCATAGAGCTTTGACATTCTTCATGAGAGGAAGAGCGAGCTTCGCTACCCCGGGGACGCCATCTGAAGAAACTGACATGACGACGACGTCGGTTCCTTCTAGTGCCTGCGCCAATTGATCCGAGCGGAACGTCTTCACCTTGTCCGAAATGACCACATCAATGCGCGGATGCGGTGTGCCGGCCTCGATGGCATCGATGAGATGGTCATCAAGCCACGTGCCCCACAAACGGACATCCCAACCAGAATCAATGAGGGGGCGAGTGAGGCCGGAGCCCATTGCTCCGGCGCCAAGTACGGTAATCGACGACATGTGTTCCTGCTTCTTTCTATTTGCCGGAAAGCCCGTAGCTAGCACGAAACCAGCCACGGTCCATCGTAAGTTGAGTGCTTGCTCCGAGAGATCCGAGCGTCCAGGGACCGGACCTCTCGGCATAGTCTCCTAGAGTTCGGCCTTCGGGGATTCGGGCTTGGTGGACGGGTAGCGCTCGGCGATCGCGTGAAGATCTTCGAAGACCTCCTTGAGCTGCGGGTACAGCCGTTGCTGAACTTCGGCAATGTCCTTGTACCGTTCGTGCATCTCCATATTGGGCTCGATGGTCTCGCCAAAGTGGGCCATGACGCGAGCTGACGCTGCGACGTCCGCGACGCCGTCGACAACCGGAGCGTGTGTGCCGAGAGCAGCAAAAGCTAGTACCGCGGCACCAAGCGCGGAGATCTCATCTTCCACACAGACGGTGATCGGAACACCGGTGGTGTCAGCCATGATTTGGCGCCACAGCATGGAACGGGTGCCGCCACCCATGGCACGCAGCGAGGTGAGCTTGACGCCTGTTCCGCGCTCGATGGCATTGAGGTTGTTCCGCATCTCGAAGCCAATAGACTCGAGAATGGAGCGATACATGTGAGCCCGCGAGTGAGTTCCACGCCAGCCCACGACGGCGCCACGAGCTACCGAATCCCAGTAGGGGGACTGCACAGCGTTCCAGTAGGGCAGCGTGACCAATCCTTCTGATCCCGGAGGAATCTCTGCGGCAGCCTTATCCAACTCGGGATCGGGCTCGCCAAGGAGCTTGGGATCGCCAAGAGTCTGGCGGAACCAGCCGGCAAGATAGGAACCGGAGGACTGCAATACCTCGAACACGTAGTGGCCAGGAATGCCTGAATCGAGCGTGCGGAAGATCGGATCGTAGATGTAGTTGGCGGCATCCACACCCGCGTTCACCGCGGTGCCAAGGTTGAGGTAGGCGACGTCCGGGTCCACGGCTGCGGCGCCAATACCGGCGGCCTGGCCGTCACCGAGTCCGGATACGACGACGACATCAGGCGAAATGTCCCACTCCTCTGCCAGCTCAGGGCGAACACTCGAGACGATGGTGGCTGGAGGCACGAGGTCGGCCATCTGCTCGCGACGCACACCTGCGATCTTCAGCAGTTCGTCGGACCACTCGCGCTTCTCGATATCAAACAGTCCGAGTGAATCGGCGCAGGCGGTAGACGAGACCCACTTGCCGGTGAGGTTGAAGGTGATAGCGCAAGCGACATCAACAATCTTGTCAGCTTTCTCGAAGTACTCGGGTTCGTTCTCCGCGACCCAGGCCATCTTGTAGATAGCGGGAGTGACACCAGCGGGCTTGCCGGAAAGCTCATGGACATGCTCGTTGCCATACTTGCGGATCTGCTCGGTGGCGCGGCCATCGAGCCAGAGGATGCCGGGACCAATCGGGGTGCCATCGGCAAGGAAAGGCGCGAAGGATTCGCGCTGATGGGTGATTCCAACGGCCTGGACTCGGGCGCGATCCTCGGGGCTTAGGGATGCGAGAGCTTCGGTGATCGTCTCATGCGTGCTTTCCCACCAGCGAGCGGGATTGTGCTCATAGAAGTCCATCGCCGGTGTGTGTAGTTGGATGTTGCGCTTAGCGGTGACCAGCACTTCACCCGAGGCGTCAACAACGATCGCCTTGGTGGATGTGGTGGAGGAATCAATGGCAACAACAAGAGGGCCGGTTGCAGGATTGACAGTTTCTGTGGTCATGGTGTCTCTCTTCGACGGTGAAACGACACTACCCGGAGCGTCCCTGCTCCAGGTGTGGCGCCGAACTGCGCCACTAACAAAAAGTATCAATGAAAACGTTGATTTCCACAATAAAACTGTGAAACTTTATCGTGGAAGTATTCTCACCACCCGCGTGAAATGTTTCTCAGGGGCCTCCCCTCTACACTGGAAACGTGAAGGATTTGCAGGAACCGACCTTGGTGGAGATCCCAGCCGGGCGCTGGTCCAGCCGGGCACACAAATGGTTCGAAACTCGCCGAATTGATCGAGTGATAGCGTTCGATGTTCAACTCACCACGATGTTTCGGGGAGTTCGTGCGCGCCGCGGAATTATGCTGCATGGTCCCAGTGGATGGGGCGAGTGTGCCCCCTTCGCTGAGTATGGTCCGGACGAATCTGCCCTGTGGCTTCAGGGTGCCGCAGAGGCCGCGATTCACGGGATAGACATGCCTTCCGCTCGTGAGTCCATCCCCGTCAACGTGACGATTCCGGTGGTGGCTCCGCAAGATGCAGCCGTGCGAGCCCGCCGTGCCCACTGCCGAACCGCCAAGATCAAAGTTGCCGACCCCCGCTCCACCCTCCACCAGGACTGGGACCGGATTCGCGCGGTCTCTCAGGTCCTCGCGAATGAGTTCGGGGAGGCGGCCCACGTGCGCATTGATGTCAACGGAAAGTGGGAGCGCGACGACGCCCTCGAAGCGATCGCCTTCCTCAACGACGCTGCTGCTCCTGTTGGTGGTTTCGAATACGTCGAGCAGCCGTGTATGGCCGTCGAGGATCTCGCGTGGGTTCGCGCCCGCACCTCCATTCCCATTGCCGCGGATGAATCCATTCGCCGCGCTGAGGACCCGTTCCGTGTGGTCGAACTGGAAGCCGCCGACGTCGCCGTCGTCAAAGTCGCGCCCCTTGGTGGAATCCGCCGTGCCCTTGAACTTGCCGAACAGCTGCCGATCCCCGTCGTCGTCTCCTCCGCGATCGATACGTCCATCGGACTCGCCGCAGGGGTCGCGCTCGCGGCCGCTCTCCCGGAACTTCCGCACGCCTGCGGCCTCGACACGCAGCGGCTGCTAGTAGGTGATGTTGCGGGGCCATTGGTTTCCGCAGACGGTGCACTAAGCCTTGCGGATGCCCGCCGGATTGCCGAGGGGGAGTTGCTGGGCGGTCGGCTCGTGGGCGACGAAACGCCGTCGTTCACCGCAAACATTTCGAACGACGACGGCGCCGCGGGCTCAGATACTTGGCTCGGCTCAGGTAGCCGACCCGACCCAACTACTCGCCCCGCCCCGGCTGACCTGGTGGATTCGTGGGTGACGCGAACGGAAGCGATGATTGCTGCACGATGGAACGAGGACGTGGCGTGACTACTGATAAAACGGACGGGCTCGGGAACGCGAGCAACACAACGGGCCCCGGGGGCGCGACCGCCACGAGTAATACAACCGGGACCGCGACCAACGCGACCAACGCGACCAACGCGAGCAACGCGAGCAACATGGGCAGCGTCGGCACCCCCGAAAACCCCTCCATCGTCCTCGCGACAACGATCCTCACCTCCCTCGTCTGCGAAGGCGTGCGTTGGGTTGCCTACTGCCCGGGCTCCCGTGATGCCCCGTTCGGCTACGCGCTCGCGAGCCTGGAGCGGGCCGGGCGCGTCCGCGCCGCCGTCTTCAGCGACGAACGCAGCGCCGGATTTTGGGCCGTGGGAGCGGCGAAAGCATACCGTGAGCCAGTGGCCATCGTGACCACGTCCGGCACCGCCGTCGTCGAACTTCACCCGGCGCTCGACGAAGCATGGTTCCAGTCCCTACCGATCATCGCGCTGACCGCCGATCGCCCGCACGAACTGCGTGGCGTTGGCGCCTCACAAACCACTCACCAGGTCGGAATTTTCGGCCGCAGCGTCGTGGCAAGTGACGAGTTGCCCGCTGAGACTTCGTACGACGACGGCGCCCTCGACCGAGTCCGTGGCCGCGTACGTCGGATGGTGGCCGCGTCTCATGGATTCCTCGGGCAAGCCGGGCCGGTGCACCTCAACGTGGCTTTCCGTGAGCCGTTGGTACCGGTGACGGGTGCAATGCGAGTTGACGACAAGCACGGGCAGCCCTCGTTGGTCATCCAGTCGCGGGTGAACCATCCAGCGTGGGACGAGATTGTGCACGCGGGCTTGCGGACTTTAGTTGTTGCAGGTGACGGGGCTGATCGGGCTGTTGTGACAGCGGCGGCCCGGCGAGGAATTCCGATCATTGCGGAACCCAGCTCGAACATGACGGACGCCGAGACCTGGATCCCCTACGAGCAATGGATTGTGCCGCAGCTTGGAGAATATGTTGAGCAGATTGTGGTGACCGGGCGTCCCACGCTTTCCCGTCCGATCACCCAGCTTCTTGGCCGGTCGCGAATTCGCAAGATCGTGGTGGCGACGCATCCTGAGTGGGTGGACGTGCACGAGACAGCGGATACTGTGGTGGCCGGGCTGTCCGATGATGTCGGGCTGGTTGATGGCTCGTGGGCGCAGGATCCGAACCGGTGGCTAGATGTTTGGCGCGCGGCGGCAACTGCCATTGATGACATTTCGGGTGAGTCGGCGGAGGGTGCTGACGACCTCACCCTGCTCTCGGCCTGCCGTGCCGTGTGGCGTCACAGTGACCCCGCACTACTGTGGCTCGGCGCCTCAAACACCGTGCGAGGCTTCGATCTCGCGGCAAATCGTCCCGGGCGGACCGATGTCCATTCGAACCGCGGGCTGGCAGGTATCGACGGAACTATTGCGTCGGCGCTTGGTCTCGCGATGGCATGCGGGCGTCCGGTGCGCGCGGTCATGGGCGATATGACCTTCGCCTACGATCTCTCCTCGCTGGCTCAGCGCCCGGAGCTGCCGGGCGATTCCTCCCCTACCACCCTCGATATTCAAGTCATCGTCCTCGACGATGGTGGTGGCTCAATCTTCGCCTCGCTGGAGCACCGTGATGCCGAACCTGTCGTCTACGAGAGGTTCTTCGCCGCCCCACCCCACGTGGATCCTGTTGCTGCCGCTCGTGCCTGCGGTTGGGAGGCTCGAAAGATCGAGACTCTTGCGGAACTCCGTGAAGCGCTCGTTGCTCCCATCACGGGCCGCTCGCTACTGCATCTTAAGATCCCGCGTCCATCGGCCCAGCTCAATGCGGCCCGCGCGGCGGCCACGACAGCGGTTGTAGAAACCCTCGGCGAGTCCTTCTGACGCTTCTCTGGCAAGAGTCGAGGCACATGATGCCCATGTGTGACCGTTATTGAAATATACGAATAGCCGTCACCCTATATATCGTCAGTTGCACTGTGTGGCTCGTGCATCGCCTTAGCGAGCCCCCCCGCCGAATAGTTGAGATCTCGGTGAGCCACCGAAACAGCGAACGGTATGTCTGTGAATAAAGGGGCTACAGCTCAGCACCCTCTAGAGAAGTATCGTCGGAATTGTCCAGGCCGAGGGCGTCAAGCACGGGTCGCATCTTCGCATGGGTCTCTGCGAGTTCCACGCCGGGGATGGAATCGGGCATGATCCCGCCGCCCGCGAAGACGCGGATGTCACGGCGATCAGATGAAAGTTGGCCGCAACGCAACGCGATGCCGAACTCGCCGGCCCCGGTTCGATCCACCCAACCCACGGGGCCGGTGTATCGCCCGCGTTCGGTTCCTTCGAGACGTTCGAGCAGGTCAAAGGCGAGTTTAGTTGGAGTTCCACACACGGCTGCGGTGGGATGCAGTGCGCCAACGATGTCGAGAACGTTCGCCCCCGGTACGTGAGCGGTTACTTCGGTTGCCAAATGAACAACATTCGGGAGTTGGAGTAGGAAAGGTTCGGTGGGAACGTCGAGGCTCTCGGCGAGCGGGGCGAGGGCCCGCGCTACGGATTCGACCGCAAAGTGGTGTTCCGTCCGATTCTTCATTGAGGAGAAAAGGTCCGCTCCGTCTGTCGGGGCGGCGGTTCCGGCGAGAACTCGAGATGTCACGATGCCCGAATCCAATGCCGCGAGCATCTCGGGTGTGGCGCCGATAAGCCCGTTGACGGCGAAGACCCACGTCGAGGGGTAGAGCTGCCGCAGTCGCGACGCAAGGAAGCGCTCGTCAATGGGGGTGTCTGAGGAGACGACGATGTCTCGGGCGAGAACCACCTTCGATGCTGCGCCCTCGTTCAGGGAAGCGATAAGTTCACTAACAGCCGTGCGCCATTGGCTCTGGGTCATGCGCCCCGGTTTGGTAAACATCGCGCCAGGTTTGCTGACGGGAACAGGGGATGTGGACGTGAAAGTGGCGACGGGTGCGGAATCGTTACGGGACGCCGTCGTCGTCACAACGACGGCCTCGTCTCCCCGCCGAACTAATGCAACTGCTGGCGTGATAAGAAACCCGGGCGTATCTGCGGCGAATCCGAACGAACCCAGCGCAAAAGGCGCGCGGTTGGCCCACTCGTAGGGAGAATCGTTGGTGACGTGTGCCCCCGCAACCAGAGCGTTCCACTGTGCGGAGGCCTCGCGGATGGCATGGTCACCTTGGACTTCAATGCGCGCGGCCTCACCCCATCCCACGACCTGCTGCTGTGCGCCTAGCCATGTGAGCAGCCCCGATGGTTCGGGAGCGAGAGTGAGGAGGTCGGTGCTCGCGGCGTCAAGTGCGCGAACGTGAACTATAAGAGATCCCGCCGTAGCCCATGACCCGTCGGCGTAACCTTGTAGTTCAGGCAAATTGGCCACGACCGCAAATCTCCTCACATCGGTGATGACGGCACAGCTGGCCGTACCCGGATATCTTAGCTGGAAGGGTGACGTGAGCGAATTCGAGCCGTATGTACTTCGTCGACGACGACGGATTTGACCAAAATTCCGCAATTTCTTGCGGAAACTATCTTGATGTCGAGTAATCTTGCCGTATGAATACTACGGACGGGTTGCGCGACGAGGTTGATGGCATTGTTGCGGCATGGGGGCGTGAGCGGCTGGACTTTGATCCGGAACCGCTCGCGGTGTTCTCCCGTCTTCTCCGTCTGGAACGGCATATTGACCGGATGCGGCGTCAAACGTTTGCTCGGCACAACATTGAACCGTGGGAGTTTGAGATGCTCTCAGCGCTGCGGCGTCAGGGGTTTCCGTATCAATTGACAGCCGGGCGGCTTATGCAAGAGACGCTGGTGTCCTCTGGCACCGTCACAAATCGTATCGATCGAATGGTTGCTCACGGATTTGCTATCAGGCTTCCGGATATCTCCGACCGACGGGTCGTGCATGTGCAGATTACCCACAAGGGGCTTGACGTCGTGGACGCTGCGATGGCGGATTTGCTCGCTGTGGAGCGCCGCCAGCTTGAGGACATGGATCGGGAGTCACAGCGCCAGCTGGCCGACCGCTTGCGTGAACTCCTTTCCCACTTCGAGCGGGAAAGCTGACCTGCGTGGATGTCGTTGGTTAGCGCGCAGGCTTGTGGCTCGCTAAGTGGGCACGTCAGCGATCTTCGTGCCGTAGAAGGCCTACGGATCGCTGTGATGCCCACTTAGGAAACTTGGGAAAGTGAAACGCCCGCCGATCGGTAAATTCCGACCGGCGGGCGCCGCTTTAAAAGTTGTTTGCCTGTTTTGAGTGTGATGGCACGGTTACAAGGCGGTTATATGGCCAGGTTGTTCAGTCCTCGTTTGAGAGATCCTGCCAATAGGTCATGGCCTACTGGCGGAACCTCTTGCCGTATCTCATCCTGCACACGTATCCACCACTCACGCGGACTTGGAGAATACCTTCGAGAGCTTGACTCGTTCGCCCACGTGGAGGATTGAGCGTTCGTAGATCTTCCCTGCGATGGCTCCAAGTAGCGGAATAGCTACGAGTGACAAACCAATCGCCAATCCTTGCTCCCACGGTTCCACCTCGCCGATTGCCGAACGCATTGGCATGAGGTAGGGCGAGAAAGCGGGGATGTAGGAGAGGACCTTGGTGATGGTCGCGTCTGGGAGGTAGGGGACCAGGTACATCGCCACGTACATGGGGATGAGCTGCATGAAGACGATCGGGGTCTGAACCGCTCCGAGATCCTCCTGGCGCGACACAGTTGCGGAGAGACCACCGGTGATTGCCGCGAAGGTGAAGTAGCCGAGAACGATCCACATGAGAACCATCGGAACGTAGCCCCACACGCCTAGTGCTCCTAGCGCCTTGAGAACCACACCCGCGCCGTCAAGTAGCCCGGAGATCCACAGTCCGCCAAAGATGCCGACGATGTAGATGAGGAAGATGACGAGCATTCCTGAACCGATACCGAGGATCTTCCCGAGGAGCAGAGTTCGTGGACGTACGGTGGTCAGGAGAATCTCCACCACGCGGCTTGATTTCTCTTCCACCACACCCGCTGAGAGTGTGGAGACTCCCATAATCGTGATCATCATGAGGATGACAACCGAGGCCATACCCACGGCATAACCGATCGGATTATTCGTGATGGCATCTTGCGATACGTCCACCACTTGGATTCTGGTCACCGCGTGCAGCTGTTCCGAGAGCGCCGGTGTTAGCGCCCCATTCTGGTCAACTAAGTACTCTGTGGCAGCCAGAACTGCGATCTCCCGTACCGGAGTGTTTCGATTGCTGGAGGAGATGACCGGGCTGGCCGGGTCTCCGGAGATGATGGCCTCAAAATTCGCACCGTCGGCGTTGTATGCCTGGCGCGGGTCAGCAGAACCAATATCCTCGATCTTCACTAGCGGGGTGTCTTCGATGTAAGGCACCAGTGGAGCGGCGTCGGTGGTGACGCCGATTGTCATGGTCTCGGGGGCGCTCGAGCTCGTGTCGTCGTCGTTGTTTAGTAGGAAGCGACCAACGAGTCCGGCCACTAGAAACAGAAGCACCAACACAATGGTGGAGATCTTCATGGCTTTCGAGCCCAGCAACGTGGTGAACTCGCGTTTAATGACGAGACCTAGCATCACTTCACTCCTTTCTTGCCGAAGGAGAACAGGCCCTTCTTTTTGGGCTTATCCACAGGTTCTTCCTCGGGGGTGACGACGACGTTGTTGAACAACTCGGACAGGTGTGGGCGGCGCGGCGCAAACTCGTGGACTGCGCCTGCGGTCACTGCAGCGCGAAGAATGTCTTGATCCGAGATGCCCACCGGCTGTGTGAACACCAACCTTGTGACGCCTTCGCGGCGAGGTGCCTCGGCCGTTCCCTCCAACGGGTCGGCGGCTAGTGTGATGCCGAGTGGGAGAAGCGCCTGCTGCACCGACTGCGGGTCGCTGCCCACGGCGATGGCGAACTGCTGGTGCTCGGTGGAGCGGAGTTCATCCACGGTACCTTCGGCAACCATGTGACCTTGGGAAATGATACCGACCCGGTCGCTGAGCTTCTCCACCAGTTCGAGCTGATGCGAGGAGAACACGACGGGTGCGCCGGTGTTGGCAGCTTCGCGCAACACCTTGCTCATGACGTCCACGGCGGTTGGGTCCAACCCGGAGAATGGTTCGTCGAGGACGAGCATCTTTGGGTCATGCACCAGGGCTGCCGCGAGCTGGACGCGCTGCTGGTTGCCGAGGGAGAGCTTCTGGACATTGTCCTCGCGGCGCCATCCGAGACCGAGCCGTTCCGTCCAATATTCCATGCGGTCATGTGCGCTCTTTTTATCGAGTCCGTGTAAGCGTGCGAGGTACTCCAGCTGCTTGCCGACGGGCATCCGCGGGTACAGTCCGCGCTCGGATGGCATGTAGCCGATCTCGCGGCGCGTCTCGAAATTTAGGGGAGTCCCGTTCCACGTGACGGTGCCAGAATCGGCGGACATGACTCCCAGCATGATGCGCATAGCGGTTGTCTTGCCTGCACCATTAGAACCCACGAATCCGAAGATCTCGCCGGGGTTCACATGGAAGTTCAGGTTATCGAGAGCTTTGAGACTACCGAATGACTTGTTGAGTGCATCGATGCGCAGCATCGGTTCCTCCTTGTTCGGTGAAATTGTGATATCACTTTATCAGAAGAGTTGTTCAGTGCGACGACGAATTGTGCTGACCTCGCGGGGAGTTCTCGCCAAATGATGGGGTGCGTGGGTGAACGAGTCGCCGTGCACGTTTTCTTTTCCGCAGAATTCGTAGCGCAAGATTGCTCATCTGGACATGGTGTGCCACCTGCCGTTATATACTTCAAAGCGTGTTGATCGAGGGAATACTGTGCCCCAACGCTGGGGTCAATTCTCACGAATTTCACTGTGTCAAGCAATAAGGATACGCGGGCGTTTGGTAGGGGAGTCGTGCCGGCGCGCGTGGGGGAGTGTCAGCCTTACAGCAAAGGACCACTCATGTCAGTTCTGTCTCCGTCACAACGAACCGCATCGCTCCAAGCGATGCGTGATACGACCTTCGACGTCCTCGTCATCGGTGGTGGCGTCACCGGTGCGGGTATCGCATTGGATGCCGCCTCGCGCGGTTTGTCCACCGCCGTTATTGAAGGGCAGGACTGGGCTTCGGGAACGTCGTCGCGTTCTTCACGCCTCGTTCACGGTGGGCTGCGGTACCTGTACAACCTTGATTTCAAACTCGTGGCCGAAGCCCTCAAAGAGCGTGGGCGTCTCCTCACCACCATCGCCCCGCACCTGGTATCGGCGCAGCCGTTCCTGTGGCCTCTCAAGATGCCCGTCATTGAGCGCACTTACTCGGCTGTGGGCGTTGGTATGTATGACGCGCTCGCGGTGATCGGTGCTGGCGGGCACAAGACGGTGCCGATTCAGAAGCACCTGACGAAGAAGGGCGCTCTCAAGCGCTTCCCCGAGGTGAAGAAGTCGGCGCTCACCGGAGCCATTGAGTTTTATGATGCGCGTGTGGATGATGCGCGCCTTGTCATCACGTTGATCCGGACGGCAGTGAAGTACGGTGCGCAGGCGGCGAGCCGTGTGCGTATGACCGAAATCCTCAAGGACGAGAAGGGGCGCGCCACCGGTGTCAAGGCAGTTGATCTAGAGACCGGCGAGGAGTTCACTGTCAAGGCCAAGCGCCTTATCAACGCTACCGGTATCTGGACCGAAGAGACCCAGGACATGGCTGGCGGCACCGGCGGACTCAAGGTGCTGGCCTCCAAGGGTGTCCACATCGTCATCCCGCGCGAGCGTCTCAAGGCTCAGACGGGTATGTTCCTGCGTACCGAGAAGTCGGTGCTGTTCATCATTCCGTGGCAGCACTACTGGGTGATTGGCACTACGGATACCGCGTGGCATGAGCAGCTTAGGCATCCGGTACCGACGTCGAAGGACATCGACTACGTCCTCGAGCACGCCAACGAAGTGCTGGAGAAGCCACTGACCCGTGACGACATCATCGGCACCTACGCGGGCCTACGCCCGCTGCTGCAGCCGAAGGTGCTAGACGAGTCGAAGTCCACTAAGGTGTCGCGCGAGCACACCGTCACCGAGGTAATTCCGGGTATGGTGGCGATCGCTGGCGGCAAGCTCACCACGTACCGTGTCATGGCTGAGGACGCTGTGGACTTCGCCTTGGGTAAGGAACTGGCAGCGAAGAAGCCTTCGATTACCCACCGTCTGCCGCTTATGGGGGCTGCCGGATACGAGGCGACGACGAACCGTGCCGCCCAGTTGGGAGCCAAGTACGGCTTCGATGCCGACCGCATGAAGCATCTGCTGTCACGCTATGGTGCTGAGGTGACCGATCTGCTGGCAACAATTGACGAGGATCCGAGCCTGGGTACCCCGTTGAAGGCGGCGCCGCAGTTCCTGCGCGCCGAGGTTTATCGTGCTTGCGCGGTGGAGGGTGCTCAGCACCTGGAAGATATCTTTGTGGCGCGTGTCCGCCTCAATTCTGAGTCCCGCGATCGTGGTGGTGCAGCTGTGGATGAAGTGGCAGAGATTGCCGCCTCGGTACTCGGTTGGGATGAGAAGCGTGTTACCCGCGAGAAGGACAACTACCGTGCTCGGATTGCTGCTGAGTTGGCGGCCGAAGAAGAGCTGACAGATGATGCGGCTTCCGAGGCTCGCATGCAGGCGGCTGACATCGTCTGAGGTCTGCCTACTGTGGGGATGATTCCTCCCGGTTGCGACGGGTGTCATCTGGTGTCGGCTGTAGGTGAGGTCTGGATATAGGTGACGTGACGTCGTCGTCGACCATATGTCATCCCATGAAGGAGGGGGTCCGGGAAGCTGGCATTCAGCTTCCCGGACCCCCTGTTGACATCTCGTCACGCCTCGTCAGGAGAGAGCGTGACGAGGCGGGGGTCGCGCTCCATTCCCCGTAGGCCCATCCATAGCAGGTTAATAACGTGCGCGGCTGTCTCTTCCTTGGGTGGCACGCGCACCTCCACCCACCACTGGCCGATGCGCCCGATGGCGCCAGCGAGAAGCTGCCCGTAGATGGGAGCATCCTCCGGATCCAAACCCTGCTCGTTGAGCACCGGGGCGAGGAGGTCCGCTACCTGTTCTGCAACATCCGCAATGATTGTGGTGAACGTCCCTCCGGAGAGTGCGGTGGGTGATTGATGCGACAGAAGTCGAAAGCCATCCGCGTTGGCCTCGATGTAGTCAAGAAGCGACAGCACAATGTGCTCAAGCATCTCCCGCGGGTGCAAGCCGGGCCGCATCTGCGAGGAAAGCATCTCCGAGAGGACAGTAACTTCGCGGTCAACGATGACCTGATAGAGCCCTTCTTTTCCCCCAAAATGCTCATATACCACGGGTTTTGAGACCTCCGCGGCGGATGCGATTTCCTCAATGGAGACGGCGTCGTAGCCCTTGGCGCCAAAGAGTTCCCGAGCAATTCCGATAAGTTGTTCACGGCGCTGAGCGCGCGTCATGCGCACCCGCTTGGGCGCGGACATGTGATTAAGGGGTGCGTCTTCATTCATGGACCTATTATGACAGTTGGCGATTCGCCGTTAGAATCATTCCGTTCACCAATCCGCCTTGGTGTAATGGCAGCACAGAGGTCTTTGGAACCTTTAGTCCAGGTTCGAGCCCTGGAGGCGGAGCCAGGCCGCTTCTTTGTTGAAGCAGGACGTTGTGTAGGCGTATCTCAAATAAGAGAGAGGGGTCCACCGTGCAGGTGACTCGCCCGGCAGCAGTTGTAGTTCTGGCCGCGGGCGCTGGTACCCGCATGAAATCGGCACTCCCCAAGGTCCTCCACAAAATGTGCGGACGCTCCCTTCTCGGGCATGCAATCGCTGCTGCTCGCGGACTGGATCCGGAGCATCTTGTTGTTGTCGTGCGTCATGAACGAGACGCCGTCGCAGCGCACGCACTCGAATGTGATCCGGATGTCATCATCGCCGATCAGGACGATATTAAGGGCACCGGTCGCGCTGTGTGGTGTGGACTGGAGGTACTTCCGGAGGGATTGGAGGGCGCCGTCGTCGTGATGGCGGGAGACGTTCCCCTTCTCGATACGGAATCGCTCGCCGACATGCTGGCGCGTCACGGGGACAATGCTGTGACTGTCCTGACCACCAACATCCCCGATGCCACAGGCTACGGACGTATCGTGCGTGGCGAGTCCGGAGCGATCGTCGGTGTGGTCGAACATCGTGACGCAACCCCCGAGGAGCGCAAAATCACCGAAATCAACACCTCCACCTACGCCTTTGATGCTGGGTTCCTGCGCACTAGCCTCGCCGGGCTCGGCACTGAGAACTCGCAGGGCGAGATGTACCTGACCGATGTTGTCGCTGATGCGTCGAACTCGGGCCAGGGCGTGGGTGATTACGTGCTTGCCGATTCGTGGCTTGTCGAGGGCTGTAACGATCTCGCGCAGCTGGCCACCCTCCGTACGGAGATGCAGCGCCGAATCAACGAGAAGTGGATGCGTGCAGGCGTGTCGATCATTGATCCGGTGGCCACGTACATTGATGTTGACGTTGTCTTGGAAGCGGATTCCACTGTGCTCCCCGGCACATCATTGCGCGGTTCCAGCCGGGTTGAGACGGGCGCGATCGTTGGTCCAGGTGAGTTGACGGACACACTTGTGGAATCTGGTGCGAAAGCTAGCCATGTTGTGGCCTACGGTGGTGTCGTACCGGCGGGAATCACGCTTCCGCCATTTTCGGTTTTCCCAGCGGTTGACGTGACCGCTGGTGGTTCAGACGTGAGCGGCGAAGTCCCCGCCGCACGGCAAAACTGACAGGGAGCCTTCCATGACAGGAATGCAAGTATCCAACGACAAGCGACTCAAGCTAGTGACGGGCCGAGCCCATCCCGAGCTTGCACAACACATTGCCGACGAGCTGGGCATCGAATTGCTCCCCGTCACCGCTTATGATTTTGCCAACTCAGAGATTTACGTTCGTTTCGACGAGTCAATCCGCGGCGCCGACGTGTTCATCGTGCAGTCACATCCCGCACCCATCAATAAGTGGGTCATGGAGCAGCTCATCATGGTGGACGCCGCCAAGCGCGCCTCCGCCAAGCGCATCACCGCCGTCGTGCCGTACTACCCGTACGCGCGCCAGGATAAGAAGCACATGGGGCGCGAGCCTATCTCCGCTCGTCTCATGGCTGATCTGTTCCGCACTGCCGGTGCTGACCGCATTATGAGTGTCGATCTGCACGCCGCCCAGGCGCAGGGCTTCTTCGATGGCCCGGTGGATCACCTGTGGGCCATGCCCACGCTGGTGGAGTACGTCAAGACGAAGATCGATCCCGACGAGACCGTTGTGGTTTCCCCAGATGCCGGGCGTATCAAAGTGGCCGAGCAGTGGGGCAACCGCCTTGGTGGCGTGCCGCTGGCTTTCGTACACAAGACGCGTGACATCACCCGTCCCAACCAGGCCACCGCCAACCGTGTGGTGGGCGATGTCAAGGGCCGCACTGCCGTCATCGTTGACGATCTCATCGACACCGCCGGCACCATCTGTGGCGCCGTGCGCGTCGTTCTTGAGGCTGGTGCAAAGGACGTTATCATCGCGGCGACGCACGGTGTGCTTTCCGATCCTGCTGTTGAACGGCTGCGCGCTTCTGGCATGAAGGAGCTCATCGTGACTGACACGCTGCCCATTGAGGAGAGCAAGCGCTTCCCTGAACTGACCGTGCTCCCGATTGCTCCCGTGCTGGCCAAGGCTATTGACGCCGTGTTCGAGGACGATTCGGTTGCGAAGATCTTCGACGGCGACGCCGGGTGATCTAGTCTGGCTGGGTGATTCAATCCAGATCCGGATGCCTTCGGGTAAAAAGTGAGGAAGGGGGCGGACCACCGTGGGGTGGTCCGCCCCCTTCGGTGCAATATTCAATTCGAGAATGGACACTTGTGTCGAGAAATGAGCCCTGGGACCTTGACGTAGCACTCAATTCTCGACACGACCGTCCATTCTTCACCGCTGATGAGTGCGGTGAAGACCACCGCTGCGGTAGCCGTAGGAACGGCAACAAGGGTGACAACGGTGAAGTTGAGGACGCTGTACGGGACGATCAGTCCTCGTTGGCGTGAGTAAAGGACCAGTCACTCATCTTCATGGAGTAGAGAACGCAGTCCTTGTATCCCTCGGGAAGAGCTGGGTGAGTGAACTCGACAGCGAGGCGGAGCCCTACCTTCTCCATGACGCGGCGGCTTGGTGCATTTTCGGCGGTGGTGTAGGAACCGAGAATCGGGAAGCGTTCGATCCCGAAGGCGTAATCGCGGGCTGCCTGAGCCCCCTCGGTGGCCAGACCCTGGCCCCACGCTTCCTTGGCGAGCCGCCAGCAGATCTCGTAGGAGACGGGGGTGCCGTCGTCGAGCGCGGGGATGTCGGTATCCATCTTGTGGATGCCAATGAACCCAATGAAGCTGCTCGGTGGAAGCAGATTCGGACGGTTGTCGGAGTCGAGGTAGGCGATGGCCTCGCGCGTCTCAACAGCCCATAGGCCGAAGCCGTTAGTGACCAACTCTTCTTGATACTCGACTGCGCGTTCGATGGCCACTTCGGGAGTCAACAGATCAGGGAAGTAACGGCGTACATCTTCGTCGGCATTCATGGCGACCCATTCTGGGAGATCGGACTCGTGCCAGCCGCGTAGGAGCAGGCGGTCGGTCTCCAGCATGAAGACTTCCTCGTCCTGGTCAAAGATGGTGTTCATCGCTCTCCATTCTCGGGTCGGGTTTTTTAGGCTGAGCTACGGATACTGATCGGAGTCCAAAACTCGGGAGCCATCCTCGATGGTACCCGTCGAGAGCCATGCCGTCTTGGTGCGGGGGATCGCTGGAAAATCTGACGGGTAGGCTGATAGACGGATGGAACGTCACGTTGTACTCCGCAGTTGAGTAAGCACGCTTAGAACTAAAGAGTCAGAAACTAAAGCACTGAGAAATTACATGTGCCGCCGTGCGATTTGCGGCACCTTTCGCAGTCGCCCATTGGCGCCCCAGAAAACACCTCGCTAAACTGGATGGGTTGCCTCGGCGAGGGAGTTCGCGTCCGCGAATCTCCGTTATCGACGCGGTGGGTCGATCCTAACGATCTGTACCTGCGGTCTGAGAGGACAACATTGTTCCGCCGTTTGGTGGAGCATCGTACAGAGATAGGAGATCCACTATGGCAGATAAGCTTTCCGCTGTTGCACGTACCAACTTTGGCAAGGGTTCGGCTCGCCAGCTGCGCCGTGACGGCCGCGTCCCCGCGGTTGTTTACGGCCACGGCGCTGAGCCGGTTCACTTCTCCGTGGACGCCCACGAGCTGTTCCTCGCCATCAAGGGCCAGGCTAACGCTCTCCTCACCGTGGACCTGGATGGCGAAGACATCCTGGCTCTCGTCAAGGACATTCAGCGTCACCCGCTTTCCCGCCAGCTCGTTCACGCCGATCTTCTGCGTGTGAACAAGGGCGAGAAGGTTGAGGTTGAGGTTCCCGTGGAGATCGTCGGCGAGTCCGCCCCCGGCACCATGGCTACTCTCGAGATCCTGCACCTCCTGGTCAAGGCTCCGGCCACCCACCTCCCCGAGGTCATCCAGGTCAACGTTGAGGGCCGCGAGGATGGCGCTCACGTGACCGTCGCCGACATCGCTTTCGCCGGCGACGTCGAGTGCGAGATCGATCCTGAGGCAGTCGTCGTGGTGGTCTCCGCTGAGACCGTCGAAGAGGAGCCGGAAGCTGAGGTCGTCGCCGAGTGATTTCGGTAGCGCGCATGGCTAGTTGATTGCCGACGACGTAGTGCTCCAGCCTGCGAGTTCGCTCGCTTGATTGGGTGGTAAATAGTCGTCAATGATACTCAACAACGTGCAACAGCGATGACGTAGTGTGGCGCCTTTCGGGGCGCCACACTCGTATCTCCCATAACCATCACAAGTAACCACCACTGGGTCGACGAATTGAGCCAGTACAGGCGCGGGGCGCCGGAAAGGAAGCGATGTACGCCGTCGTCGGTCTCGGAAATCCGGGGGAGAAATACGCGCAGACTCGACACAACGCGGGGCACATGGTCCTCGATGTGTTGGCGGGCCGGGTGGGCGGCAAGCTTTCGGCGCATAAGGCGTCGCGGACGCATGCGATGTCTGCGCGCGTGGGTGTGGCACCCGGAAATCCGGGGGAGCGGCTGATTCTCGCGACCCCTGATTCGTACATGAACACGTCGGGTGGGCCGGTCAAGGCACTGCTCGACTACTTCGATGTTGAGCCCACAAATCTCATCGTCGTTCACGATGAACTAGACCTTCCCTTCGGCACGCTCAAGCTTAAGCGTGGCGGTGGCGAGGGTGGTCATAATGGGCTGAAGTCGATTAGTCAGTCGCTTGGCAACAAGAACTACATTCGCCTCCGCTTTGGGATTGGGCGCCCGCCGGGCCGCCAGGATCCCGCGGACTATGTGCTGCGGGCCTTCTCTTCAGCCGAGCGTAAGGATTTACCGGTGCTGCTGGAGCAGGCTGCGGATGCCGTGGAAGATGTGCTGGCCAACGGCCTGGAAAAGGCGACGATGAGGTTGCACACCGCGGGGTGAGTGGGCGTGGTTTCCTTACCGTATATGGGAGCGTTGCGTGTGCTGTCGATGGCACGGAGAACGCTGGGATGCACACTGAGGAAATAGGTAATGGAATCTGGCGCGCCGGACGCGACACGCCGAGGACGCAAATAATCGACCCAATGTTCGGCTGTTGGCGCCCAGACTATTTTTACTGGGATTCTCAGTGTTTTTACATAGAGGGTCTGCTGTCGCCCTCGTAACGTCTGCCCGAACGTCCTAAGCTCAACGGCGAGCCCTCCATAGGATCGTTCTGCTAGCACATGAGTGAGTATGTGCTGCTTGGCGCCGCGTTACTTTGTTGGGGCTGAGTGTGCAGGCTCTCTCAGTGGTCAGGCAAGGGCAGCTAGCAAAAGGGTGTGTGCCGCGTGCGCTTCGATATGTGTTCCGTAACCCAGCGAGAGCAGGTGTGTTCTCCCGTTGAGTCGCTGGTCCAGGGTTCGTCGGAGCGTCCTGCGCCGCTGTCTCGTCATGTTTACCTACGTTTCGTGACGTCACTGTACGGCGTGCCGTGACGGCGTACGTAGCGTCGTTGCGTCGTGACGTTGCGGGAGGGATTCCCCGCGCAATCCTTCGAGCACTGCTGCCTCTGATCTGCCTGTCGTGCGAGCAGATGAGAGAAACCCGAGACCCTCGAAATCACTGGGGGATAGGAGAAGAAGCAGTGTTCTGCTACCAATGTGAACAGGTTGACCGATCAGGTCCGATTCTGGGCTGCACCCTCACCAGGGGAACCTGCGGCAAGGACGAGCGGACGGCGGCGCTTCAGGACCTGCTGATTTACCAGCTCAAGGGCGTGGCTGATTACGCGGCGCATGCGCGTGCGCTTGGCGCGGGCGACGACGACGCGGCCGACTTTCTCTCCTTTGCCCTGTTCACCACCCTCACGAACGTGAATTTCAGTCCGACGCGTTTCGTCTCGCTCATCAAGCAGGCCGAAATGGTCAAGGAGCGGGTGCGTTCGGCCTACGAGAGTGCTGCCGCGGCTGCGGGAGCACCTGCGGAGCGCCTGACCGGCCCTGCCGAGTTCGTACCGGCTACGACCACCGATGCGTTGGTGGAGCAGGCGATGTCGCTGGGAATCCTCGCTGGTATCGACGAGGTGGGCCCGGATGTTATTGGTTTGCGGGCTCTCATTCTCTACGGCCTTAAGGGCGTGTGCGCGTACATTCATCACGCCTCCGTCATGGGCTATACGGATTCCGCGGTGCTCTCCGACGTGGAGAAGGCTCTTGTGTATTTGGGGTCGGATCCGTCGGATATTGAGGAACTGTTGGAGTACGCACTCGGCCTGGGGCGCACCAATCTTGCGGTGCTTGACCTACTTAACCGGGCGAATAGTGGTTCCTTCGGGACGCCGTCGCCGGCGCGCGTGCGTATGAGCGCGGTGGAAGGCAAGGCGATCCTCGTCTCCGGTCATGACTTCCCGGCGCTCAAGGCGCTACTGGAGCAGACCGAAGGGACGGGCATCAACATCTACACCCACGGCGAGATGCTGCCCGCCCACGGCTACCCGGAGCTGCGCGCCTACCCTCATCTTGTGGGTAACTATGGCGGCGCCTGGCAGGACCAGCAGACCGACTTCGCAAACTTCCCCGGCCCGATCCTCATGACGAGCAACTGCATCATCGAGCCCCGCCAGGCGTATAAGCATCAGATTTTCACGAACGGCCCGGTCGGCTGGCCTGGCGTTCGGCACTTGGAAACGCACGACTTCACCGAAATCATCCGCGCGGCCCAGGCCCTGCCCGGCTTCGCGGAGACGGCGCGAAAGCGTTCGGCGATGGTGGGATTTGGGCACCAAGCCGTCCTGGAGCTCTCCGACGAAGTGCTGCGAGCGGTCAAGGAGGGCGAGCTCAACCATATCTTCGTCATGGGCGGCTGCGATGGCGCCTCCCCGGGACGCAACTACTTCCGCGAGTATGCGCAGGCTACCCCGGACGACTCGCTCATTCTCACCATGGGCTGCGCCAAGTACCGCTTCAATGACATCGATTTTGGCGAGCTCATCGGCCTGCCGCGGCTGCTTGACGTCGGACAGTGTAACGATTCCTACTCCGCGGTTCGCATTGCGATGGGACTGGCGGACGCACTTGGCTGCGAGGTCAACGATCTCCCTCTCACCCTCGTCATCTCCTGGTTCGAGCAGAAGGCCGTCGCCGTGCTGCTTACCCTGCTGGCGCTCGGCATCAAGAACATCAATCTTGGGCCCACCCTGCCAGCGTTCCTCACCCCGGCAGCCATCGACATCGTGGTGGAGCGCTTCGGACTGGGTCTCATTGGGAATGACCCGGTTGCGGACCTGCAGGACGCGCTGGTTGGAGGTGTGCGATGAGCTCGGCAACTCTCACGGATCCATCTGTCACCATCACTTGGACGCACGCCTTGAGTACCTCGGACGGCGAGCACCTCGTGGTGAGCAGCGGTCCGGAACAATCGGTCGTTGAGGCGGCGGAGGCCGCGGGCCTGCTCCTTCCTTCGTCCTGCCGCGCGGGAAGCTGCGGCGCCTGCCATGCTCGCGCCGAGGGCGCATACGAGATGCGCAACCACTCTAAGACCGTCTTGGACGACGAGGCGGCGGCAAACGGGGAGGTCCTCCTCTGCTGCACCTATGCCAAGGGCGCCATGAACATCACGCTGCCCTACGAGAGCAACCGGATCATTTCCGGCAAGATCCCCACTCGGCAGGCAACTGTTACCGCGGTCGACGTCGTCGCCGCCGACACCGTCCGTCTGGAACTCCAGCTGGGACCCGACGAGCGCGGTGCCCTCGGCTGCGAGTTTGATCCCGGCCAGTTCTTGGAGCTGGTCATTCCAGGAACGGACACGCGCCGCTCCTATTCCTTGGCGAACAATCCCAACTGGGGCGGCACGGCTGAGCTGTTCATCAAGCTGCGCGAGGGTGGTGTGTTCTCTGAGTGGCTACGCGATGTCCAGCCGGGACAACAGTTGGAGGTACGCGGGGCGCAAGGCGCCTTTGGCGTTCGTGACAGCGGGCTTCGTCCGCGGTGGTTCTTCGCTGGTGGTACCGGGCTTTCGCCGCTGCTGTCCATGCTTCGGCGCATGGCCGACTGGGAGGAGCCGCATGCCGCGCGTCTCTTCTTTGGTGTGGAAACGGAGGAGGAGATTTTCGGCGTCGACGTTCTTCATGAGCTGGCGGCCAAGCTACCCGACTTCCGCTATGAGGTCGTGCTCGGAAAATCCGCGCAGGGATGGGACGGCAAGGTCGGTACTCCGCTCGACACGCTCGCCGCTGATCTCGCGGAGGCACCCGAGGCTCCGGACATCTACGTGTGTGGCCCTCCCGGAATGGTGGCGGCTGCTCGCAAGATCGCCAAGGTGGCCGGGCTTCCCGAAGAGCGGGTGATTATCGAGAATTTCGCGCCGTCGGCTTGAGAAAAACCTCAGTGGGCTTTCAGCGGCAAGCCGTGCCGTATACGGCACGGGATGTTGCCATGGAGGCCATGCTGGTCAATGACCTGGAAAAGGCCACGATACAGGTGCGAACCGTGGGCTGGTGTGGGTGACGTTCCGCTAGTTCTTTTCCACGGATGGCGGCGAGAGCGGGCGATGTGCCTATATTGGCGTATAGCGCTCTCACCGCCATTCACGGCATAGGTATCGCTGTGGTTGCCCACTTGGGAATGCTGAGTTCCGTTACGTGTTGTGAATCCGGCAACCCGGGCGTGACACGGCGCGCTCGCGCGGGTAAGTTGGCAATTCCGGTTGGACCGTCATCATCGACGCGTCGATAGGGCCATTCTCGAGCCCGGCGACCTCCCTTTTTCTCACCGCGAGCTGGAAACCTTTAGGAATTCATGGATCTGCGCCCACTTCTCTCACTGATTTCCTCCGACTCCGCACTGGCGGAAGCACTTGCCGACGGCGGTAGGCAGCGTGACATCTCTATGCCGCGTGGCATGGTTCCTCCGGCACTGGCGTTGCTTGCGTCGGGTTCTGTTTCGTCGACGACGGCGTCCTCTCCAGCGTTCAGTAAGAAGTCGCGCCCATCCGGTCGAGTATCGAACTCGAAAGAATTCGGCTCGAAGGCATCGGGCATCGCAGGGAGGCCTGTACCACTCCATGTCGCCGTGACCGCCACCGGTCGCGGAGCCGAAGAGCTCCAGGGGGCCCTTCGTGCCTACCTGCCCCGAGACTCCGTGGAGCTGTTCCCCTCGTGGGAGACACTGCCTCATGAGCGGCTCTCGCCACGCTCGGATACTGTTGCCCAGCGGCTTCTGGTGCAGCGCCGCCTTGCCCATCCGGAGGAGTTTGCGCCGTTGTCTGTGCTGGTCATGCCGGTGCGTGCGCTGCTCCAGCCCATCACAGAAGGCCTTGGTGAGCTCCAGCCCGTCCGCCTGCGCGTGGGTGACGTCGTGGATATTGAGGAACTGGAGAAGGACCTTGTTGGTGCTGCGTATTCACGCGTGGATATGGTCGAGCGTCGTGGCGAGTTCGCGGTGCGGGGCGGAATCATCGACATCTTCCCACCCACTCAGTCTCATCCGTTGCGTGTGGAGTTCTTCGGTGACGAAGTGGATGAGATCCGCACCTTCTCGGTGGCGGATCAACGCTCGATGCAGCCGGTGGATGAGGTCTACGCTCCGCCGTGCCGTGAGATTCTCCTAACCGAGGATGTACGCGAGCGCGCCCGGAACCTCATGGCCACGTTGCCTGGCGCCACAGATATGCTTGCCAAGATCTCTGAGGGCATCGCGCCCGAAGGTATGGAATCGCTGGCCCCGGCCCTGGTGAGCAAGATGATCCCGGTGGTTGCCACGCTCCCCGCCACCGCCCGGATCACCCTGGTGGAGCCCGAGCGTGTGGATCAGCGTGCTGATTCCCTCATCGCCACCACCGAGGAATTCTTGGCAGCGGCATGGTCTGCCGCCGCGGCTGGTGGCAAGGTGCCGATCAACGTGAACGCTGCGTCCTTCACAACCCTCGCCGAAACCCGTGAGCAGGCGAATAAGCGTGGTCAAGCATGGTGGAGCCTTGGTGGCTTCGCCCAGGATACTCTCACCTCCGACTTTGCGGCCTCGGTCAAGGCTAAGGAGCCGCAGCGCTACCTCGGCAAGGTGGAGGACGCACTCCGTGACATCAAGACGTATTCTGCGAGCTCCTGGCGCCTCGTCCTCGCCGTCGAGGGTCCCGGTCTTGGTCGTCGCCTGCGCGAGCAGTTGGAAGATGCGGGTACCCCCGCCCTCTATGTTGATGATCTCCCGGCCGCGCTCGAACCAAGTATCTGCTACGTAACGGCAGCCCCGATCGCCTCTGGATTCCTCATGGAGTCGCAGACCCTCGCCGTCTACGCCGCGGCGGACATCATGGGCCGCGGCGGCTCCTCCACCCGCGACATGCGCAAGATGCCCGCGCGCCGCAAGGCCAGCGTGGACCCGCTCTCCCTCAAGCCCGGCGATTTCATTGTGCACGAGCAGCACGGCGTGGGCCGCTTCGTGAAGATGGAGAAGCGCGCGATTGGAACGAATCGCGAGACGCAGCGCGAGTACATCGTGGTGGAGTACGCCTCCACCCGCCGCGGCGCCCCGCCGGATCAACTGTGGGTTCCCACCGATTCACTTGACCAGATCTCCAAGTACTCCGGCGGCGACGCCCCGACACTCAACAAGATGGGTGGCGCCGACTGGGAGAAGACGAAGGCCAAGGCCAAGGCCGCTACGAAGCAGATCGCCTCGGAGCTGGTGCGCCTGTACGCTCAGCGCCAGGCCACGAAGGGTTTTGCCTTCTCGCCGGACACCCCGTGGCAGCGCGAGTTGGAGGATGCTTTCGCTTACGTCGAGACCCCCGATCAGCTGCATACGATCGAGGAAGTCAAAGAGGATATGGAGAAGCCGGTCCCGATGGATCGCCTCATCTCCGGCGACGTCGGCTACGGCAAAACCGAGATCGCTGTGCGTGCCGCCTTCAAGGCTGTCCAGGACGGCAAGCAGGTGGCGGTGCTTGTTCCTACCACGCTCCTCGTGCAACAGCACTTCGAGACCTTCCGCGAGCGTTACTCGGGTTTCCCGGTCAACCTCGCCGAGCTCTCGCGCTTCCAGTCCGAACGCGAGTCGGAGGAGACGATCATCGGGCTCGCGAATGGCAGCGTCGACGTCGTCATCGGAACGCACCGTCTACTCACCGGCAACGTGCGCTTCAAGGACCTCGGACTGGTGATCATCGACGAGGAGCAGCGCTTCGGCGTTGAGCACAAGGAAACGCTCAAACAGATGTACCCGAGCGTGGACGTCCTCTCGATGTCCGCCACACCGATCCCGCGCACGCTGGAGATGGCCGTGACGGGCGTCCGCGAGATGTCCACTCTGGCCACGCCGCCGGAGGAGCGCCACCCCGTGCTTACTTACGTGGGCGCGCGCGAGGATAAGCAGATTGTGGCAGCGATCCGCCGTGAGTTGCTGCGCGACGGCCAGATTTTCTATGTGCATAACCGCGTGAGCAGCATGTCCAAGGTGGCCAAGAAACTGCAGGACATGATTCCCGAGGCGCGTGTGGGTATGGCGCACGGAAAGATGAGCGAGTCCCAGCTGGAGGGCATTATCCAGGCTTTCTGGGAGAAGGAGATCGATATCCTCGTGTGCACCACGATCGTGGAGACGGGCCTCGACATCTCCAATGCCAACACGCTCATCGTAGAGAACGCGGACAAGTTTGGCCTCTCGCAGCTGCATCAGTTGCGCGGGCGTGTGGGCCGCGGCCGCGAACGCGCCTACTCCTACTTCTTCTACGATCCGGATCGCGCTCTCACGGAGACCGCTCTGGAGCGCCTGCGTACCATCGCCTCCAACACAGATCTCGGCGCCGGAATCCAGGTGGCCATGAAGGACCTGGAGATTCGCGGGGCCGGAAATATGCTGGGTGGCGAGCAGTCTGGCCAGATTGCCGGCGTCGGCTTCGATTTGTACGTCCGAATGGTGTCCGAAGCGGTAGCGAAGTTGCGTGGTCAGGCTCCTGAGAACGACGACGACGGCCCAGCCGACGTCCGCATCGAACTCCCGATCGACGCCTTCCTCCCCGAGAGCTACGTGCCCTCCGAGCGCCTGCGTCTGGAGGTGTACGGCAAGATCGCGGCAAGCGCGGACGAGTCGCAGCGGGACGAGGTGCGAGCTGAGCTGGTGGATCGTTACGGTCCCATCCCGGTGGAGGCGGAGCGCTTGTTCAAGATCTCGCATTTGCGTGAGGTGTGCCGTCGAGCAGGCATTGCCGAAGTGACGCAGGCGGGGCGAAACATCCGTTTCGCCCCGGTGCAGCTCCCAGATTCTCGGCAGGCACGCCTGAAGCGGCTCTATCCTGGCTCGATGCTCAAGCCAGCGATTCGGGTGCTCATGATTCCCATGCCCACGGTTGGTGGTCGGCGTATGGGCGAGCAGAAACCGCTGGAGGGCGAGCACCTGTTGGAGTGGGTGGAGCAGGTCATTAGCTCGGTGTTCCTCGCTACCATCGCGGTGCGTTAGGTGATTGATTTCTTAGTCCGTTGGACTGATGGCTGCATTTGATCGTCGTGAGGAGGCTGTATCAGAAGGTTTTTTGACCTCCTGATACAGCCTCGTTTTAATCTCGTTAAGAGACTAGAAGCTGCATCTCTGCTGATAGCTGATGTGCAAGAAATCCAACGCCACCGGGTTCACTTTCGGCGTTTGACTTTTGATACAGCCCCCTCAGACCGGCTGTTTGTATCGGCGCCCTCCGTATCGAGCATCTCCACCCGCATCCCAGCACCCCACCCAGCCTCCAGGCCAGCACCGACACCCGCACCCACGACGGCCAACTCTCCGTGCGCTGGAAAATAGCTCCGGAATCAGCACCGGCCCGTGCAATGTGCACACCCCGCCTCTGATTTCGGTGCTGTTTTTCCCGAGATGCACAAGTTCCCAGTTTTAGTGGTTAAGATGATCGGGGTTTGGAGGTTATGGCGGTAGCTATGATCTCTGATTGAGAGAGCAATTCATTCGGCGTTACGGCCCACTCATCGGGGCGTAACGCTGGAGGAAATGAGGGGAAATGACGAAGAAGCGAGCCACCGCCGGTGCAGTATTGATCGCCGCCGGATTGCTGGCGGGATGTTCAGCTCATCCTGGCGCCGCCGCCATCGTCAATGGCAAGGAAATTAGCGAGAAGAGTCTCGAGCAGATGGCTCAGAGCATGGACGTAGACACGCAGGGGAGCAGGGCTGTGCTGCTTCAGTGGGCGGTCATTGCTTCGATCACTGAGCCGGTTCTCGAGGCTCACTCTGACCTCTTGACACCTGATGCTAAGACCGCGCTGCTGGCAACCTGCTCGGAAGGTTTTGGCATTGGTGAGATTAATGCCGATTCCCCGGATCCGATCAAGAACTACTGTTATGCGGCAACGTTGGGTCAGCAGGACCCGGCCATTTCCGAGGAGCTCTCCGCGGCAATGGAGGGCGCCATTACCGGCGAGAAGATTGAGCTGAGCCCGCGTTACGCGTCGACGCTCGCAGAGTTCCCGGGATATGAAGGCCCACTTAGCTACGTCGATTCTCGAGATCGCTCGGTTAAGGCTCTGGGCACGGATCCTGCAGCTGGTTAGGCTTCAAGCTACCAACAGTTGGCGGTTAGACAACATCTCACCCGCGATTGGTTAACAACCAGTCAGTGCTTCGCTCCTGATGGGCAGCCGACTAAGAGCAACACTTTTCCTGCAGGCAGGGCAACCATAACTGGTGCCCTGCCTGTTTTGTGCACTGCCGCTCCTCCTCACCTCGTACCATTCCGTCTTGTCTTGCACTGCTTCTCCTGTCTCGCGTCGTCGGAAGCATTCCTTACGTTGGAAGACACCACCTCACATCCTTGCCGCCACTCCCAGCACCGTTGGCACCACTCCTTACGTTGGAAGACATCGCCTCATACCGCCGCCACCCTCCCTCACGTTGGCCACACCACTTCTCACACCACCGGAACCGTTTCTTACGCTGCCACCGCTCCCAGCACTGCCATCACCCTCCCTCACGTCGTCGAGACCGTTTCCCGCACCGCCAGCACCAATTTCTTACCTTGTCGACGCCCTGCAAAGTGCCCGCATGGCGGACACTTGACTAATTCCAAGGAAACATTATTTTTCTATTCGGTACAGAAGTCCCGATCAGGGGGTTAAAACGACACGCTTGGGGCGAAATCTTGAAGCAACTTGTGATCTAGGCTGACGGATAGGCCTCTTTTGGGTCACAATAGGTAACGGCGGGATTCGTCCCGTGCAGGTATGGCCGCGCCGCGGCTGTGTAGTTGAAACCAAAGGAGTACCTGTGGCCAGCATTGAGGCTGTTGCTTCCCGCGAAATTCTCGATTCCCGTGGTAACCCGACCGTTGAGGTCGAGGTTCTGCTTGACGATGGCACCTTCGCCCGCGCGGGTGTTCCTTCGGGCGCATCGACCGGCGCATTCGAGGCCGTCGAGCGCCGCGATGGTGTGAAGGATCGTTACCAGGGCAAGGGCGTTGCTGACGCCGTTGCCGCCGTGTCCGAGATCATCGAGCCGGAGATCGTTGGCATGGATGCCGAAGATCAGCGTTTCATTGATCAGACCCTGATCGATCTCGACGGCACCCCGAACAAGGGCAAGATTGGCGCTAACGCCATTCTTGGTGTCTCCCTTGCCGTTGCTAAGGCCGCAGCTGAGTCTGCCGGTCTTCCCCTGTACAAGTACCTCGGCGGTCCGAACGCTCACGTTCTCCCCGTCCCGATGATGAACATCCTCAACGGTGGCTCCCACGCGGACTCCAACGTTGACATCCAGGAGTTCATGATTGCCCCCATCGGCGCTCCCACCTTCAAGGAGGCCCTGCGCTGGGGTGCAGAGGTTTACCACACCCTCAAGTCCGTTCTTAAGGATCGTGGCCTGAACACCGGTCTGGGCGATGAGGGCGGCTTCGCCCCCAACCTGGACTCCAACGCTGCGGCTCTGGATCTGATCGTTGAGGCCATCGAGAAGGCTGGCTACAAGCCAGGCTCCGATGTTGCTCTCGCTCTGGACGTTGCTTCCACCGAATTCTTCAAGGATGGCAAGTACCAGTTCGAAGGTGAAGCTCGCGACACCGAGTACATGGTGAACTACTACAAGGAGCTCGTAGAGAACTACCCGCTCGTCTCCATTGAGGATCCGCTCTCCGAGGATGAGTGGGATGCTTGGGCAGCCCTGACTGCCGAGATCGGTGACAAGGTTCAGCTCGTCGGTGACGATCTCTTCGTGACCAACCCGGAGCGTCTGCAGCGCGGCATCGATGAGAAGTCCGCTAACGCCCTCCTCGTCAAGGTAAACCAGATTGGTTCGCTCACCGAGACCCTCGAGGCCGTGGAGAACGCACACCGTGCGGGCTTCAAGACCATGACCTCGCACCGTTCCGGTGAGACCGAGGACACCACCATTGCTGATCTCGCAGTGGCCACCAACTCGGGTCAGATCAAGACTGGTGCTCCCGCCCGTGGCGAGCGCATCAACAAGTACAACCAGCTGCTGCGTATTGAGGACGAGCTGTCGGATGACGCCGTCTACGCTGGCCGCAGCGCCTTCCCGCGTTTCAAGGGCTGAAAATCCCTGACCGTCCAGGTCAACGCGAAGGCGAGTTAGCCGAAAGGCTCACTCGGGCTAAGCAGAGGGCTCCTTGAGAGTCCACAAGGCCGGGAGTATCGA
>JBDIAV010000028.1:0-34400 GCA_039812645.1 Actinomycetaceae bacterium
CTTCACACGGGACCTGAGTTCTGTCAGCAAATACACAGGCTTCGGGCCCTTCGTCTTTGACCGTGCCCAGTACGAAGCTGCGGTGCGCGCTGTCGTCGAAGAGGTCGCGCAGCAAGGTCCAGATCTGCTTCCCGCGGAAGGGTAGCCTTCTGACATGACCCGCGAACCCATCCGCGCCGCGATCGAGGCCAGCAGGCGCTGGTACGACATCGTCTTCGCCCTCCACGGCATCCCCGCGCACGCAGATGATCGGCTCTGGGTTGCTCTCGGCGCGCCGCCGCCCTGGCATTCGGCGGTGAAAACGCTATCTCCGAAGGTCGACGGCGTCCTGATCCTGGCCGCTATGGAACCTCACCCTCATGGTTCGGTTGCGGACTCTTTCGGGGTACTTGACCTTGGGAAATACGGGTTCGATCTTCTTATCGAAGCCAGCTGGGTGGTCCACGAGGGTGTCAGAGAGGCGGTGTGGCCGGACGGCTGGTCTGTTGTTGACGATGCGGGTCTGCTTGCGCGGTGGTGTCTCCTCCACGACTACGAAGACGTTCTTACCCCGGCGATTCTCTCGAATCCGAGGTGCCAGGTTCTTGCGCGAGTCGAGGATGGGCAGCTGGTTGGTGGCGCGATACTGCACGATGGTGGGCAGGCTGCGGGGATGTCGAACCTGTGGTCAGGAGCAGGAGCAGGAGCAGGAGCAGGAGATGGTGAGAGAGCGGGCGAGGTGGGGCCGGAGGACGTCACCGAAGTACTTGCCTGCGCCGGGATTCTCTACCCGGGTCGCCCCGTCACGGACTTTGCCTGGGGCTCGGAGCTTGATGCGGTGATGGCTGCCGGATTCATGTCGGTTGGGCCGCAGCGGGTGTGGGCACGATAGCGCAGCCCGCGCCGTGAACCGTTCGCGCCTCACACCCTGGCGCGATTTCTTCCCACGGGAACCACCTGCGGGGTCCCGACGATGGGATCGGGGACGACGACGCACTTGAGCCCGAAGACTTCCTCCACCAACTCGGCGGTTACGATGTCGGTGGGTGCTCCCTCGGCCATGACCTTGCCGCCGCGCATGGCGATGAGGTGGGTGGCGTAGCGGGCAGCGTGGTTAAGGTCGTGAAGTACGGCGACGAGTGTGTGGCCCGCGAGATTGAGGTCCGTGAACAGCTCGAGGAGTTCGATCTGGTAGGTGATGTCTAGGTACGTTGTCGGTTCGTCGAGCAGCAGGATATCGGTTTGCTGGGCAAGGGCCATGGCGATCCACACGCGCTGGCGCTGACCACCGGACAACTCGTCAACGAGGCGCCCGGAGAGCGGGGTGACGCCTGTGGCGTCCATGGCCTCGAGTACTGCTTTCTCGTCGGCCTCGGTCCACTGCTGGAAGAGTTTTTGGTGCGGGTGACGTCCGCGCGCAACAAGATCAGCCACCCTGATGCCTTCGGGCGCGATCGAACTCTGGGGAAGCAGTCCGATGCGTTTTGCGACGTCCTTGGCCTTATATGAGTGGATGTCGGCACCGTCGAGCACTACCTGACCCTTGGTGGGTTTGAGGAGGCGACTGAGCCCCCGCAGCAGCGTGGACTTTCCACAGGCGTTTGGGCCAACGATTACGGTGAATGATTTGTCCGGGATGGCCACCGAGAGCTCTTCGGAGATCGTGCGCTTGTCGTATCCGATCGTGGCGGCCTCTACGCGGAGCCGATTCCCCGTCAGGTTGTCCACTGTATGTACTGAGTTCTGCACCTCAGGCACGATTCCTCACTTCTCTGATGATGAGCCACACAAGGTAGGTTCCTCCCACGACGACCGTGACCACACCCACTGGCAGCACGGTTGGTAGGAGATGCTGGGCGACGACGTCCGCCGCAACCAGTATGAGCGCCCCCATGCAAGCAGCAGGAGCAAGGGTAACCCCGGGTGTCCGTGCAATACGCCGGGCGATTTGCGGGGCCGCCAGCGCCACGAAAGCAATGGGCCCGGCAGCTGCGGTCACCACGGCGGTGAGGGCCACCGCAATGAGCATGACCGTCAATCGGACTGGTTCGGTCCGCGTGCCGGTAGCTTTCGCGGCGTCGTCGCCAAGTTCAAGCTGCCGTAGCGACGGCGAAAGGCCGGATGCTGCAATCAGCAGCAGGATGACGAGCACTCCGCCCACCACGGCCTGCTCCCACGTGATGCCGTTGAGTGATCCAGCGCCCCAGACGGCAGCGCTGAGGGCGACTTCCTGGTTAGCGGTGAGCATGAGCCAGGTATTGAACGAGGTGAGCATTGCCGAAACCGCGATACCAACGATGATGAGCCGGAATCCCTGGACACCGCGCTGCCAGGCGAGGAGATACACGGCAGCCGCGGTGAGAAGACCACCGAGCAAGGCGCCACCGGCCACCTGCAGGTAGCCACCACCGAACAGGATGATGACGGTCAGCGCGCCGGTGTAGGAGCCTGTCGAGAATCCGATAATGTCGGGCGAGGCAAGGGGGTTGCGAGTGAGCGACTGGAAAGCTGCGCCCGCCGTTCCGAGGGCCGCGCCGAAGAGGATTGCGGCGAGAATGCGAGGAAGCCGCCATTCGACGACGACGGTGCGCGCGAACCCGGCGTCCGGATCGTTGAGAATTGCGGCCCATACCTGCGAGAGAGTGAGCGGGTAGTCGCCAAGTGTCAGAGCTAGTATGGACACCGCAATTGTGGCCACGATGATCACGGCGCACACGATGAGTGAGCGCATCTGCCAGCGGCCAGCAAGTCCAGCGCGACGAACCGTGAGTGTCTGGTAGCCGAAGTCGACTTGCCGGGGGTGGGTGTCTCGGACGGGAGTGCGGGCGTCGTCGTCGATCATGGTGCTCATAGTCCGCTCGCCTTCTGCCGCCGAACGAGGATAATCAGCACCGGGGCGCCAATAAACGCCGTGACGATGCCGACGGGGAACTCGCCGGGCCAGCGCAGCACGCGAGCGAGAATGTCTGAGGCAAGCACGAGCCCGGGCGCGAGAACCATCGTGTAGGCGAGGATCCAGCGTTGATCGGGGCCAACAATCCAGCGTGCAATGTGCGGAACCATGAGCCCCACGAAGCCGATTGGCCCCGCGATTGCGGTAGCGCCGCCAGCGAGTAGTGTTACGGCGACGACGACGATGACGCGTGTGCGCATGACGTCCGTACCGAGGGAGCGGGCGAGGTCGTCGCCGAGGGCGATGACGTTGAGCGAGCTGCTCGCGATGACGGCGAGCAGAACTCCTACGAGGAGGAAAGGAAGGACGGGGAGCAGGATGTCCCAGCTGCGGTCGGCGATGCTGCCCGCGTTCCAGCTGCGCATCTTGTTGAATGCGCGTGGATCAATGAGGATCATCGCGGTGACGATGCCGCCCAGGACAGCACCGAGGGCCACGCCGGAAAGTGTCAGCTTTACCGGATCCGTGGCGCCTGTACCCGCAGAGCCGATGAGGTACACGGTGACTGTCACCACTAGGGCGCCAACGAAGGCAAAACCAACTTGACCTGAGATTGTTGTCACTCCAAAGGCCGCGACGCCCAAAGCAACGAAGAACGAGGCCCCAGCGTTGACACCGAGGATGCCGGGATCCGCAAGTGGATTACGCGTCAATGCCTGGATGAGAGCACCCGCAACGCCAAGCGACAGCCCGATGCAGAACCCCACGGCGGTGCGAGGGATACGTAGATCCCACACAATATGCGCGTTTCCTTCACCGGTGTTATGAGCAAGCGCCTCGAATAGGGAACCCGGAGGAATGTACTTGGAACCTACCGCGACGCTCGCGAGGACTACAAGCGCGAGGACCGCTATGGCGACCACTAGGCCGAGGAAACGGCGTCCATTGGAGGATGCCACGGGTGCGGCTTCGTGGGCTTTCCGTCCGGTTGTTTGGCCGGGATTGGGAGAGGCCGCGCGTTCGCCGACATCGGCAACCGTCATGGATCCTCCATTCTGTCCAGTGACTTTGGTCGTTCATTGACACCGAGTGGTTAGGTAAGGCTAACATAACGATTAACCGCTGCATGGACCGGTTGTCAACACTGGGATTTACGCCGAAAAACGTCGCCTTATGGCGGACGAACAACACCGCCCTTGACGATCTCATGGACCGTCGCAGCACTGAGACTACACCAAAGAAACGGACACGCCTCTATGCAACTTCGTCGCGTATCAATTGCCCTCCTCGCCGCCGGAGCACTCGCCCTAACCGGGTGCTCGTCGTCGCCCACATCGGAGGAGACTACGGCCCCCAGCGGCGCCACAACCGCCGGTGACCTGACCTACCCTGCCACCATCGACACAAAGTTCGGTGAGGTTACCGTCGAAGAAAAGCCGGAGCGCGTTGTCGCGCTGGGCTGGGGAGACGCAGAGGTTGCTCTCGCCCTCGGCACTCAGCCTGTTGGCGCAGCTGACTGGATCGGCTTCGGCGGCGACGGCGTTGGCCCCTGGGCAGAAGGACTTTACGATAAGTCTCCCGAGATCCTGGGCACCATGGAGCTCTCGTACGAGGCCGTTGCCGCTCTCAAGCCGGATCTCATCATCGACGTCCGCAGCTCCGGCGACAAGGAACGCTATGATCGACTCTCCTCGATCGCGACCACCGTCGGCGTGCCCGAAGGCGGCGACTCCTGGTTGGCTACCCCGGAACAGCAGGTAACGATGATCTCCACCGCGCTCGGCCAGCCCGAAAAGGGCCAGGAGTTGCTTCAGGAGGTCGACGACGCCTTCGCCAAGGTGGCCGAAGAGCACTCCGATTGGGCGGACAAGACCGTCACCGTTGCCACCCGCACGAGCGAAACCTGGGGTGCCTACGTCAACGATCCGCGCGTGACATTCTTCAAGAATCTTGGCTTCACGCCGAGCTCCGAGATTTCGAAGCTGCCCCTTGATGAGAACGGTTGGAGCGTCAGCCTCTCACCCGAGCAGCTTGACCTGCTTGACGCTGACCTCCTCGTCGCCTTCCCGATCTTCATTGACACCAAGGAGATCACCGACGATGCTGGCTGGAAGCTGATTCCGGCTGTGGCCGACGGCCACTCCATCGTCATCGACGGCGACCTGTCCAACGCGTTCTCGCTGGCAACACCCGCCGCGACGCTCTACGCGATCGACCAGTTCACACCGCTCATTGAGAAGGCCGTGAAGTAAGGCCCTGAAGGGGCTGCTGCTTCGCTCAAAGGAGTAACACTTTCGCCAATGCGTGGCGTGTTTTCCCCAGGGAAAACACGCCACGCATTGCGAGAAACGTTATACGTTCATCATTGACGACGACGTCGCCGCATCTGTCCTGTGATGCGGCGACGTTCGTTTATGACCGATCGCGATGTTTATGGTGGATCGCGCACTTCAGTAACGTCATTTCTTTACCGTGGGGTCCGACCGAACGACAACACCCGGGTACGGTTTCAACGTTCCATCCAGCAGAGGCGCTGGCCGACTCCGGAGAGCCTCGTCGAAGAAGGCTTTCACGTATGCGCCGAGAATCTCCGGCGTTTGCGCACCTTGCGGCCCTGAGAGGCCCAGCTGTTTGTTGATCGGTGTCCAGAGCGGTGCGTCGGTGAAGTCCACATGGAATGCTCCGGGGACATCCACGAAATATTTGCTCGGCGACGTGCTTTTCCCGAAGGTGTCTCGCATGGTGTCCTGCGTCATCCGGATCTCGTCCTCGCTCCAACCGCCCGACTTCTCCCGTTCGAGCCTCATGACGTCCGCATCCCTGGTGACCCACATGGCGGGTTGTGTGAGGCCTGATTCCACCACGGCAACGGGCATTGCGGCATCCACCATAAGACAAGCCTTCAGGCGAAGGTCGTTGTGGCAGGACTGAGCACCGGCCATCGCTCCGAGTGATACGCCAAAAACCCCAACGGAGTTGAGGTCGAGCTTTCCCGCCAACACCCCGTCTTCTCCCGCCAGGTTCCCATCCGCATCCGCCAGGTTCCCATCCGCATCCGCCAGGTCGCCCCCATCCACATCCGCTAACTCAGCGGCTTCGCCTCTGCCCGCATTGATGTCAGCCAACTTGTTGAGAGTAAAGCTCACGTCCTCAGCCAAATAGGGAATGATGCCGTCCTCGAGGGGGAGGCCGTTGAGTTCGAGAGCAGGATTCACCGGCACGATGCTCTGGTCGACGAGTTTGCGTTCCCTCGCCCGATCCAGCGCCTGCACCACTGTGCCGTCGGGAAATGTCACGGCGGCTGCGGTGTACGGCTGGTCGAGCCCTACCACCACATATCCGTGCGACACTAACTCTTGAACCTGCAGCGTGTTCGTTGAGCTCCAGCCGCTGAATCCGGTGAGATAGATCAGCACCGGAAACCCGGCTTCGTCGTCGGAGACATTTTCGGCGACGACGGCGCCCGGAACCGCGTTCGTTTCGACGTACCCGAAGTAGTCGAACATAAAGTTGGGCAGACGGAGAAGTCCGGAGGCGGAGAGGTTGGCGGCCAGGCCAGTGGATATCGCTGTGGCGTCTCGGACGTAGGGTGCGCGCTGCGCCGTCGTCCCAGGTAGCGCCGGATACCACACCTGAGCCATGAGCTCGCGCTTCGTGGAGGGGTCCGCGCTGAAGATCTCGTGACGCTCCGAATCGACCCAGTGATAGGTGATGGTCCCGATCGCGTACGGACCGCGTGGCTGGGGGAAGTGGAACACGGGGAAGGCGGTGGCCAGGGCGACGGAGGCGGTGAGCATGATCGTGCCCGCGCCGAACGCAAGCCGTGCAAGCGGGCGCCGCCAACGTCGTCGTTCGGGATGTTGTGCCGTGGGAAGCCGCCGGGACGTGCCACGCAGACGCCAGAGCCAGACGCACAACAGGGCACCGCTGAGACAGTACGTGGGAACCATCTGCCAGCGGGAACCCTCGACCGTCACCTGGGCAAACGCAGTAATCGTGGGAAGAATGGGCAGATGCCCAAACTGGCGATAGGCCCGCAATCCGGGCGTGGCGATCACGGCCAGTGCAATAACACTGGTCACCGCAACGACCAGTTCCAGCGGTCTCATACTCCGAATCTACACGGTGAATCGTGCACGTTAGTGACCCTCGATCTCAGGGACGTATCGGAACTGCCTACTGCACAAGTCCGCCCTCAAACGTGTGATGTTCTCGGAAACTCGTGACTCGTTTTCCGAGGGAAAACCGTCGTACATTTCAGAAAATGGCACACGTTCAGATTGGAAATCTTAGCCGACCGGCATATTCCACGGTGCAGGGATGGGGAGGACGTGCAGCCACTCATTCATGGTCGCCGTAGGGGTTCCGCCGTGGAGCAGAACCCCTGTGATCTGGCGGCGAGGTGTCCAGCTCACCACCAATGGGTATCCGCCGGTGGTGACTGCTTTCAGTAGTAAGCGCGCAAAGTACGCTCTCCTGGAGCGAGTACGGGTGGTTGAGGATGGTCGAAACGAAGTCCTCGGGGATGTTCGCCGGAGGACTTCGCCTTGAGATAGTGGACCCAAGTGGAGGGTCTCAGCTCGTCCTGCAAGTGAGTCACCGACGCCGGGCGTCGGATTGGAAAAACGTGGACCCCAAAATGGAAATTTGCCGGACCTAGAAAGACCCAAGAAAGGACGACGGCGGTTTGTTGCCCACTCCGCAACTGGGCGCCGTCGTCACTTTTATAGAGATCCCGAACTTCCGAAGCGGAACCTCAAACGGGCGACGTAGGGGGCGCGTCCTCACTCCATGAACGCGCCCCCGCGCCCCATCCCTATTCTGCGATCAATCGTGCAATCACCCGGGGTTCGGGCAATCGAAGCGATGGGAGAGTAGGGAGAACTGTTGCCATGGCGGTGAGAATAAGCCCTCCGGTGAAGATGGCCGTGAGCACACCCCATGGAAATTCTGCCGTCCAGGGCAGGCCGGCAGCGATAAACGCGTACGCCTGAAAGCCAATACTGGGGACGACCGCGATGACGGAAAGGAGAAGTGCCGTCACCGTGATGATGAGTGCCTCGAGTACGGGTGCAGTGACTCGCTGAGCAGGTGTAGCGCCAACGATCGCCACGAGAGCAAGTTCGGCGTCACGCTGTTTGCTCATCATGATGAGGGAGGCGGCACCCGCGGCGAATGCGATGATGAGCGGGAGTCCGAAGAGGTAGGCGTAGCTGGTGAGAGTTGGCGGCTCGAGATCGGGCATGTCCATGTAAATAGAGATGGTGCGCATCCCTGAATTGCCTAGCACCAGGGCACCCACACCGATGGTAAACGTGAACATCACCGGAACGACAGACTTGTAGAGACGGTCCGCTCGCGCGCTCACCGTAGAGCGTGCCAGGATCCACGCGGGAGAACTGATGGGGACCAGCCGGGTCCATGTCCGCGTGATTGGCCGGACGAGCACCGGGGCAATCACTGAAAGAAGAGCCGCCCACAGAAAGATCTGGGCGTAGCTGATGAGGAACAGATTGGAGACTGTCTCCTTGTAAACGTTCTGCACCTGGAAGTTGACAGAGACCCACGATGCGGCGACGACGAGGAGCAGCAGCATTGCCTTCAGCCACCCGCCCCACGTGAGGCGCGGGCGCTGTGCCGGTGCCTGAGAGAGCCGAAGCGCCTCCACAGGAGGAATACGGCTTGCCGCATTGGCTTGACGGAAGCCTGCCACGATAGACGCAAGGACACACAGCGCCGTCGCAAACAAGATGGGGATCATCGAAACGACGGGCTCAAGGAGGACGAAACCCGTCTCGTCCGCATTTTCTATAGCGGTAAAGGTGATCCAGCTCCGCGTGAACGCCACGGCAATCACGGCGCCGACAGAAGCGCTCGCAAGAGACACAGCGATGAGCTGGCTCGTGATGGTGGAGCGAACCTGGTGTGGGGTTGCTCCAGCGAGGGAGAGGCGTGCAAGTGCTCCTCGGCGTGAATCCACCACGAGTCCCGTCGCCGAACTTATCACTGGGAAAGCGACGAGAAGAATGAATAGGGTAATGAGGGCTTGGGAGACCGTGTAGTACGCCGACTCAAGCCACTCCAGCCGGCCATCACGCACTGCAACATGCCCCGTCCAGTACGTAATCGCGGTCATTGTGAGGCTGGCATTGATCGTCACGAAGACGAGACTCACGCTTAACCAGGCGCGCCATGAGGAACGGATCTCCGCGAGATGAACCCTCCTCATTACGCCTCGCTCCACGTGAGGCCAGCGAGGGTTGCAGCAATGAGTTCGACTGAACCGCCGGAGATCTCGTTAACGAGAATGCCATCGCGCATGAACAGGACGCGATCGCTTGCAGCGGCTACCTTGGGGTCGTGGGTCACTACGAGGACGCAGTGACCGGGTGTGTGCGCGATGTTAACGAGCTCATTGAGCACCACATCGCCTGTACGGGTATCCAATGCACCGGTTGGTTCATCGGCAAATATAACCTCGGGCTGCTGAACGAGCACCCGTGCGAGAGCTACCCGCTGCTGCTCACCGCCGGACATCGACGGTGGCTGTGCGGAGGCGCGCTCAGCGAGCCCGAGCTTATTGAGGACCTCGTTGATCTTTTCTTTCGGAGCCTTCTTCTTTGCCAGCGTGTATGGAAGAGAGATATTCTCGGCGGCGGTGAGAGTGGGAATCAGGTTGTAGGACTGGAAGACGAAGCCGACATCGCTACGCCGAATAACGGCGAGCTCTGATCTGGAAAGCTTACTCAGTGGTTGATTCCCAATCCTCACCGTACCGGAGGTGGGCTCCTCGAGGCCGGCCAGGCAGTACATCAGGGTGGACTTTCCCGAACCGGAAGCACCCATGACCGCCACCATTTCACCAGTCACCACTTCAAGACTTACTCCGTGAAGGATCTCCACAGAATCGTCGCCAACTTGATAAGACTTCACGATGTTGCTGGCGACAATCGCCGTCGCAACAGTGGTCTTCTCAAGCAGTGTCATAATGAGTCTTTCGTGATGGATAGTGAGGCCATAACAATGAAACGCCACGTAGCATGAAACTGAATAGTTCACTTTTGGCCAGAATCGAAGGGCCAGCATGATGAATGAGACTTCTCATGGAGATTCCATAGCTGCCCGGGCCATTGTTGTGGTGCGCTGGGTCCTTGTGGTGTGGGCTCTGCTCGATATTTGGAACCTCTGGTTTTCGCCGTCCCCGCCCGAACGTCCGGATCTTTACGCCCTTGTTTTCCCGCTTGCGTGGGCAAGCGCAATGCTCACCACTTATCGTCCGGAGTGGGGCGCGCTTTCCAGCATCATTCCTTTGGTTGGCTCGTTCTTGGTGGACAGCTTCGTCTTCACCATCCCGTTGCTCTACACCGTCCTTATCGCTGTGTGCGCCACCTCGAAACGGTGGGTAGTGATAACAACGCTGACTGGTTACATCGGTTACGACCTCATCATGACTCTTCCGCGGGCCCACTCGGACATGGTTCTGCTACTCATCTGGTGGACAATACATCTGGTCTTGCCGATAGCCATAGGTATGACTGTCCGCGCGCTGTTAAACCGCAGCCGCCGCGTCGGTGGACGTATCCGTGACCTTGAAAAAGAAGCGGAGAGATTGAGAATTGCGGAACGCGCCGCACTCGGACGGGAACTTGCCGCGGTTCTTTCCACCGGCTTGGCCGATGAGCGGGAGCGGTTGGCCGAGGCACGTTCTCAGGACAACCCGGATGTTTTGAGGGGAGTCTTAGATAAGACGGCACGCGGTGCTCGGGATGCATTATCGCAGCTGAGGGGATTGATCGCGGCTTTGCGGGGCAGAGAGAACGAGTGCAGCAAGGTGTCGGAGGCCGTCGATCTTCTCGCGGTAGCCGAGGAGATCGATGAACTGCTTTCTGGTTACGGTTTCTGGGTGGAGATCGATTCGTCAAAGATGTCGCGTACATCCAGCGGTGTTGCCGCCCTGCTTTTGGGCGAGGTCATGCGCGCTGTAGCCACGTCGGCTCTTGCGCAGGAAAAACCCGGTGCCCGCTGCAAAATTTCTATCGTGACTGACGAGGAGGAAACCCGCATAGAGTTCTCCTCCTCATGTGTGCGCTCGCTTGCAGAACTCGGCGATGTGCAGCAGCGAATTGAGGCCGCAGGAGGATCACTGACGCTCATAGCGGATGGTGGCATGCGCGCAGCGATTCCTGTAAGCCCCATGGAGACTCCCGCCAATCCAGAAACTCTCACCGGATGGGAGCACGGGGAGAAAACCGTGGGTCTCATTATTACGGGGATCTTCATCCTTGGTGCCCTTATCTCCGCAGGTTTCGCGGTGTGGTCCGCAGATGCCGAAATACGGACGTCGTCGGCCCTCTGGAGTCTTCTTTTTATTGGGATGGCTCTCAGCCTGTGGCGTCCACTGTGGGGCAGTGTGCCGCTGACCGTGGTTTACATCGCAGTGATATGGGCCCTCGAGCCCTCCATTCCCTATGGTCTCCCTAACCTGCCCTATATGTTTCTCACGGCTATGGTGACGGCGTTTGCGCCACGCTGGTCGCTGGCACTTCTTCCGGTCAGTCTCCTGCAACTTGAGGTCTGGTTCGGCGAGATCAACTCGGATATTCTTCAGGGCTCACTTATTCATTGGGGCACCGGTGTCTTGGCGGGATACGCCGCGCACTACTTCTTGGTGCTGCGCACCCGCCAGAACGCCCGGCTTGTTGAGGCAACTGCCGAACGTGAGGACGCTCGAACCAGAGTGCGCCTGGAGCTCGCCGGGGAGCTCCACGATATCGTTGCCCATCAGTTGACCCTCATCTCACTTCACGTTGACGCTCACCGGGACGAGACCGATCCCGAAACGCTTCGAGACGCGATCGACCGTGCGGATTCAATCCTTGCCTCCGCGCAGGCCGATCTCCTGTTCCTGTTCCACGTTCTGCGCGTACCCTCCGGAGAAGTGCCGGATGAAGGACTCCTCGGACCAACTGCCGCCGTCGACGCCGCTGTGGCCGCACTTCGCACCTCTGGACGCCAAGTGGAGGTGACCGTCGACCCCGTCGTCGACGATATTGACCCGACCACACGCCGAACCCTCGCCCGTGTGGTACGCGAGGCAAGTACAAATATTCTTCGCTACGCCCCGGCCCACGTAACCTGCACACTCTCCATCCGTCGTGACTCTGAGTGGATTCGTGTGACGGTGAAAAACCCGCTTCCAGACAAGACTGACCGGTCGGAGGACTCGACAGGGCTTGGCTTGGTTGGCTTATCTGAGCGTCTTCGACTAACCGGCGGATCGCTAACTGCCGGTAAGGAGGGCGACGATTGGGTGGTGGAAGCCCGCCTGCCGAACCCAGTGAATCCTTTGAATCCGCCCAACTCTCTCGTGACTGGAACTGAAGGGCCCACGTGATGAGAGTCCGGGCAGCTAGAGCTCATGAGGCTGCGGGTCTAGGGTCTGCCGGACACAGTACGGCTAAGGCTCTGCTTACGAATGCTCTGGCAGCTTCACGGACCTTAATTGTGGTCCGCTGGGTTCTGGTTGCGTGGGCTGTTGTGGACGTGGGAAGCGTGGTCCTCTTACCTCCTCGTTCCGAGGAGCCGATTCGCGAGGCCTTTATTCTTGTCTTCTCGTGGATAACCGTGCTTGTGTCCACATACCACGTGACGTGGGCCGCGCTCGCGGGCGCCGTTCTTATTGTGGTGGCGTCTTTGGTGGGCAGCGTCCTCCCCGCCATCAACGTGTTTATCTTTGTGCCCGTGGCCGTGTGTGCCTTCTCAACGTGGCCGGTTCTTCTCTCAACCGCCATGGGTTATTTAGTCATTGGGATTGCGGGTCAGTTCTACGACGGCCAGCATGGAAGACTCGTAGTGACGATTGTTGCTCTCGTATTGGGGTCCTCGTTTGTTGGCTTCGTTATTCGCCTCCTGTTGGCCCGAAGCCGGTGGGCAGGGAGACAGATTCGTGACCTGGAGGATGCTGCGGCCCAATTGCGAGAGTCGGAGCGTCTGGCACTTGCGGGGGAACTCACAGGCCTCCTCTCCACAGGACTTGCTGATCAGCGTCAACGTTTGAAGGATGCGCGTACTGTCGCGGATTCAGAGGCTCTTAGAGAGCTTCTCGAGGGAACGGCTCGAGGTGCCCGCATGGCGCTGTCGCAATTGCGCGGCCTTGTTCAGACGCTCCGTGGGAGGGTAGAGGGACCTGTTGCGGTGACGGCCAGCGCGAGCCTCATGGAAACAGTGGAAGAAGTTGATGAGCTGCTCACGGGGCACGGATTTTGGGTGGAACTCGATACCTCAGCGGCTTTTCGCTCTCGCCCGCCGAGCGCCGCCGGTCGACTCTTGGGGGAACTCGTGCGCGCCGCAGGGGCTTGTATTCTTGCCCGTGCCGAGCCCGGCGATCAATGTGCGTTGATAATTTCTCACGACGACGGCGAGGTCCACCTCCGGTTTGTCTCCCCGTGCGTTACTGACAGTCACGATCTTCTCGAGGTGCGGCGACGCATCGAAACAATGGGTGGATCGGTGCGTATGCTCGGCGAGGGTGGCGTGCAGGCTTCCATGCCGCTAAATCCTGTGGACGATAGTGGTGTGCAACCTGGCTGTTCGCAGGCGTGGGACATGGAGGCCGCCACACGAGTGGCGCTCACATTGGCACTTCTCCTCGCGGCTCTGGTGATGGTGGTGCCGTCGTCGCCCCTTACCTTTCAGATCTCCGGCATTCTCTGGGGAGTTTTGCTCGTGGGACTGGCGTTGTGCATGTGGCGGCCGCCATGGGGCTGTGTGCTCATAACTGCCGTATTCATCGTCTCCCTCTGGACCTTTGCGCCCACCGTTGTGATCGGGGTGGCTAATCTACCGTTTGTCATCCTCATGGCGATGGTGACGGCGTACTGGCCGCGCCGGGTGTGGGCTCTTCTGCTCGTTGGCGCGGCGAGCTTCGTGATCTGGTTTGGCGAGGTCAATGCGGACGTTGTGTTCCTTTTGACCGTTTATGGGGGCATTGGAATTTTGGCGGGCATGGCGGCGCGTTACTTTCTCCTGATGCGCCGCGGGCAGCGTACACAACTAAATGATGCGACAGCCGAACATGAAGACGCCCAAACCCGTGTCCGGCGAGAGCTGGCCGGGGAGTTGCACGATATCGTTGCACATCAGCTGACTCTCATTTCACTCCACGTTGATGCCCACCGCGATGTCACCGATCCAGACATTCTCCACGCGGCACTCGAGCGCACAGATTCCATCCTCGCCTCCACACAGTCTGACCTCGCGTTCCTGCTGCACGTCATGCGAACCTCTGCCGCCGGGGCTCCGGAGGAGGGACTTGTCGGGCCGGTTGTGGCCGTCGATACCGCGGCTTTGACGCTTCGTACATCGGGTCGGGATGTGGAGGTGACGTTTGACTCCGCCGTCGACGTCGTCGACCCGACGACGAGTCGGACGCTTACCCGTGTGGTACGTGAGGCGAGCACGAATATTCTTCGCTACGCTCCGGCGCACGCCCGGTGCGCAATTTCGATTGTGCAGGATGTGGAGCAGATTCGTGTGACGGTACGCAGCGAGCTTGCGGAAGGAGGCGGTGAGTCCGGGGACGAATTTGGCCAGTCAGACGACTCGACCGGGCTGGGGTTGGTTGGCTTATCCGAGCGTCTCCGGCTCACCGGGGGATCGCTTAGCGCCGGCAAAGAAGCCGGTGAATGGGTGGTGAAAGCGCAGCTCCCGGTGCTGTTTGCGTGACGTGGTGGTGATGACGTGATACGAGTGGTGAGGGTGGGATACGAGTGGTGAGGGCGTGATACGAGTGGTGAGGGTGTGATACGACGGTTGTCGACGTGACGTGACGTGACGTGACGTGACGTGACGTGACGTGGGTGGCGATTGCCGCGGCACCCTGGCCCACGCTTCTGGAGCGAACCTAGCCCGTGATAGGGGGAAGGCTCAGGGGATCCACAATTCCCAGCTGAATCGAGCGGACAAGAATTTGCGTGCGCGAAACGACGCCGAGTTTGCTGCCAATCCGCGCCACATACTGTTTCACGGAGCCTTGGGAAAGGTGCATGCGCTGGGCGATCTGGGCGTTGCTCAGCCCGTGTGCGAGCCATTCGACAAGTTCAATTTCTCGGGGTGCGAGGTCGTGCTGGGGCGGAACTGCAGCCTTCTCCTCGACCACGGACGAGACAAGTTCACGGCGCACCGCAGCAGAGAGGGGCATTTCACCGGTAATGGCCTGCTTGAGAGCGTGAGTGAGATGGTTGACTCCCGCGTCTTTGAGAAGGTATCCGGCGGCGCCAGCCCGCAACGCCGCGACGACGTACTCGCGGGCACCAAACGTGGTGCTAGCAACGACGACGGCGTCCCGCCAGCGCGTCGTAATCTCGCGGGTTGCGTCGATACCCGAGACGAGGGGCATCTGGATATCCATGAGGACCACGTCGGGGGAGTACCGCTCGTATGCAGCTGCTGCCAGGCTGCCGTCGGAGACTTCCCCGACCAGCTCGACTTCGGGACTTCGCGCAAACATGGCGCGATAAGCGGCACGGACGTCGGGATCGTCGTCAACCACTAAGACTCGAATTCGTGCTGCTGCCTTCACACCTTAAGACTATCCGTCCAAATGGTGGGTGGCACTACTGAGACGGCATGGGAAAGATATCGCTTTTGACTCAATTTCTTGAGGGGCTTCTCGAGGGTATTTTCCGAGTTGAGCGGGGGCGTGGAGCTGGAGCGGGTGGGCAAACGAGGTGTCGTGGGGTGGCGTGCGAAAGTTAAGCGGCCCAGTCGCCGAGGGCACCTTCGAGAGCGCCGAGAGTGGCGTCAATAAGTGGCCATCGGTGTTCGTTGGGGCAGCCGTCGTCGACCCAGCGGAGGCAGGCGGCGTCAAGAAAACCGAAGAAACCCCACAGGGCATATTCGTGACGTGGTTGGGTACTGGGTGCGAGAAGTTTTGTGAGGCCCTCGACGTAGTCATGGCGGGCCTGTGTCCGCAGTTGCGCGGCTGTGGATGGCTCGCCGCCCGGCTGGCGCATGGGCATCGCCCATGCTTCTGGGTGGCTAGCGATGTGATCGAGGTAGACAATCGATGTGGCGCGGAGGCGATCTCGTACTGGTACTCCAGGGGGGAGCGCCCGAAGGGCTGCGGCTTGCTTGGTGCGGAGATCGGTGATGGCCAGGCGGACGACCTCAACGTAGAGGTCCTCTTTGTTTTCGAAATAGCGATAGACCAGCGCGTTAGAAGCGTCAGCTTCGGTGGCGATCATAGAAATCGTCACGTCGCTGTACGGGTGGGCGGCGAAAGCGCGGGCGGCCGCGCCCAAAATGGCTGAGCGGCGCGAATCGGGATCTAGCCTCTGGCGGGGTTTGCGGTCTGAGCGTGCCATGTTGCTTATTCTAACGCTAGTGAACTACGATCACTAGCGTTAGTGAATCAAGTTCAATAAGGATGTGGCATGGACAGGAACGAAGCGATGAGCTGGGCAAACCAGGCAATCTGGTGGCAGGTGTATCCTTTGGGATTCAGTGGAGCCCCCATCCGGGACGCTCACCCAAGCCCGGCGCCTCGCCTACGGCGGCTACTCGGCTGGCTGGATTACGCAGTGGAGATGGGGGTGTCTGGGCTGCTCCTGGGTCCAATTTTTGCGTCACAGACACACGGGTATGACACCGTCGATCATTTCCGCATCGATCCGCGGCTGGGCGGAGACGAGGATTTCGACGCTCTTGTTGCCGCCTGTCAGGGGCGTGGACTGCGAATCCTCCTCGATGGGGTCTTTAGCCACGTTGGTGTGGAGCACCCCGCGCTGAGTCGGGTGCTGGCTGAGGGGCCAGAGAGCCACGACGCCAGACTGTTCGATATTGACTGGAACGCGGCGGGTGGTCCCGCTCCCCGAGTATTTGAAGGGCATGCCGCTTTGGTTCGCCTCAATCACGGCGCTGACCAGGCAGTTGACTACACGGTGGCGGCAATGGAGCATTGGCTGGCCCGTGGGATTGACGGCTGGAGGCTCGACGCCGCGTATTCGGTGGGGACGGATTTTTGGATGCGCGTCCTGCCGCGAGTTCGTGCCCATTACCCCGAAGCGTGGATTCTTGGAGAAGTGATCCATGGCGATTACTCGCAGTTCGTCGCCGCCTCAGGAGTTGACTCGGTGACCCAGTACGAACTGTGGAAGGCGATCTGGTCCAGCATCAAGGACAGAAACATGTTCGAACTTGACTGGTCGCTGACCCGCCATAACGGCTTTCTTGCGCACTTTACCCCGCAAACGTTTATCGGGAACCACGATGTCACCCGCATTGCCAGCGCGCTCGGGCCCGACGGCGCCCTTGCTGCGGCAGCAATCCTCCTCACCGTCGGCGGCATTCCCTCAATTTATTACGGCGACGAACAAGGCTTCGTGGGCATCAAGGAGCAGCGTCTCGGCGGCGACGACGACGTCCGGCCCGCCTTCCCCAACGCACCCTGGGAGTTGGCGGACTGGGGACGAGACATTTATCGGGCGCACCAGGAACTCGTAGCACTTCGGCGGCGTAACCCGTGGTTAGTCACGGCGACGACGACGGCGCTGCAGATTGAGAACTCCCGCTACTGCTACCGTGCCCAGGCGGCGGATGGGAGAGCATTCATGGACGTGAATGTTGATCTGACGGTGACGCCGTCGGTCACTATAAAGAATGCGGACGGGCAGGTGCTGTGGGCGCAGCGACGCCATTAGCTAGGTGCGCTTTTAGCGGCGGAACAGTCTCCACGATCGTGTTTCTGGTTCGGGGGCGGCCTTTTCTGGCTCGGTGGGAGAGATGATGGACTCCACGATCTCGCGAATGGCGGCCCCGTCCGGAACACGACCGAGTTCTGACGCAAAAAGCAGGTGGCCCGTGCCGGTGAGCGTCAGCGCAAGTGCGGGAACATCGGTGCCTGCTTTCATTCGCCCAAGGCCACGCTCGGCCTCCAGGTAGTCAGAGAGAACGTGGGTGGCATCAATGAGAAGCGGGATACCTTTTTGATGCGCTCCCATAAGCTGCGATCTCAGGTTGCTGCGCGTCATGACAAGACCGATGAGAAGCAGCTTGACGGGGTCAAAGATTCGTGTCAAAGCGGTGGAAAGATTGGAAGCAAGGGTTTCGGAGCCAGCTAGTTGTGCGAGTTCACGACCGTATGCCTCGACCTGGGAGATGTGCTCACGGACGAGTTCCGCAAGGAAACTGTTGTAATCGGTGAAGTAGCGATGCAATACCCCTTTCGCAACTCCAGCTTCTTCCGTTACTGCCCGGCTGGTTAGCCCTGAAACTCCCTCACGAAAGATCACCCGCTCGGCGGCTGCTAGCAACTGTGCTCGGGCATCATGCAGTGCTACACCGGTTGGCATGAGGTCTCCTATCTTTCCCTGTTTCATGGGTGTCAATTCTTAAATGGTCGTATGCCCATAGTTAGTGGGCGTATAACCATTCTACCGTCTTTTGCTGATTTCGTGCCACTTTCGAAGGTTCTTACCTGCGTGAGCAACGTGATGCCCCTCATGTTAGTGTGACAGTACCAAACACCAGCACACGTCATGGCTTTCAAGCCATGACGACGTGACGAGTGGTGAAAAGCGTGACGAGTAGGGGTGGCGATGACGCCTGAACAGAATGCGTTGGTCGAGCGGCTCCGCGAGTTGCTGACCGGGGAAGCTGTGCTCCGGGAGGTGTCAATGTTTGGTGGTCGAGCGTTTATGGTCAACGAGAAGATGGTTGTCAGCGCGGGCAAAGATGGCAGCCTTCTCGTTCGTGTTTCCACGGACCAGCATGAGCAACTCCTGGGTGGTCCGGGTGCAACCCAGGCTGAAATGGGTACAGGCCGCGATATGGGGCCAGGATGGATTGATGTCAGTGCCGTAGCTATCCAGGATGACAAGACTTTGATCTATTGGCTCGATGTAGCGATGGAGTATAACCGCGTTCTTACGCGAAAATGATGGGTGGGAGTTCCATCGGACGGATGTCCCGTCGGGTGGCAGTCCTGACAGGTTGCGTCGCCGCGCGCATGCCGATGTTCAACGCGGAATAAAAGAATTCGACAACAGGAGACAGTATGGCGACATGGTTCATCACGGGATGCTCAACAGGTTTTGGGCGCGCACTTGCCGAAGCTGTGCTCGCCGATGGGCACAATGCGGCAATCACCGCTAGGCAGCCTGAACAGCTTGCTGACCTCGAGGAACGCTATTCCGGCCGAGTTCTCGCACTCGCGCTCGACGTCACTGTCCGCGACCAGATTGGCGCTGCAGCTCGGGCCACGCTCGAACGTTTCGGGTGGGTCGACGTCGTGGTCAATAACGCGGGGTATGGCTACCGGGCTGCGGTGGAGGAAGCGACGCCGGAAGAAATCCAGAGGCTATTTGCCACAAACTTCCACGGGCCTGTGGACGTCATGAAGGCATTTCTGCCAGCGATGCGTGAGCGGCGAGCGGGCATGATCGTGAATATTTCGTCGATGGGCGCGCGGACGCACTATCCGGCCTCGGGCTACTACGCTGCTACCAAGGCGGCGTTGGAGGCGGCGACGGGATCGCTTGCCAAGGAAGTCGCCCCACTGGGGATCAAGGCGATGATCGTAGAGCCGGGTAGCTTCCGCACTGACTTCTCTAGTCGTTCCATCACCGAGGGCGCGATCCGCATTTCCGACTATGACGAAACCGCAGGTAAGAGGCGCGGCACCACGAGCGGAACCCAGCCCGGCGATCCAACAAAGGCTGCCCGGGCGATCATTACCGCCGTTGAATCTGAGAATCCACCGCGCCTGCTTCTGCTCGGCCCTGATTCGTATAAGAACGTGCACGCAGCTCTCCAAGCCGACCTGGCGGAGATTGAGCCGTGGCGTGGGCTCAGCTGCGGAACAGATTTCTGAGCGTAGGGGATATGTTACTGCGTGGCGGTGAGAGCGGGCCGTACGCCATATATGGCACATAACTCGCTCTCACCGCCACAGAATTACAGTCCAGGCGTCGGAGGGTTGTTTGGGTTACGAGCATCTGGAGATGCTCCTGATTGGGCCCTACTTTGACGTGATCTCGAGGCGGGTCTCCGCACTGTTTTCAACGGTCCGTCCGACAGTGCACAGGCGTTCCACCAGCTTCTCGAGGCGCACCACCATCCTTTCCGCCTTCTCAGGATCGAGGCTGGACAGGTCGGGGGAAAATACGGTGTGGATCTCGTCGTAGCGGTTTTCGGCGTCGTTCTTCACGGCGTCGACGGTCAGAGTCGCTTCGAAGTCTTCTCCAAGGTGATGCACGAGGTTCGCCTCCGAAGAGACAGCTGCGCAAGCGGCGACGGCAAGTTGCAGCAGCTCACCAGGGGTGAAGGAGTGCCGGACTCCGCCCTTTCCAATGCGAACCCGGGCACCTCGCTCATTGCTGGCAACGTAGATTCCGGGCTCCGTACGCTCAATAGTGAGGTTCGGGGTGTTGGCATTGTCGGTCATTGATTCTCCTTGATGAGGTGAAGGGGCCAGTGGGGGAGGCAAAGGTCCAGTGGGAGGGGATGCCCGGCACCCCCTCCGCACTCGAGCATAACGCTTCAACCTTGAACGTTTATGTGGCGTTGAAGGTCTCTGTGGTGACTGGTATTGGTCAGCTCCAGATACCGCCCGGAGCAAACACCTCGTCAACAAGCTCCTCGAACCAGCCGATTTCCCGTGCGACATCGAGGACGGTGTAGCGCGAGCGGTAGTACATGGCACGCGGGAAGGTCTCGCGCACAGCCTCGGGGGTCAAGCCGATATCCTCCGGACGTGCGGGAGCACCGGCCTCGCTGAGCATGCGCTGCAACTCTTTCGCGGGGATGAGCTGCGCTTCTAGCCGTTCGCGCACCGCCCCCCAGTTCTCTACGAGCGGCGTGAGGCGCGCGCGAATACCCTCGGCATTCACGTACTTCTCGCGGGTCTCGTTGATGCCCTTGTCGATGAGTGGCCCGCTCATCTTCTCGCGAATATCCGCCTCGATTTCTTCCCATGCGGGCCACTCGGCCACGATCTGGTCCAGATCGATAGCCCCGAGATCGCGCTGCAGGAACTTCTCATAGAACGCTGTCATCGCCAGGGTCCCGATGGCCACCTTGAAGCCGTGGCTGAGCGGCGGGTCGAGCTCGGCACCGAGGTGGTCGAGCTCCCACAGGTGGCTAAAGTAGTGGTCCGCGCCCGAGGCCGGGCGGGTGCTGTTGGCGACCTGCATTGCCAGACCGGACATCACTAGGCCCGTACACAACCCCTCGTACGCCTCCGGGATTCCGGCTGCGAGATCCTTGGGCCGAGAGAGTGCTTCCTTCACGCCGCCCTGCACAAGATCCCAGGCCAGCTGGTGGATTGGATCCACTCTGGTGACGTCGGCGAGAATCCAATCAGCGCCCGCTGGAATCTTGGCGGAGAGGTCGCCATAGCCGGACGCAGCCATGGGTGCAGGCGCACCGGCGGCCACGTCCAGATCGAAAATAACGGCCCGCGGTGCCGGGCACGGCATGGTGATCTTGAGACCGTCCCGCGTCATGGGGGCACCGAAGCCGGTGTAGCCGTCCATGGAGGCCGCCGTCGCCACTACCGCGTACGGCTGGTCGAGTTCACCGGACGCCAGCTTGACTAGGTCGTTGATCGTCCCGGAGCCGATTGCCACGCCGCGCGCGCCAGCCTCGGCGAGGCGCTCGCGAATCTCGATGGCGTGATCGTAGGACGCGTAGAGCGTAGGGTGCCCGGGGTAGATCATCGGCTCGGTGAGCTCCGCCCCGGCATCCCGCAGGCTTTCTGCCACGGTTTCGCCCGCGGCCGCCCACGTCCGCTCGTCAGCGACAAGGAGGAAGGGTCCGTTTCCAAGATTGTCGACGACGACGTCGCCGGTTTTGCTGATGACGCCCCGCCCGACTTCCATAGCCTTGGTGTACTCAGCCTGTTCCAGGGCTGTGGCGACGATGTTTTCACTCATGGATGTGGACCCTTCGTTCCGTTCGTTCTACTCGCTGCTGGTTAGTCGTTCTCGTTTGCCTGCTGCTGGGCCAGATGATCCGCGACAGCATGCTGGAGGTCTCGCATGGCCGGGTGGATCTTGATGTACTGGTCCACCCAGAACTTGTACTCTTCATGCCGTTCGGGATTGGGTGCGATGGTTTCCTTGTCGTGTACCATGGCGGCCGCTGCCTCATGGAGATTCGTGTACCTCCCCGACGTTACTGCGCCGAGCATGGCTGAGCCAAGTGCCGGGGCGTCCTGCACCTCGGTGATATTTACGCCCATCCCGGTGATGTCCGCGTGCATTTGAATCCAGGCGGGGCTGCGTGTGGCGCCGCCGCTGAGGGTGATGGATTCCGGGTTGTAGCCGAGGGATCGCATGGTGCGCAGGTTGTGCTCCAGCCCGTAGCAGGTGGCTTCTTGGATGGCATGGTACACGTGTTCGCGGCCGTGGCTGAGGCTGAGGCCGGTAATGGTTCCGCGAGCCTTGGCGTCGGTGTAGGGACTGCGGTTGCCTTGGAAGTACTCGGTGACGACAATCCCGTCGGAGCCCGGTGGGATATCGCGCGAGATGGTGTTGAGAACGTCGAATGCAGACTGGCCACCGGCCTTCTCCTTCTCGACAAGGTCAATCGCGTGTGTAGCGAGGAACCAGCGTAGTACGGATCCAGCTGACGCCTGCGATGCCTCGAGGGTGTACTGGCCAGGAAGAATCGTGTCCGTGTGTGCGCCGAACATGCCGGGGCCAAAAATGGGCTTGTCGCTCTGAGCGAGAAGGCAGTTGCTCGATCCGGTAATAAGTGCCATCTGGCCGGGGTTGAGCACGCCCATCCCGATCATGCCGGCTTCGGCGTCGACGCCGCCCTGTGCTACCGGAGTGCCGGGAACTAATCCGAGCTCTTCCGCGGCCTCGTCACTGAGGGTGCCGAGCTGTTCGCCGAAGCCCCGCACCGTGGTGGGCATCTTGCTCATGAGATCCTCGCCGCCGAGCTTGGCGAAGAAGTCCTCAGGAAACCCACCGTGGTCCCGGTTGTGGTACATCTTCAGCGAGGCCGACGACGTATTGATGGCAACCTCTCCGGTGAGCTTGCGCCCGATCCAGTCGGGTGCATCGAGCAACAGATCTGCCTGTGCCCAGGTCTCCGGCTCGTTCTCCTTGATCCAAATGGCTTTAAAAGGGAACCATTCGGCCGACGCCGCATCTTTGCCGCCACCATTGTAGAGACGAGCCCAGTGGTCGATTCCGAAGGCACGGTCTGCCTGCTCAGAGCTGCGAACATCCGACCAGAAGATGGCCCGGCGTAGCGGGTTGTTGTTGGCGTCCACCGCTACCACCGTGGCTGAGGTGGCATCGTAGCCGATTCCGCGGATCTGTTCGGGTTTCACGCCCGTGGCGGCGACGACCGCACGCACGGAGTTGACCAGTGCTTCCCACCAGTCCTCAGCGCTTTGCTCTACCCAACCGGGGTGTGGGTAATGCGAGACAACGGGTGAGTCTTTGAAGGCGAGTGCATGTCCCTCGTCGTCGAAAAGACCGGCGCGAGCCCCGCCGGTCCCCAAATCTATGCCGAGAAAAACGTCTTTCATGGGATTGCCTCCTTGCAATCGACAGCTTTTTCTCATCCTATTCAAGTTACCTTTTACATGCGGTTTGTTTGTGATTCCGTTCACGTTGTGACTGATATGTGGCCCGCAAGCTTCAGCCTCTGGCGAAGCTTGCGGGCTGGTTGGGCAGAAAAGGAGCAAGATGGGGTCGTTGAAAATTTAAGCAGAACGCCTAACATCCTGAGATGGAAGGCCTGAAAGGGAGAACATGCCTCGTTTGATGATCGTCCTCGGTTCCGTACGTGAGGGCCGTACCGGCGCCACCATTGCGGAGTGGGTGCGCAAGGCCGCGGAAGCGGATGGGCGCTTCGACGTCGACTTCGTGGATCTGGCTGAACTGAAGCTGCCCCTCATGGATGAGCCGAATCATCCTCGCTTGCGCCAGTACACCAAGCCTCACACCATTGCGTGGAGTGAGCGCGTGGAAGCCGCCGATGGGTTCCTCTTCGTCTTCCCCGAGTACAACCACAGCTACTCGCCAGCCATCAAGAATGCGCTCGATTACTTGAACTCCGAGTGGAACCGCAAGCCGGTGGGCTTCGTTAATTGGGGCGGCAACTCCGGTGGCACCCGCGCCCAGGTGGCTCTTAAGCCGGTTGTGGATGCGTTGGGTATGGTTCAGACCAAGGGGCATATCGAGATCAATTTCCCCTGGGCTCAGCTCTCTGACAATGGCGAATTCCAGCCAAATGAGCAGCAGAGTGACGTTCTCAAGGCGCAGCTTGACGAGATCCTCAAGCTAGGCGAGGCGCTCAAGCCGCTGCGCTGACCGTCAACCGGAGGATTTCAACCTTCGAGTGCAATCAATGCCGTATAGGTGACCGCTATTCGTATATCCATAGCGGTCACCTATACGGCATCACATGTTGCGTACCAGCAGAATCCGGGCCCATGCCCAACGTTCAGGTGTGCTTCTGCCTTACCGCATGAGGAAGATGGCCCCGATCGCGGTGGCCGTGACAATGATCCACAGCAGTCCGCCAAGCATGAGGGGGCGAAGCCCTGCCTTGCGGAATCCCGCCACATCGGTGGAGAGCCCGATGGCCGCCATGGCGATGGAAATGAAGAACATGGCAATCTGCGCCAGCGGAGCCTGGGCCGCATCCGGTACTAAGCCCACTGAGCGCAGCACCGAAGCCAGGAGAAATCCGATGAGGAACCACGGGATGAGCTTGAGAGCGCCAAGCAAGGAGATCCGTGGCGCCGCCGAGTTGGTGGGCGAATCTGTCCCGGCCTTCTGTGATCCGGAACCCAGCGACCCCGCAGCCTCCTTGCGAGCTTCGAGTGCTGCGAGCCCGAGAGAGATCGGGATAATCATGAGGGTGCGCACCAGTTTGACCACCACGGCGAAACTCAACGCCGCCGAGCCGTAGATTCCGGCGGTTGCCACTACCGACGACGTATCGTTGACGGCCGTTCCGGCGAAGAGTCCGAACTCGTGTTGTGTCAGTCCGAGGGCATGCCCCAGCCAGGGGAAGATGAGGACAGCCAGCACGTTGAAGAGAAAGATCGTTGAGACGGCGTAGGCGATCGCTTCATTGCGCGCTTTGACCACCGGGGACACGGCGGCAATGGCGGACGCGCCGCAGATCGCTGTGCCTACGCCGATGAGGACGTTAAGGTCGGCGTCGATTTTCATCGCGCGCCCTAGCAGCCACGCGGCCAGTAGGCACACGGTGAGGGTAGAGATCATGACGGGGAAGGATTCGACACCCACCTCCGCGACTTGGCGGAGGGAGAGTTGCGTTCCCAGAACGACGACGGCGACCTGCAACACCATTTTGCTAGCGAACTTCAGTCCTGGCCCCCACGAGGCCGGGCGCCTGACGAAGATCGCCATGAGCACACCGATAACGATGGCGGGCATAGCAGAACCCAAGATTGGCAGGTAGCGGCCAATCAATGTGGCGACCACCGCGATAGCGGCGGCAATTCCGAGGCCCGGTAGGAGGTTGAGTGTGCTCGACGCGGAATTCTTCATGTTATTAGTCTGCTCCTCGGCTTATCCGGGTGCCGGGGCCATCCACGCTGTGACTTCCCGGCGTGAAAGGGATACACCTTACGCACCCCAGAGAGATGAAAAAGGGGCTGTATCAAAAGTCGGATTCCGTCAGAGGACCGGGTCCTGCCGATTTCTTGCACACCATCTACCAGCAGGGATACAACTGACAAACTTCCCGAGAGATGAGAAAGAGGCTGTATCAGTTGGTCCGTTGACCAACTGATACAGCCCCGTTCAGTATTCAATAGGGATGTGGGCGAGGCCAGCCTCTTGCGGAGATAGCCGCTTCCATGTCGGTTGAGCGAGAAGGCTCGCCCAACCTGGTTGTCGTCAGAAGTGCCACATACCTAGAGCGAACTCGGCGATCACGGCTGCCATGAGGAAGGACGCCACGATTGCCACGATGCCCACGGGAATGATCTTCCAACCAATGCCCTTGAGCATAGGAAGGTCTTTGCCGAGGGAGAGGCCCGCGACGGCCAGCAGCATGGTAATAATGGCCATCTGGTTGAGGCTTCCTACGGCCGCGTTGATCGTACTTGCCCACGGGAACCACTGCGAGCTGAAGTAGGCGCCCGCGGTGATGACGATGGCAATGCCGGGAACTACGCCCTTGGTCAGCTTTGCGCCGTAGATACTGACAACGGTAAGTGCGATAAGAATGACCCAACCGAACATCATTTGTCCGATGTCCAGTGGAATTTCCTGGCTGGTTGCCGGGTCAATGGGTGGGCTGGTCACATGTGCTACGACGGCCACGATGGTACCGACCACGAACAGAATGATCAGCGTGACCCACAGGGGAATCTTGACGCCCGACGAAAGCATCTGCTTGGCCTTCTTCGCGGCCTCGCTCAGCTCCTCGGTTTCGACGGCCTTGGCTTTCTCGGCGAAGTCAGACTTCGTCAGAGCGACATTCTTTTGACGTGTCAGCTTGCGGTACATCCAGTCGGCCATGGGAAGGGCCACCCAGATGCCCACGTACAGGCCGAGAACGGTGGTGATGAGGTTCGACGTCGCCGCGAAGGCCATGACCTGATCCGCGAGTTCTGGGTGTCCGTTGGAGATGACGGCAGCTGCCGCACCCATCATGGAGCCGGACCCCACGCCCGAACCCATGGCTAGAGCCAGGGGATGGAACCATCCCAGAGCCATGGTGACGGAAGTGACGAGTGAGATGATGACGGCACCGAAGACGGTGCCGAAGACGTACATCGAGAGCACACCCTGGTACTGAGGTGACTGCTGGCCGTAACGATCCTGCACCATAGCGAAGGATGCTTCACGATCAATCGAGAAGGTGGCACCGATCGTGGCCGGGCCCATACGTAGGGCAACTGCCAGCGGCAATGCCAGAAGAAGGGTACCAAAGAGGTGGCCCACTTCCTGGAGGAGAAGAGCAGGTCCTGCTCCAAGTAGGGTGGGAATCTGCGGGCCGATGTTGAAGGCCAGGCGTGCACCGAAGAGAAGCACCGCAACGGACATCAGTGTGCCTGCGGCTTCCTGGAGTGCGCGAGGCATGGGCTTCCACGGATTTCCTGAGACAAGACCACCGATCAGGATGGCCCAGATCATCGGCAGAAGTGTGATGGAAACCGTGCCTCCCAGAGGGATATCGACTTCGCCGATGACCTGGGCGATAACGGCGACGACGAGGAGCAGCCCGGATACGATCCACAGGCGCTTGTCCGAGAAGGTCATGGTGATAATTGACGGGGGTGAAACGTCAGATGGTTGGGCCTTGCCAACCGATGGGGTGGTGCTCATGATGGGCCTTTTGTCTTTAGCGGCGGTAGGGGAATCAGCCGGATCGGTTCGCTCCCAATCGGAGGGGCGAACCGATCCGTGCGATCTCTTAGGCCTCGAGGGTAATCTGGGTCGCGCCAGCGGGACGGGCGGTCTGAAGATCCTGGTAGTGCTTGCGCAGCTCAGGAGTGAGAGCAACGTCGAGCGTAGTGAAAGCGAGGGCGGTGGCACCATCAATCGTGGCCTGATCGGCCGCGGGAGTGATGGATGCACCAGTGAAGTCCCGAGTGTGGGGGACGGCAGTCTCGCCAAGGAAAGCGATCATGGGGTGGATGGCAGGGAGGGCCTGAGTAACGTTGCCCATATCGGTGGAGCCGCCACCGAGACCAGACACCTCGAAGAGTTCACGGCCGAGACCCTTGAGATTCTCGTCCCATAGCTCAGCAAGCTGCTCATCTGGGTCAACGGGGGCATAGGCGTTCTCAGTCGCCTCCCACTCCCACGTGCAGTCGGTGGCGATAGCAGCACCCTCAAAACACTTGAGGACACGCTTCTTGACGTCACGCCAGGTGTCCACTTCGAGCGCACGCACTTCCATCTGGATCACGGACTTCTCCGCGATGATATTGGTGGCGTGCCCGGACTCTTCAATGTAGGCGTTCATGTTGACACCCGGAACCATGTGCTGGCGGAGCAGCGCAATACCGTTGAGAGCGAGGACCGCGGCGGAGGTAGCGCTATGGGCGTTCCACGGCGACGCGGCAGCATGCGCGCCGAGGCCATGGAAGGTGACCTTAAAGCGATCAACAGCGGTGTACAGCTTGATCTTCGCCGAGGTGTCATGCCCACTCATACCGTGCACCATCATCGAAATGGCGGAATCTTCCCAAGCACCCTCGCGCAACATGGCAACCTTGCCACCACCGTGCTCCTCGGCCGGGGTGCCGAGCAGCTTGAGGCGCAGCCCAGCTTCCTGGGCAAGCGGTGCGAGTGCGATTGCTGCGCCCACGCCGATGGTCGCGATGACGTTGTGCCCGCAACCGTGACCGATGACGGGTAGAGCGTCGTACTCAGAGCACAACGCGACGGTCAGGTCGCCGTCGCCGATGACGGCCTCGAAAGCGGTGTCGCAGCCGTAGACGCCCACCTTGACGTCAAAACCGTACTCGCGGAGGAAAGTGGCGATGCGTTCGACGGCGCGATGCTCCTCCCAAGAAATCTCGGGGTCGGCATGGATTGCGTGGTTGAGCTCGAGAATCGCGTCTTTGTGCTTCTCAAGTTCGTCACGGACAGCTTGCTTTGCTTCAGCGAGGGTCATACCGGACATTGGTTACTTCTTTCTGAATAACGCAGTGGAATGGCGTCAGACTATGCCTCTCGTGTTTCTAAAATGCTTCGGTATCAATTGGCGGTCATCAGACTTCGAATTTTTCGCTGCGAGTGTCAGCGATGTAGGACTTCAGGCCCAGAAACGCCGGTAGGGGAGCACCTCTGATGAGATGCTCCCCTACCGGTCTGCGCTTAGTGTTGAGTGTTACTTGGTCTTCTTCTCGGCGGCGTGCTTGGCCTTGTTAGCGGCTTCGGTTGCGGTTTCCTTGACCTCGGCGGCCTTGTCCTTAGCGGCATCAACAGTCTCCGCGGCCTTATCCTTGGCCGCTTCGACCTTCTCCTCTACCTTGGCGGCGGCGGTGTCAGCCTTGTCCTCAGCCTGCTCCTTGACCTCGGCGGCCTTGTCCTTGGCTGCTTCGGCCTTCTCCTCTACCTTGGCGGCGGCGGTGTCAGCCTTGTCCTCAGCCTTCTCCTTGACCTCCGCGGCCTTATCTTCGGCCTTAGCGGCTGCGTCGGTTGCTGCTTCCTTGGCGGTAGCAACAGGCTCGGATGCCTTGACGTCCTCCCAGTAGGCTTCGGCCCACGGATCCTCGACGGGCTGGCTGCGCTTCCAGAAGAAGAACACTGCGCCGCCAATCGCGCTGAGGATACCCAAGAACGTCAGTGCCTTGCGGGCCCGCTTCTTCTTGGGGGCGGGCTCGGCGAGTGCCTTCTCTGCAGCACTGGAGATTGCTGCTGCCCTGGTCCTCACGTCGCCGTCGGTCTCTTTGGCTGCATCCGCAGCGGCCTGGGCGATGCGCTTGGCCTTGGGAATGTACTCGGTGACGACCTTTTCCTTGGCCGCATCGGCCTTGACCTTGGCATCTTCCACGCGAGGAGTTGCCCACTCGACGCCCTGATGGGCAAGAACCTGGGCCTGGTCAGCGAGGTGGGTGGCCTTTACCTTCGCCTCGTCAACGACGGGGCGAAGCTTCTCGGCTGCGTCTTCGACGCGAGGGGTAGCCCATTCCTGAGCCTGATTAGCCAAAACTTCGGCTTTCTTCTGGGCATCCTTAATGACAGGGCGAAGCTTGTCGGCAGCATCCTCGACGCGAGGACCAGCCCACTCAATTCCTTGTGAAGCCAGATCCTGTGCCTGAGCTGCCACCTGTGTGGCGAGGGCGGCAGCCTGCTTTCCAGCGGTGGACGCCTGCTTCTTGGCCTTCTTTGCTGCCCGCTTGTTGTGGCAGAACATACTGACCTCCTTGGTCTTCTTCCCGGCCACAGCCGGTTTGGCTGAGACTCACAGGTAAGCGCGTTGATATCTACTATATTGCCGAGGTCACGTCCGAATGTCAGCCTTATCGGCAAAGTTGCTCCAACTTACGCGTATAGCCAACTTCAAGAGAGCACGGCGGCGCAGGGTATGGAATTATTGACTTTATGGAAGCAACTTTGCATACGAATCACGGTGACATCACCGTGGAACTGTTCCCGAACCACGCCCCTAAGACGGTTGCCAACTTCGTGGAGCTGGCCACCGGAAAGAGGGAATGGCTCAACCCCGAAACCGGCGAGAAGACCACCGATCCGTTGTACGACGGCGTCATCTTCCACCGTGTCATCTCCAACTTCATGATCCAGGGCGGCGACCCGCTCGGTACCGGTACCGGCGGCCCCGGATACGCGTTCGACGACGAAATTCACCCCGAGCTGAACTTCAACGACGCCTATGTGTTGGCCATGGCCAATGCGGGTAAGCGTTTTGGCCGTGGAACCAATGGTTCGCAATTCTTCATCACTGTGGCACCTACTCCGTGGCTCATGGGCAACCACACCATTTTCGGTAAGGTCACCGACGACGCGTCGAAGGCCGTCGTCGACGAAATCGGACTTGTTCCCACCGGTCGTAATGATCGCCCGGTTGAGGATGTTGTCATCAACTCGATCACGGTTACCGAGTAAGGAATCCGTGCATGGTTCCCTCAGATGCCGCGCCGTACGGAGTTCCTTCTCCTGATTCGTCAGCGAATCGTGGAGGATTTACCCTCATCAATAGGGTGGGGCGATGGTTGGGTGTGAGGCCGGGTAAACAACCGGTCGTCACTCTGAGCCTTATCGCCATCTGTGTGGCCGTGGCGTTTGTGGAACTCTTGACCCAAAAGGTCGTTTCGACGCTGATCTTTGCGCCAATTCTTGGATACGTTCAGCCGTATCGATTCCTTGGATCCACACTCCTGCATGCAGGATTCTGGCACTTGCTCTTTAACATGTATGCCCTGTGGCTGGTGGGATCGATTTTGGAGCCGATTCTTGGTCGTGTGCGGTTCCTCAGTATCTACCTGTTGTCAGCAATCGCGGGAAATATCGCCGTGTTGTTGACGGCTGACCCGTCGGGGCAGAGCTGGATTCGTCCGACGGTTGGAGCGTCGGGAGCGGTCTTTGGCGTGTTCGGTGCCCTTTTTGTGCTCCAGCGGCACTTCGGTTCGGACGCTACCAGCCTGCTGGGAATCATCGTGGCTAACCTCGCGTTGGGATTTATTCCAGGAATGAATATTTCCTGGCAATCCCATGTGGGAGGTTTGGTTATGGGCGGCGCCCTTATGGCTCTTATGGCAGTTGGCCGCGCAGGATTGACGAAGCGGCAGCAGCGGATACGCGACACATTGACCATGCTTGTTGCGGTGGCTGCGTTAACCGGGCTGTACTTCTGGGGTTACCGATAGCCTGTATTCCTCGGGTAGTACGTGGTGGGCGGTTCGTGTATCTGCACGGGCCGCCCACCACTGTATATACGCCGGTTTTGTTGTATCGGGGCATGGAGCGTGCCCGTGTTGTCCACCGGGAATCGGTTGTTATCCACTAGAAACGTTAAATATCCACAGACTTATGCACAGACTGTGGAATTCTTTGCCCACAGAAATGGGATGACTGTGGACTGTGGAGCGAGATTTACAATTATCTCCAGGGCGACTTTTCCTCGAGTTCTCGAGGAAAAGGCTTGATTCCAACGCTCTATAAAGAATGACATTCGTGTAACTATCCACAGAGATACCCACAGTTGTGGATGGGAAAACTTGTGGATAAATGCTGTGGATCGGTGGACAAAAGAGTGGCTCGAGTGGATTTCTCCACTGGGTGGCGTGGAATTAATACGTGCAGTGGTCGTTCTGGGGCGATTTGCCCTGTTTGCCCTGTGGGTGACAGCCTCTCTCCACGGTATCCGGCCCCGCTTTATAAACGATGACGTTCTCATCCTCGGTGGTCATCCCCGCCCGCCCAAAGGGGTAACGTTTTCCGATACGCGCAACGCATTTTCCTCGGGAAAAACTGACACGTGAAACTGATATGTGAAACTGACACGTGAATCCGAAAACGTTACACGTTTCACGGTTGCCCTTGCCGCAGTGGTCTACACGCTCTGAACACGCAAGTGGCCGGGTCGTTCGACCCGGCCACCGTGAGATGTAGTTATTCATCGCCATAACAACGGCATGATCTCTCAGCTATCTCCAGCCCATTGTCATGAGGAATCCGACGAGCATGATGCCGAATCCAACGAAAAGATTTCCATTGCCGAAGCCGGGGATAGGAAGATTGCCGCTGAAGACGTATGCGAGAACAACGATTACCAGTCCAATGATCATCAGCGTGACCATGACGGGAGCCCACCACTTGGGTGAGTGCTTGTCAAAAGACTCGGCCTTGCGCGGTTTGGCGGTCTTGGCCTGCTCTTGCTCCTCGATGTGACGCTTCGTACCCTTGGCGGGCGTCGAGGATTTGCCAACCGGACGCTTGTCGGATTCGGGCATGTCGGTCCTTCCACATAATTAACTAGGTTAAGACTATACTTTTCCGCTGCATCAAGCGATTCCGTGTGCTCTACATGGCATGTGGACTGCCGTGTTGTGCACCACCGTGTGAATTCGGGACCTCACATGAATGATCTATCCGCCTCACGCCCTTCTGTTCTCTCTGCCCCACACGTACGTATCTACTCGCCCCACACGTACGTATCTACTTGCCCCACGCTCATCCGCTTATCCACAAAGTGTCCGGATGTGTACAGACATGGGTATTTGGAGCTGCTCCGGCTATCCTAGAAGTCGTTGCCCAGGGAGGTTCTGTATGGCTGGACGCACCAAGCGTAAGGCGTCGCTATTGTGGCGCTTCGTAGGATTCGTCGGCGAACTGTTCATTACGGCGGGTATTGTTATCGGCCTGTTTGTGGTGTGGCAGGTCTGGTGGACGGACATTGGCGCGAACCGCGAGCAAGCAACCGCCATTACTCAGCAGCGTGAGGCATGGGTGGAGCCTGGCCCCCAGGCCGGGACACCACGCACGGATGCGCCGCCCGCCTTTCCTCATACGGATGAGGAAGGCTCTGTCCTTGGCATCATGCGTATCCCACGTTTCGGGGCGGATTACCAGTACCAGATTGCCGAGGGGACCTCGCTCGAGAACGTCTTGGATTACGGATCTTTCGGTCACTACCCGGACACGGCGTTCCCAGGTGAGGTCGGCAACTTTGCCACCGCGGCCCACAGGCAAACGTACGGGGCACCGATGCGTGCGGTTGAAGATCTGCAGATTGGCGACTCGATGATCGTCGAAACCGCCGACGCCTACCTCGTCTATAAGGTGACCGAGTCGTATGTGGTCTGGCCGGAAGAGTCCGACGTCGTCGCCCCTGTTCCTCGCGAACCGGAGGCGGCACCCACGGAACGAATCCTCACCGTGACCACGTGTCATCCGCCGTTCGTATCCAACCAGCGTTGGGTGATCCACGCGACGCTGGACCACTGGGTTGACCGCACCGACGGCCTCCCGGCTGAACTCATCGGCGAGGGGTAGCGTATGTCTGATCTAATGCATGTACGAAGCAGAAAGGAAGGAGTGTCGTGTACGGACTGATCTGGCGAGTGTTGCCCGGCCCGAAATGGCTAAAGTTCTTTGAGGCACTTCTCCTTATACTTGCAGTGGTGGCTGTCCTTTTTGAGTTTGTCTTCCCGTGGGTGGCCAATACTCTTCCGGTTTTCGACAATACGGTGGGCTAATGACTCGGATCCTTGTCATCGATAATTACGACAGTTTCGTCTACACGATCGTCGACTACTTGCGCCTTCTTGGCGCCAAAACAACGGTCGTGCGTAACGACGTCGTCGATATTGATTCGATTTCTTCGTACGACGGTGTCCTCGTCTCGCCCGGCCCGGGAACCCCGGCTGCTGCTGGTCAGTCGATCGCCGCGATTGAGGAGTGCGCGCGCACTGACACCCCGATGCTAGGCGTGTGCCTCGGGCATCAGGCGCTCGCGGAGCTGTACGGCGCGACGGTGAGCCATGCGCCGGAGCTGATGCACGGCCGCACATCGATCATCACGCATGAGCCCGGTGGGGTGTTCGACGGTGTCGAGAACCCGCAGCAGATTACGCGGTACCATTCGCTGGCGGTAGAGCCGGAGACGATGCCGGACGAGCTGCGCGTGACAGCGCAGACAGACTCGGGCATCATCATGGCGATTGAGCATGTGGACAAGCCCCTGTGGGGGGTGCAGTTCCATCCGGAGTCGGTGATGACGAAGGGCGGGCACCGCATGCTTGCCAACTGGCTCGCGCTGTGTGGCGACGCTGACGCCGTGGTCCAAGCCGAGGGCAAGGCACCGCTGGTGCGTAGCTGATTTTAGTGCTGTCTGTGGGCTGACTGCCGGATATGGAGTCTGGCGGGCAGGACCCAACGAGCTGGCAGGCCGGGCACCAAACGACGAGAGGGGCGGGGCATCCACAATCAGATGCCCCGCCCCTCAGGTATATCGAGACTGGCCCGTCCGCTGAGTCTAGGCTTTACGGATTAGTGGTGCCCGGGTTCTCCTAGTTACCGGAGCCCTCACCGGTGCCGCCGCCGTTACCGTT
>JBDIAV010000029.1:0-30701 GCA_039812645.1 Actinomycetaceae bacterium
CCCCCGGAATACTCGCGATCTGTACAGCGTAGTGGGAGTCATGCAATTGGGGTAGACGCATCGTCCCAACGGCGACGCATACCCCGTTGATCTCAAGTGCCATCGCCCGGGCATCCTGCGAGTACTGCTGATCCACAAACAGCCTTGTACTGAGCATCCACGTATCGCGGCGATAAGTGTCTGTTTCTGTGATGGAACGAATGATTTCCATATTTTCACTCCCATAGTCGGATCGGTACCAGCCTCAATAAACTGAGCGGATCAATATATCGGTCTCCCGGATATTTGGCTCCCCAGTGCAACGCGGCTCCCGAGCCCTTTGCGCCCATACCCGACGCCGGAGTGCTGAGATGCCCAGCTTCTAGCACGCCGATGACCTGCCCCATCATGACCACGTCGCCCTTGCTAACCGCTGGTGAGACAGGCTCGTAGGTGGTTCGTAGGCCGTCGTCGTGTTCGATGGATACAAGATTTCGATCATTGAGCCTCCCCGCGTAAACAACTCGTCCAGCTCCGGCAGCCATTACCTCAGAGCCTTCGGCCATCTCCAAGTCCACCCCGCGATGCCCCGTTAGCCAGGCTTTCTCTGGAGGGTCAAATTCGCGGAGTACAGGAACCTCAACGCCGCTGGGCCAGTCGAATTTTCTTGTAAAGACGCCGTCGTCCCAATCTGATAGTACAGATGTACCGTCATGAACGACGACGGCGCCGTCTCTTGCCTCCGCATTTTCTTGCGTCATTGGTCCAGCAGCGGGGGCGAGAAGGACGAGTGAACTGAGGAGCAGTGCGGCTCCGGTGGCGGCTGCGAGTTTCATGGATTAACTATCGCGCGCTAAACGATTCGCATTCCCTCACCTATATGCTCTTGTGGATGGGGAGTGCATGAAGTGGATCTGTGGATATAAATATGGTGAGTTCCGGCGCCGCTTCCGCACCCTGACCCGCGAGATGTTGCCAAAAACACCTCATCAACCCGGCTGCTTGGTGGCTCCGGGTTCGTGGCCTCGGCTACACTTGATAGGCGGTCGGAACAATGTCCGGCTGACTTCGCGTGCCTTTCCCGCCTCATAGAGACGGAGCAACTGCCACGGTCCCGTTGAGTAAGATCACTTGAGATCAAACGAAACGGGAAAGCAGCCTGCTGAGGTACCAGGGCGCTCCGCAATCCCGCGTGGCGCAGAAACCGAATTGCGTACGAAACTCGTGCGCCCAGAAAGGACGACCATGGCAGTCGTTACCATGCGCCAGCTGCTTGAAGCCGGCGTGCACTTCGGGCACCAGACCCGCCGTTGGAACCCGAAGATGAAGCGTTACATCCTCACGGATCGCAACTCGATTTACATCATCGATCTGCAGCAGACCGTTGATCACATCAACCAGACGTTCGACTTCGTCAAGGAGACCGTCGCTCACGGTGGAAACATTCTCTTCGTCGGCACCAAGAAGCAGGCCCAGGCCGCTGTCAAGGAGCAGGCTGAGCGCGTTGGCATGCCTTACGTCAACGAGCGTTGGCTCGGCGGCATGCTCACCAACTTCCAGACCGTTGCCAAGCGTATCTCGCGTCTGCGCGAGCTTGAGCTTGTTGACTTCGACGATGTTGCCGGTTCCGGCCGCACCAAGAAGGAACTGCTCATGATGCGTCGCGAGAAGGAGAAGCTGGAGCGTACGCTCGGCGGTATCCGCGACATGGGCAAGGTCCCCTCCGCTATCTGGATCGTTGACACCAACAAGGAGCACCTGGCTGTTGCCGAGGCTCACAAGCTCAACATTCCCGTTGTGGCCATCCTTGACACCAACTGCGATCCCGACGATGTTTCGTACTCCATCCCCGGTAACGACGACGCCATCGGCTCCGTTGGTCTGCTGACCCGCGTTATTGCCGACGCTGTTGCTGAGGGCCTCATCGCCCGCGGTGGCGGCGCTGCTGCTGAAGAGCCCATGCCCGAGTGGGAGCGCGAAGTTCTCGCCGCCGGTGAGGCCGCTGCTGAAGAAGCCGCCGCGGAAGCTCCGGCTGCTGAGGAAGCGCCTGCAGCTGCTGAGGCTCCCGTAGCCGAGGCTCCTGCCGTTGAGGCAGCTCCCGAGGCTGCTGCTGAGGCTCCGGCCGAGCAGGCCTGAGTTTTCCAGCTCGATACCAAGAGAAAGAACGTAGATGGCAAACTTCACTGTTGCTGACGTCAAGGCTCTGCGCGACAAGACCGGCGCGGGCATGTTGGACGTTAAGAAGGCACTGGACGAGGCAAACGGCGACGTTACCGCTGCCGAGGAAATCCTGCGCGTCAAGGGCCTCAAGTCCATCGCCAAGCGCGAGGGCCGCTCGGCCGCTAACGGCCTGGTTGCTTCCGCTGTTCGTGACACCGAGAACGGCCAGCGTGGCATCCTCGTCGAGGTTAACGCTGAGACCGACTTCGTTGCGAAGAACGACAAGTTCATCGCCATGGCTGAGGAGATTCTGGAGGCCGCTGTTGCCTCCGGAGCAACCGATGTCGAGTCCCTTCGTGCAGCCAAGCTGCTCGACGGCACCGTTCAGGACCGCATTGATGGCATGATCGCCATCATCGGCGAGAAGATGGAAGTCTCCCATGTTGCCGTCCTCGAAGGCGAGCACGTTGAGGCTTACATGCACCGCACGAACCCTGATCTGCCCCCGCAGGTTGGCGTTCTCGTTGCCACCGATGCTGGCGCGGCTTCCGCTGCACACGACATCGCTGTGCACATTGCGGCTCTCTCCCCGGCCTACCTGAACCGCGAGTCGGTTCCGCAGGATGTCGTGGACAACGAGACCCGCATCGCCACTGAGACGACCATCGCCGAGGGCAAGCCTGAGCGCGCTGTCCCGAAGATCGTCGAAGGCCGCATGAATGGCTTCTTCAAGTCTGTGGTTCTGGAGGAGCAGGGCTTTGCCCGCGATCCCAAGGTCACCGTCGGCGAAGTTGCCAAGCAGGCTGGCGGCAAGGTCACCGGCTTTGCTCGCATCCGCGTGGGCGCCACCGCTGAGTGAGTGATCGCTTAGTTTTCGTGAACTAGCACGAGGCCCGGAACCTTCTCATGGAGGTTCCGGGCCTCGCTGTATATTAGGGCGCGACTGTGCTGGGCTCTGCTACGCTCCGGCGAACTGTTCGATTGCTCCCATGGTGATTTCAAACGATTCGATCGTTCTTCGCCAGTCCCCGGGAACCTGTAATGAGTGGTTTGCATCGGGGATTTCAAGCGAGGTGATCCCGTCCGGGAAGGTGAAGTCGTCTTTCCAATGGGGATCGGCGGAGCCTCCCACCGTGAGGTGCTGGAGTTGGGCCTCACGGAAGGCTTCGGCGACGGCGTCGTGATCGAGAACCGGCGTCAGCCAGACACCTGGAAACCCGTGTTCCTCGGCCCATGGCAACGCATGGGAAGAGATGGATTTCGTGAGAACGAGCGTACGCTCGTAGTGCGCACCGGCGGCATCCTCGTTAGCAGCTCTCAGTAGGGCGTCTGCGCCGTGCTTGACGAACTCCCGTGCTTCGGTGTGCGTGCTGGCAGTGAACGTCCAGTCGAGCGCCCAGACCTCGTAGCCACATTCCGTCAGCACGGTTGCGGCAAGGAAGAGCAGAGGATTGTCTGCTGTGTAGTGGGCACCGGGTAGCACGAGTGCACGGCTCCGACCGTCCGACTCGACGAATGAGCGCCAGCGGCGCACTTGATAAAGATGCGATGCTCCAGGCATGTCTTCATGATGCCACGGGCCAACAGTAGGATCGAAATATGTTGAGCGGTGTCGAATCTCGTGCGGAAGCCATTGCGGCCCTTTGTGCGCGCTATGGTGTGCGAACGTTGCGGCTGCTCGGATCGGCAACCAACGATTCCTTCAACCCGGAGACAAGCGATTTTGACTTCCTAGTGTCCTTCTTTGAGGTTCCTGATCGCGTGAGGACTTCGTAGCCCACCACAAGAGAAAATACGGTGGTCAGCTACCCGCGTGGGCGGCAGTTGAGGTCATGCGCGAGGAATGGACGCACGCGGGCGACGTCGTCGTTATCTGTGAGTGGACCAAGAATTAACGACGACGGCACGGCTGGATCTGCAGCGCATCTCTTTTAGTTCTTGAACCCGTGCACCGGGGCGGGGATGATGCCGCCACGCGCGAAGAACGTATCTGAGGAGTAGGGGCTAACTGCCATAACCGGTGCTTTGCCGAGCAACCCACCGAACTCGACCATGTCACCTTCCACGGTTCCGGGAGCGGGGATGACGCGCACCGCGGTGGTCTTGTGGTTCATCACGCCGATGGCTGCCTCGTCCGCGATCATTCCGGCAATGGCCGAAGCCGGGGTGTCTCCGGGAATTGCCACCATGTCGAGCCCCACCGAGCAGATCGCCGTCATGGCTTCTAGCTTGGAGAGCGAAATCGCCCCCATCGCCGCGGCCTCGATCATCCCTTCATCCTCGGATACAGGAATGAAGGATCCGGATAGCCCGCCCACGCGGGAGCAGGCCATAAGCCCGCCCTTCTTCACCGCGTCGTTCAGTAATGCCAGGGCCGCCGTCGTCCCATGAGCGCCCACGCGCTCCAATCCCATTGCTTCTAGAGCGCGGGCCACCGAATCGCCTACTTCCGCGGTCGGAGCTAGTGAGAGATCGACGATCCCAAAACTCACCCCGAGTCGCTCCGCAGCCAGTCGCCCGACAAGTTCGCCCATGCGGGTTACTTTGAATGCCGCCTTCTTGATGGTCTCCGCAAGAACATCAAACGGTGCGCCGGCAGCCCCATCAATGGCTCGGCGGATAACGCCGGGACCGGAGACTCCCACGGATACCACACAGTCGGGCATTTCCGGTCCATGGAAAGCACCTGCCATGAAGGGGTTGTCACCTACCGAGTTCGCGAACACCACCAGTTTGGCGGCGCCCAGCCCTCCCGCCGAGCAGTGTGCGGCCTCCCGCACCACGTGACCCATCCGGGCCACAGCGTTCATATTGATACCAGCCCGTGAGGAACCGATGTTCACCGACGAACACACGATGTCAGTTGTGGCCAGCGCCTCCGGAATCGAGTCCATCAACGCCTGATCCGCCCGCGTGGCGCCTTTCTCCACGAGCGCGGAGAAACCACCGATGAAGTCAACTCCGACAGTCTTGCCCGCAGCATCAAGCATTGCGGCCCAGGGTTGCAGGTCCGATTCTCGGGACGAAGCTGCCACCATGGCAATGGGAGAAACGGAGATCCGCTTGTTGATGATGGGGATTCCCAGCTCGGCTTCAATCCCCTCGCACACTTCGACGAGCCGTGCGGCTTGCCCCACGATCCGCTCGTAGCAGCGTTCGCGGGCGCGGTCGCCGTCAGAATCGGCGCAGTCGAGCAACGAGATGCCCATGGTGACGGTGCGGATATCCAAACGATCCTCGGAGATCATCTGGATGGTTTCGAGGATGTTCTCAGCGGTGTCCATAGCCATACCTGACGCTCCTAGAGCTTGTGCATGGCGTTGAAGATGGCCTCGGACTGCATGCGCACTTCCATACCCACCTCTCGGCCAACCTCAGCCATTGCCGCCTGGAGTTCGGGCAGCGTGATGTCGCTTTCCTCGAAATCCACCTGCAGGATCATGGTGAAGTACTCACCCATGAGAGTCTGGGAGACGTTGGTGATGTTGGCGCCCCGCTCGGCTAGGCCGGTGGCAATCGCCGCAATGATGCCGGTGTGGTCCAAACCGGTGACAGTCATGATGGCTCGCATGACTCCATCTTCCCACGTGCGGTGCATGCCTTTGCAATTGCGCCAAAACGCACCGCCTACTGTCCAGAAACGCACCACCCACCCTCCCCAAATCTATCGCCACGCGATAGGCTGGGAGGACCAGTAGAGAATCCGGTGGTTAAGCGTACTGCGCCAGCTTGTCTGGCTCGGGAGCCTTCGGGCTTCGGGACACGGCTGACCGTGTCCGGCGGATGAGCCTCCGCAATGGGTGGACGGCCGGTATCCCTGACAGCTTCGCTGGGATCCCGACCGCCTCCGTTCCGGTAACTCTCCTCGACGTCGAGATCAAAGTTAGCCGCCGGATTCCCTCTGGTGCGTACTTTCTCCCGGGTACGTTCTCACTGGCAGGAAGGCTTGCCATGTCCAGCACTGTCACCACCCTCGGCCAGCTTGCCCACGAAACTGGCGTCCCGTACTGGTACCTTCGCGCCGTCGTCGAACGAAAAACTGATCCGTATATCTCCCTAGTGCGGACAAAACGTGACGGCACCACGCGCCCCATTTCCGCGCCGGAACCTCTCCTTATGACAGCCCAGCGCTGGATCCTTCACAATGTTCTGACAGCTGTGGACAACCATCCGGCTAGCTTCGCGTACCAGGGAGAGCGCTCCATCACCGATTGCGCCCGCGAACACGTCGGCGCCCGCTGGTTCGTCAAGATGGATGTTCATGACTTCTTCGGAACCATCACCGAGCAGCAGGTGTACGGAGTGTTCCGTCGGCTCGGCTATCCGGCGCTCTTTTCCTTGGAATTGGCGCGGCTGTGTACCCGCGTGGTCCGTTCTTCGTCCACCCGTGCCCCGGGTTACCGTTATCGTTCCGTTCCGTCTTACGTGAGCCGCAGCGTCGGTGTTCTTCCCCAGGGTGGGCCCACTAGCGGCGCCCTTGCTAACGCCGTCGCCACGCGGATGGATACCATTCTTGCGGGCGTTGCGAGGAAACGCGGCCTCATCTACACCCGGTATTCTGACGATCTCATATTCTCCGCCTCCGGACCCACCGGGGAGAACTGGGACCGCGCGCGCTCCCGCAACCTCATCAGCCAGGTCACAGCGATCGCAACCCTCTCCGGTTTCCAGATCCATACGAAAAAGACGCGTATTGTCCCGCCGGGGGCCCGTAAGGTTGCCGTTGGGCTACTAGTGACCGACGACGGCGTCCGTCTGCTCCCGGAGTTCCGGCGTCAGATCGAGGTGCATGTGCGCGGTGTGGAGAAGAACGGGATTCGGGGGCATACCGAGCATCGTGGATTTATTGACTCACACACGATGATTAACTACGTGGGAGGCTGTATATCTTTTGCGTGCGCGGTTGAACCGAGGTGGGCGGAGAATATGCAGCGGCGTTGGCGGGTGGCTCTGGAGCATCTCTGACGCAGGCGGTATAGAGGATTCCTAGGACTTACCTCCGGGTAGCAGTGTGCTGTGAGGCGATATAATAACGGAAGGCCTGAACGTCACAAGCAAGAGGACTTTCGCTTTATGCAGCCCCCGAAGCAGCCCAGACACTCCGACCCCGTGCGCCCCCATCCCGATAACGGTGCGTCCAATCAGGCCTTACCGAACGGATCATCTCCCGCTATAACAGAGGAGTGCCCGCGCCCCGCAACGATACCCGCTACAGTGTCTGGCCCGCGGGCGAAGGCTCGTGCACGTCGGAGATCTCAAGGCGGTTTTCGCGCGGGCGAGGCGGAGTTCCGCACCCGCCTGCAACGCAAGAAGTCGAGTCAAGGCAAAAAGCCACGTCGTTTTAGCAACCTGCAGCTTGTTGGTCTTATTGGTGCAGCCATCGGGCTGTTGTTGTGCCTCACGACCGACATTCCGGGGCTCGATACCTCCGGGGAACGGATGCTCGGTATTTTCATAGCGGCAATCCTGTTGTGGGCTACCGAGGCGGTGCCGCTCTACGCCACTGCCGTGGGCGTGATTTTTGCGCAGGTGCTCTTCCTCTCCGATCAGGCCATTGTGCCCGTTGCTGAGAACGCTCCCACCGCTGCCACCTTCTTTAACTCGCTTTCCAGTCCGGTCATTATTCTTTTTATGGGAGGATTCCTCCTGGCGGACTGTGCGGCTAAGTTCAAAGTGGACCGGGCGCTGTGTGCCTTACTTCTTCGCCCTTTCCTCAAGAATGCGCGGCTTACCCTTCTGGGGATCATGTTGATCACGGCAGTCCTGGGTATGTTCATGTCCAATACCGCGACCACCGCCGCGATGTTCGCCATGGTCATGCCGGTGATGAAGGCGCTGCCTCAGGGCAAGGCGCGCGCGGGAATCGCCCTGTCGATTCCCGCGGCTGCGAACGTCTCCGGCATTAGCACGCCGGTGAGCTCGCCACCTAATGCCATTGCGCTCGCTGCCCTGCAGAATCAGGGCATTCACATTACCTTCGTACAGTGGATGCTGGCCGCAGTGCCGCTCGTTATTGTCATGATGGTGGCGGTATGGCTTTTTATTGCCTACTCCTTCATTCCGGCGGACACCACCCTGAAGATTGACACCTCCGCCCGCTTCAATCGCTCGAAGCGCGCCATCGCCTTCTACGTTATTGCTATCACGACGATCGGGCTATGGATGACGGAACCGCTGCATGGTGTCTCGTCCAACACGGTGGGTTTCCTGCCCGTCGTCGCCCTTTTTTTCCTTGGAGTGATGAACGGGGAGGACGTACGCAAGCTGGACTGGCCGATCCTCTGGTTGGTGGCGGGTGGTATCGCTCTTGGGTCCGGTGTGGGGATGACAGGTCTGGACCGTTGGCTGATCGGATCCATTGATTGGGCGGCGATTCCGGAGTCGATTATCTTCCTCGTCCTTGCGGCGCTTACGGCCACGCTTGGCGTTTTTCTTTCCAACTCTGCCGCCGCGAACCTTCTCGTCCCGATGGCCATCGGTATCTCCACAGGCTTGAGTTCGGGAACCACGGAAATTGCCCTCGTCGTTGCTATGGCGTGCTCCCTTGGTGTCCTGCTTCCCATCTCGACTCCTCCCAACGCGATCGCTTACTCGACCGGTTCTGTCACCACGGAAGACATGGTCAAGGTCGGCCTTGTTATTGGGGTCGTTGGTGTGACCATGCTGGCCTTCGTCATGCCGCCCTTCTGGGATTTCCTGGGAATCCTGTAAACCTCAGATTGAGAGATTGCGCCAGATTTGCTGGCATGATTATCCCAGTTGTCTCACATTGTCGTAACGAAGGAGTCTCAATGACCTTGACTGTACTGGTGGTTGAGGATAATCCCGAGACCCTGCGAGTTTTTCAACGTGACCTCACGCCGTTTGCTGATCGTCTTCGCATCGAGTCCACGGGCAGCTTCGCGGGAGCGGCAGCTCTTGTCGAGCAGCTTCTTGAGGACGACGACGAACTGGCCCTCGTCCTGTGCGAGTGCCAGGTGGGAGGGGAGTCAGGTGTTGAATATCTGGTCACCCTTGCCGAAGATGAGCGTTTTGATTCCACGAAGAAGGTGCTTGTTACCGGGGCCACGGATCTCACAGATGCTATCCGCGCGGTGAACAAAGCCCACTTGGATCATTATGTGGCTAAGCCGTGGGATCCTGATGAGCTGTGGAATACGGTAACGGACCTGCTTACCGACTATGTCCTAGAAAATGACATCAATCCGCTTCCGTATATGCCGTGCTTGGATGACGAACGAGTCATGGAGATCTGGCGATAATGCGACAGTGTCACAGCCTGTAAGGTCTCATGCACAACAGGAGAGGTCTCACAAAAGGCTGCGCGCTGGTATTCTTGCAAAGGGCAAAAGTGCGCTTCTTTGTGACGCATATCCAGGCCCCGCCTCGACTTCATCCCCTCGGAAGGACCTGCCCGTGACTGCAGTACAAGGCGATTACAACCACGACAATACGCGACGAGTGCTTCTCAAGCTCTCAGGAGAAATGTTTGGTGGAGGAGCAGTTGGTCTTGACGCCGCTGTTCTTACCCGCGTCGCCGGAGAAATCGCGGATGCCGTCCGCGACGGAGTTCAGGTGGCCATCGTTGTCGGTGGCGGTAACTTCTTCCGCGGTGCAGAGTTGCAGCGCAGCGGTATGGATCGTGCCCGGGCGGACTACATGGGAATGCTCGGCACGGTGATGAACGCGATTGCTTTGCAAGACTTTATTGAGCAGGCTGGTGTGCCCGCGCGCGTCCAGAGTGCGATCACAATGACGCAGGTGGCGGAGCCCTACATCCCGTTGCGTGCGATTCGTCATCTCCAGAAGGGGCGTGTGGTGATCTTCGGTGCCGGCGCGGGTATGCCCTACTTCTCTACGGACACGGTGTCCGCCCAGCGTGGGCTGGAGCTGCACTGTGATGAACTCCTTGCGGGCAAGAATGGTGTGGATGGTATTTACACCGCGGATCCCAAGCTGGATCCCACGGCCGTGAAGCTTGATCTCCTCACGTACCAGGATGCTCTTGCTCGCGGTCTGCGTGTGATGGATGCGGCGGCTTTTGCTCTGTGCCAGGACAACGCGCTGCCTATGCGGGTGTTTGGTATGGGAGAACCCGGTAACGTGACTCGTGCGCTTCGCGGCGAAAAGATCGGTACGCTTGTCACGGCAGACAAGCAGTAAGTAAGGAATGGCAATGATCGAAGAAGAGCTCCTCGAGGCAGAGGAGAAGATGGAAAAGGCCATTGAAGTGGCCCGTAACGACTTTTCGAACATCCGCTCTGGCCGTGCCAGCGTGGGTATGTTCAACCCGATTTTGGTGGACTACTACGGTGCACCCACCCCGCTGCAGCAGTTGGCGTCGATCTCGATTCCCGAGGCTCGCACCGTCATCATTAGTCCGTTTGATCGTTCCTCGATGTCCGCCATCGACAAGGCGATCCGCGAGGCTAACCTCGGCATTAATCCATCCGACGACGGCGCCGTGTTGCGTTGCAACCTTCCTGCGTTGACCGAGGAGCGTCGCCGCGACTACGTGAAGATGGCTCGGACGAAGGCTGAGGACGGCAAGATCTCAGTGCGTTCAATTCGTCGTAAGACGAAGGACGCCCTGGACAAGATCAAGAAGGATGGCGAGGCAGGCGAGGACGAAGTCAAGCGTGCCGAGGCCGAGCTGGATCAGCTGACCAAGCGTTTCGTGGACCAGATCGATAAGCTCCTTGAAGCCAAGGAGAAGGATCTCCTCGAGGTCTAATGCCGGAACATTCTCGGCGGTCACTTCGTGACCGCCTCGCACCGCATCCTCCCAAGCCCCCGGTGGCTTCCACCTCCAAGGCGGGGCGCAACCTCAAGGCGGCTATTCCCACAGCGCTGGGATTGCTGGCTTTGGTTGCCGCCTCGGTGGCCATCAAGATGGAAATCTTTATTGGCCTTGTCGCCATCGCCTTGTGCGTGGGGCTATGGGAGGCTGCGGGAGCTTTCTTGGCGCGCGAGATACGCATTCCGCTTACCCCATTGTGGATCGGTACCGTCACCATGGTGGTAGCCACGTGGACGGGAGGCCCCGCGGCGGGATTGGTGGCCTTCCTGCTGACAGGCGCGGCTGTTTTTGTGTGGCGCATTCTGGATGGGATTGACCGTGCCCCGCGCGACGCGATGGCGGCGATTTTTGCCCTCGCCTGGATATCTCTGCTGGGATGTTTCGCTGTGGCGTTGGCCGCGATGCCCCAGGCACCCTGGATGATTGCCCTGCTTGTCATGATGCCAGTTGCTAACGATACCGGCGGCTGGGCTTTTGGCGTCATGTGGGGCAAGCATCCCATGAGCCCAAGTATTTCTCCCAAGAAATCCTGGGAGGGTTTCGCTGGATCGATGGTGGCGGCCGTCGTCGTCGCCTTGCTCATCGTGACTCTCGGTATGGGATTGCCGTGGTACGTGGCGCTTCTCGTTGCTGTGGCGGCTGTGCTGTGCTCAACGATCGGTGATCTCTCCGAGTCGCTACTAAAGCGAGATCTCGGGGTTAAGGACATGGGATCCATCTTCCCCGGCCACGGTGGGATGCTTGATCGTATTGATTCGATTCTTATGTGGGCACCGTTCTGTTACATCATTATGGCATCGCCGCTGGCGGTGTAGGCCATAGCTGGCGACGTAGCCCGCGCGCGTGGTAAGTACCGCCACATCCCATAATGGGGCGGCACATGGGAGAATAGCGAAGCTATGATTTCTCAGCCTTCTTCCACGTCCTCTGTCACTCAGACCGCCGCTAAGGTGGATGCGCGCGTCCAGCCAACTCAGCCTCAGGTGATGCCTGCGGTGGAGTCGGGCCCCATGCCCATCTTCACCATGAAGCCCGCCAGCAAGGGCAAGCCGCCTACACACCTGGCCGATCTGGATCAGGAGGGGCGTAAGAAGGCAATGAAGGAAGCCGGATTCCCGGCATTCCGCGCCGATCAGCTCTCTCGCCACTATTTCGAGCGCCACGAGGTGGACCCGGAGGCAATGAGTGACCTCCCGGCGAAGGTCCGTGAGGACATGGTGACGAAGTTCCTGCCGCCGCTACTGACCAAGGTACGTGACCTCAAGGCGGACAAGGGCCAGACGATCAAGTCGCTGTGGCGGATGTTCGACGGGGCCATGGTGGAAACGGTCCTCATGCGCTATCCCGGCCGCGCCACCCTGTGTATTTCGTCGCAGGCGGGGTGTGGCATGGCCTGCCCATTTTGCGCCACGGGACAGGGCGGGCTCACCCGCAATCTCTCGTGCGCGGAGATTGTGGAGCAGGTGCGCCTGGGAATGGTGGCAGCCGAATCGGGAGATTTGGCAGGCGGTCCCACGCGCGTCACCAATATCGTGTTCATGGGTATGGGTGAACCGCTTGCTAACTGGCGTCAAGTACAGGCGGCACTGCACCGTATTATCGAACCCGCTCCGTCGGGACTGGGCCTTTCTGCACGTAACGTCACCGTCTCGACCGTGGGTATGGTGCCACTCATTGACAAGCTGGCCGACGAAGGCCTGCCCGTCACCCTCGCTGTCTCCCTCCACGCTCCGGACGATGACCTGCGCGATCCGCTGATCCCGCTCAACGCACGCTTCAAGGTGGGGCAGCTGTTGGATTCGGCGCGTCGCTACTTCGTCAAGACCGGACGCCGCGTTTCTATCGAGTACGCCCTCATCAAGGATATGAACGACCATCAGTGGCGTGCGCAGCTCCTCGCGGATGAACTCAATAGCCGCGGGCGTGGATGGGTGCACGTCAACCCCATTCCCCTCAATCCCACTCCCGGATCGATCTGGACGGCGAGCCTGCCCCATGTACAGCAGACGTTCGTTGCTACCCTGGAGGCAGCGGGAATTCCAACTACCATCCGAGATACACGCGGTTCCGATATTGATGGAGCATGCGGCCAGCTTGCGGCTGAGGTGGCAGGCTCATCCGCACGTGCTCAGAAGGCTGCTGCGGCTGCCGAGCGTGTGATTGCCGCGGTGTCCGGAGAGGCCAACGAAGGGAAGATGTCGAGTGCAGACCTTTGAGCGCGTTGGCGCCCTGTCGTGGGGGTATGTGCCAGCGGAGGTAGATGACTTCCTGGCGCGAGCCAAGCAGGCCTACTCTGACAACGAGCCCTTCGATTTTGACGAGACAACGGTGCGCAATGCGGGTTTTGCTCGTATTCGCCGGGGGTACCGTCCGGATGTTGTGGACGCCGCCATGGACCGGCTGGAAGCCGCCTTCATTCAGCGCAGACGTTCGCAGACTATCGCTGAGCAGGGTGAAAGTGGCTGGCTGAACGCCGTCTACGACGAGGCAAAGAGCCTCTACCCGCGCTTGCTTCGGCCGGTGGGGGAACGATTTTCACATGCGGTGTCGTGGGGGTACCGCAAAGAAGACGTCGACACCCTCATGGAAAAGTTGACCGCCTACTTTGATGGCAAGGCGCCGCTTTCCTCGGCCGAGCTACGCAACGCCGTTTTTGGCCAAGCCAAGGGTGCAAAGGCGTACGATGAGGCGGTCGTGGACGTCTACCTGGAGCGGGCTATTACTGTCCTCGTCGCCGTCGAATAGCCGCAAGCCGAGGAGTTACCCATGCAGGAGTTCGCACCGCGTGAGCGGGCAGTTATTATTCTCGGTTCCACCGGATCAATCGGTACCCAGGCGTTGGATGTCATTTCCCGCCATCGTGACTCGTACCGTGTGGTCGGTCTGGGAGCCGGGGGAGCCAACCTCGAACTTCTTGCAGATCAGGCGATCTCCTTTAACGTGCCGGTTCTTGCCGTTGCCAACCCGGACGCCGCGGTACCTTTAGCCGCGCTGCTGGCAGAGCGAGCTCCGGGTCAGCTCTTCCAGATTTTGTCCGGTCCCGATGCCATGAGTGAGCTTGCCGGGGGCTGGGCGAGTCTTTCCACTAACAACCCAGAGAGCGTCGGTGGGCCCCTTCGGGGGCAGGCAACTTCCTCGTCCTCGCCCATGAGTACAAGTACTCACAGCTCGGACAGCGTCGTTGGGCCCCTTCGGCGTCAAGCAACTTCCTCGTCCTCGCTCATGAGTACAAGTACTCACAGCTCGGACAGCGTCGTTGTTCTCAATGGAATCACCGGATCGGTAGGTCTGCAACCTACTCTTACGGCGCTGCGTTCAGGTGCCACGCTCGCCCTCGCCAACAAGGAATCCCTCGTGGTGGGTGGCGGACTCATCAAGGAAGCGATGACGCGGCCGGGTCAGATTGTGCCGGTTGATTCGGAGCACTCGGCGATTGCTCAGGCACTTCGCTCGGGTATCCATCATCGTGGGCTCACGAGCGAGAACCTAGACGGGCACAGCGAGGTACGCCGTATCATTCTCACCGCCTCGGGTGGCCCGTTCCGGGGCAAGAAGCGTGCCGACCTCGCGGGAGTGACCGCCGCCCAAGCGCTTAATCACCCCACGTGGGATATGGGTCCTGTGGTGACGATCAATTCCTCCACGCTCATGAATAAGGGCCTGGAACTCATTGAGGCCGCCTATCTTTTCGATGTTGATCCGCAGGATATCGTGCCAGTGGTGCATCCCCAGTCCATTATCCACTCGATGGTCGAGTTTATTGACGGTGCAACCATTGCTCAGGCATCGCCGCCGGATATGCGCCTGCCCATTGCGCTTGGTCTGTCCTGGCCCGAGCGCCTGGATAACATCACCGCGCCGAACGTGTGGGATTCGCCTGTGGCCTGGCATTTCGAGCCGCTCGATCACGAGACGTTCCCGGCGGTGCGGCTTGCGCGGGAGGCGGTGGCGTCGTCGCCCCTGCACCCGGCGGTCCTTAATGCCGTCAATGAGGAGTGCGTGGCCGCCTTCCTTTCCGGCGAGCTTCCTTACCTTGCCATTACGGACGTGGTGGAATCTGTTCTGGGAGAATTCACAGCTCCGGCGGGCACACTGGATCTGGAGACGGTGCTGGGCACCGAGAAGTGGGCTCGCACCCGGGCGCACGAGGTGATGTCAGCGCGCCTCCGCTAAACGGAACCGAGTAAGGAGATGGCGAGCAGTGAAGTCGATTCCGGGAATCGTATTCTTGATCGTTGGGATCCTCGTATCCGTAGGATTGCACGAGATTGGCCATCTTGTCCCCGCGAAGAAGTTCGGGGCTAAGGTATCCCAGTATTTCATTGGGTTTGGCCCCACTCTGTGGTCGAAGGTTGTCGGGGGCACCGAGTACGGCATCAAAGCGATCCCGTTGGGCGGGTTCGTGCGCATTGCTGGAATGGTGGCGCCTGGTCGGCCCGAGAGGGTTCAGGTTAATCGACGGGGTCAACTCACCGTTGCGGAGGAGACACGGCGAGCTTCAGCGCAAGAGCTGGATCCGGGAGAAGAAGATCAGGCCTTCTGGCGTTTGACGCCGGGTAAGCGACTTATCGTCATGGCCGGTGGCCCCCTCATGAACTTGCTCATTGCCGCTGTGTTGCTCGCGATTGTCTACTCGGGAATTGGGGTGACGACGGCGTCGACCCGGATCGCTACCGTCAACCGCTGCGTTAGCACCGTTGATGTTTGCGAACAGAGTGATCCGCAGGCTCCGGCCTTCGTTGCGGGACTCGTTCCCGGAGATGTCATCCTCACCTGGGGCGGCCACACGATGACAAGCTGGAACGATATCCAACAAACAATCGCTGCCGGTGGAACATCACCTACGCTCGTGGACGTGGAACGTGATGGCGCGCAGGTCAACCTCACTATCACCCCGGTCCTTACACCACGTCCGGTTGTGGGTTCTGACGGGCGTCCGGTTTTGGACGACGACGGCCAGCCAGTCGTTGAAGACCGCCCTTACGTCGGCATTGGCCCATCTTACGACCTTGTGCGTCGCCCGGTTACCGAGGTCCCGGGCCAGCTATGGCAAGCGAGTGTAGGGACCGCGCAGATCATTACGAAGCTGCCCGTCAATCTGTGGCATACCGCGTCGAGTCTCGTGACCGGTGAGCAGCGGTCGGATGACGGTGTGGTGGGCATTGTGGGAGTGGCTGACCTTGCCGGAAATATCACCGGATCTGAAATACCCGAATACGGAGTGATGGCGCGTCTGGGCGATTTGTTACTTCTCATCGCCTCACTCAACATCAGCCTCTTTATCTTCAACCTCATTCCGTTGTTGCCACTTGATGGAGGGCATATCGTCGCCGCGTTGTACGAGTGGGGGAGGAAGAAGGTGGCCGCGGTAGCTGGAAAGCCCGATCCCGGCCCCGTGGATACCGCCCGGCTCATGCCCTTAAGCTACGTGGTGGCGCTCGCTTTTATTGGTATGACTGTGCTTCTCGTGGTTGCGGATATCGTTAACCCGATCTTCTAGTTTTACTTCACAGCGAGTGCACTCCCCACCATGCTCGCGAAGTGCAATACTTGAGCGCGTGAGTATTGCACTTGGTATGCCTTCCATACGTTCCGAAGAGCCGGTCCTAGCGACGCGCAAGAAGACCCGCCAGATTATGGTGGGCGACGTGGCTGTTGGTGGCGATGCACCGATCAGCGTGCAGTCGATGACGACGACGAAGACCCACGACATCGGGTCTACCCTCCAGCAGATCGCGGAGTTAACTGCCGCTGGCTGTGACATCGTGCGCGTGGCATGCCCGACGGATAAGGATGCCGAGGCACTGCCGATTATCGCGAAACAATCGCGTATCCCGGTGATTGCTGATATTCATTTCCAGCCGAAGTACGTGTTTGCCGCCATCAAGGCGGGCTGCGGTGCTGTGCGTGTCAACCCCGGCAACATCCGGAAGTTTGATGATCAGGTGGGGGCCATCTGCCAGGCGGCCTCTGATTATGGGGTATCGCTGCGTATTGGCGTCAACGCCGGATCGCTCGATCCGCGCCTGCTCAAGAAATATGGATCCGCCACCCCCGAGGCGCTTGTGGAGTCTGCCGTGTGGGAGGCGGGGCTGTTTGAAGAACATGGCTTCCATGATTTCAAGATCTCCGTCAAGCACCACAACGTTGTGACGATGGTGCAGGCGTACCGCATGCTTGCCGAGCAAGGGGACTGGCCGTTGCATCTTGGTGTGACCGAAGCGGGTCCCGCCTTCCAGGGAACGATCAAGTCCGCCGCTGCTTTTGGTGCACTGCTGGCCGAAGGTATTGGCGATACGATTCGAGTGTCTCTTTCGGCGCCTCCGGTTGAGGAGGTCAAGGTTGGCTCGAAGCTGCTTGAGTTCATGGGGCTGCGCCCGCGCAAGATGGAGATTGTGTCCTGCCCCTCCTGTGGCCGCGCCCAGGTGGACGTCTGGGATCTCGCCGAAAGGGTCGAGGAAGGACTGAAGGACATCACCGCTCCGCTGCGTGTTGCCGTGATGGGCTGTGTTGTTAACGGTCCCGGTGAGGCTCGCGAGGCTGATTTGGGCTGTGCATCAGGAAACGGTAAGGGCCAAATCTTCGTGCACGGCAAGGTTGTAGAAACCGTCCCCGAAAGTGAGATTGTCGAGACTCTTCTCCGTTACGCCAATAAGATGGCAGAGGAGATGGGTGAGGACAGCGAGGACGGTTCTGGAGTGGATGTCGTCGCGTTCTAAGCGTCTCGAGCGCGGGACGGTCAGACACCTGCGTACGAATGTACGGAGCAGAATATTATGCGTTGGCTGAGTAAAACACCAACGACGCTGCGGCGCCTCTACGGAATCGATAAGGCCAAGGCCATTGAGTTCTTGGATAAGCATCCCGTGGATGCAGTTCTCGCGCGCGGAAACATTGACCGCATGGGTATGGGAGCTTCTCACGCTGTGGGGCTTTTCGATTCACGCGTCGATGAAATTACCGCGTTGGCCTGGGATTCGGGAAACCTCATCCCTTTGGGTTTTGACGAGGAAGGCCTTGATCTGCTGGCCGATTCGTTGCTGGCACGTGGACGCATTTGCTCATCCCTTGTGGGGCCGTCCGACCAGATTCTGGGGTTATGGGAGCGTGTGGAATCCGACTGGGGTCCCGCGCGTGAGGTGCGGCCGCGCCAGTACTCTATGACGATTGAGACGCCGCCGCTCATCGCTCCAGACCCGGGGGTTCGGCCCGCCCGTCCCGAAGAACTTTCTCTTGTGCTTCCCGCCTCCATTGCCATGTTTATGGAGGAAGTCGGCTATGACCCGATGCTGTACGGAAACTCGTACACCCACCGGGCTAATGGCCTCATCCAGGCGGGCATGACGTACATCAAGCTTGGACCGGGGCTGGATGGTACCGGCCAACGCGTCATCTTTAAAGCGGATATTGGGGCGCTCGCGGGTGGCGTAGCCCAGATTCAGGGAGTCTGGGTGGCTCCGGACATGCGCGGGCGCGGTATCGCTAGTGCGGGAATGGCCGCCGTCGTGCGGCAGGTACATGCCACATTCAGCCCTCTCATCTCGTTGTACGTCAACGATTTCAACTACGCGGCTGTGCAGGTGTACCAGCGTGTGGGCTTCCGAGTCGTCGGAGAGTGGGCCACCGTTCTCTTGTGACGCCGTCGTCCGAATCTGCGCTCCGTGCACAAGATCAGTTCACGAATGCGCATGAGTGGTAGGCATATTGGGCATCTTGAGTACACTTGTCTCGTGCTCAAGATGTCTACACTTTTTGTCCGTACCCTGCGTGAGGATCCCGCCGACGCTGAGGTTGCCAGCCATAAGCTTCTCGTCCGAGGTGGTTACATCCGCCGCGTGGCGCCGGGAATCTACACCTGGCTGCCTCTTGGCCTGGAGGTTCTGCGCAAGGTGGAGCAGGTTGTCCGCGAGGAAATGAACGCTTCGGGCGCCCAAGAGGTGCTTTTCCCCGCGCTGCTGCCGCGTGAGCCTTACGAGGCCACCGGTCGCTGGAGCGAGTATGGCCCCACGCTCTTCAAACTCAAGGATCGCAAGGACGCCGACTACCTCTTGGCCCCCACCCACGAGGAGATGTTTACCCTGCTGGTCAAGGATCTGTACTCCTCGTACAAGGATCTGCCCACTACGCTGTATCAGATCCAGACGAAGTACCGTGACGAGGCTCGCCCGCGCGCCGGTGTGATTCGCGGCCGCGAGTTCGTCATGAAGGACGCCTACTCTTTCGATATCGACGACGCCGGCCTCGACGTTTCGTACCAGACGATGCGCGATGCCTATGAGAAGATCTTCACCCGTCTCGGGCTTCCCTACGCCATTTGCTCGGCGATGTCCGGTGCCATGGGCGGTTCACGCTCGGAGGAGTTCCTCTTCCCCTGCGCTATTGGTGAGGACACCTTTGTTCGCTCGCCCGGTGGTTACACCGCAAATACCGAGGCGGTCACTACTCCCGCTCAGCCTGAGCAGGATGCCTCGGACGCTCCGGCTCCCGAGATCGTTGACACCCCGGATGCCACCACCATCGATTCGCTCGTTCAGGTCTGCAACGATTTGCGTCCGCGTGAGGGTCAGCCGTGGCAGGCAAGTGACACGCTGAAGAACGTCGTCGTCGTTGCTATTCAGCCGGACGGCACTCGCGAGCTTGCCATCATCGGCCTGCCTGGTGACCGTGACGTGGATATGAAGCGTGTTGAGGCGTCGCTCGCGCCAGCAGAAGTTGAGATGGCTGGCCCCGAGGACCTGAAAGATTTCCCGGAGCTTGTTCCCGGTTACATTGGCCCTCAGGTGATTGGCCCGCAGTCGGCACGTCGTAATGAGGACGACGACGCCGTGCTGCGCTACTACCTGGACCCACACGTTGCGCGTGGCTCGCGCTGGATTACCGGCGCAAACCACCTCAACCAGCACGTCTTCAACCTGGTGTACGGCCGCGACTTCGAAGCGGACGGTTTCATCGAGGCCGCAGAGGTGCGTGCGGGTGACGAGGCTCCCGACGGATCAGGCCCCTTGGAGATTGCCCGCGGTATCGAAATCGGCCACATTTTCCAGTTGGGTCGCAAGTATGCCAAGGCGTTGGATCTCACCGTGCTTGATCAGAACGGCAAGAGCCAGGTCGTCACGATGGGTTCTTATGGCATTGGCGTCACCCGCGTATTGGCTGCTCTAGCCGAGTACAACTGTGATGAGAAGGGCCTCGTATGGCCTGTTGCCCTGGCACCCGCCACCGTGCAGATTCTTGCTACCGGCAAGGGCGAGGAACTGTTCGAGACGGCGGAGAAGCTAGGCGAAGAGTTGGAGAAGGCTGGCATCAAGGTGCTCTTCGATGATCGTCGTAAGGTTTCCGCTGGCGTTAAGTTTGCGGACTATGAACTGCTCGGTGTGCCCTTCGGCATCGTTGTGGGCCGCGGTCTCAAGGATGGCAAGGTGGAACTGCGTAACCGCCGTGAGGGAACCTCCGAGGAGGTCCCGGTGGAGGAAGCAGTGGCTCGCTTCCAGGAGTTCATGACGTTGTAGTGTGGCGCTCGTGAGCTTCATCAGCCGATGAAGCTGGCGTGGCATGAGCACAGAGGGGGCTGAACCGAAATCCGGTTCAGCCCCCTCGCTCTTTTATTCCGATCCGGGGAAGGGGAGCGCACTGGCGCGCTCAGCGGCGGTCAGGTGAAGGGAGCAGGCGAGAGCCATGAGATTCTCGCGGTCGCTCTTGTTTGCCGTAGTAGCGGTCTCGAGAATTTCTGCGGTCGTGACACGTAATGCCTGAGAGGTGTAGGTCTCGCCCTCTGCGAGCTCAGGGTAGGGGGCGTAGGCGTCGCGGGTGTCAGGAGCTCCGGCACGCAGGATGCTCTCCTCTAATGCAGAAAATTTCTCGATGCGGGCAACCTGTGCATCGCGGGATCCGTCCGCTAAGGCGGCGGTATCGGTCTCTAGCCACTGTCGCGCGCTGTCGATAGTGCGCAGGACGGAGCTATCCGCCGATGTTGGTGTGGCGGCAGTCTGATCTGTCGTTGCCGAGTGACCTGTGGATGTTGCTGGAGTACTAGTTGATGCCGAAGTTGTGCGGGTTGTCCCCGCATGAGATGACCGTGATGGAGTCAGATCGGCAGAGGCGGATTTACCGGGTGTTGTGCCCGCCAGGGCGATGCCCGCCGCTGGAATATCAACGTCGCCACAGGTTGGCGCTGTGCTCCCTGCCAAATTCATGGCCAGGAATTGCGAACCTAGCGCGGCGGAAAGTAACTCGGAGCGAGTTGTGTCGGGAACGTTGTCGGCCGCGTTGAGTAGATCTTGTGAGAATGCCGTGAGTTCTTCGGCGAGGACAGCGGAGGTGACGTCAGTGGGTGCGGCTGTGGCAACGGGAGGATTGGTATATCCGCTGGGGGCTCCAGAGGGCCACGGGACCCACACTCCACCGAGTAGGTCGAGGTAGCGCTCGGCGGAGAGGGCAACCAACTCAACGGTGGCATCGTCCTTGCTCTCACGAAGCTTTGAAGCTGAGGCATCGATACGAGCGGCCTGTTCCGCGAGATTCTGACGCGTTAGCTCCAGCTCCGACGGCGCCTGAGGAGAGAGATCAGCGTTCTCCCAGCGAGCACCTATAGCGATCATGATGCCGACAAAAAGAATGAGACCAAGAAATACTCCACCGGTAAACTTCCAGGCGGAGCCACCTTTCTTTGGAGCCTCAATGACCGGCGGAGTTCCACTGGGCGCCTTGCTGTTTGCCACTGCGCCCGCAGCTGCATCGGCGACTGTAGTGGTATCCGCCAGACTTTCCGTCAGATTATTATCCGCGGGTCCCTCAGCGGGGCTTGTATCTCCAAGCTTGTTGGAGGCAGCCTCATTCCCCTCATGAAGGTTGGCAGATGCCCCTTCGTCGTTTACATCGCGCTCATGCATGAAGCCAATCTTGCCACGCCGGGACCTTCGGCACGTCGTCGACCTCTCAATGATGCATGTGGCTTGACTACTATGGCCTGTTGATTAAGTCACATACAAAATGGCGTTAAAGTGGCGGAATGATCTGAGAAACTAGGCGAGACAGCGTGGACTGATCCAAAGGAGGAACGATGTCCGGCAAGAAGATTGCTCAGGTTCTATTCGCCGCAAGTGCAGCGGTGAGCATGCTGATCCCGAGCGCCGCGGCACTGGCCACGACGGGCGATGAAGCCGTTACTCCAGATCATCCGATGATTTCGACGGATCGTTCTCTCGAAGAGACGATTTCGCAATTAGATACTCCCCTGATGACCTTCTCTGATGATTCGCAGTCACTGAGCAGCGACTCGCAGATACAGAGCATTGGTCCTCAGATGAATGAGGTTACCGTTTCCAAGCCGACGCGAAACGGAAACATTCTGATCCTCGACACTGCCGAAGGCTTGGTTGACTGGGAGTACGTTGTCTATTTCAACGGCATTGAGCTCGGCTATGACGAGGGTCTCTCAGAGGTGGATTTGACTCCGGGTGTCGGCGTGTGCGTGACCGCGCTGTCTGGGCGGTTCGTGTGGATTACAAATCAAGCGGAAGTCAGCAACCTTTGCTATGACTACGAGCTGCAGACCGGTAGTTCGAAGACGCAGTGGGTCAAGGAGTACGGCGATTGGTACTACTGGAACCCAGGAAACATCGTCGCCATCAGATAGGAGAAGATCGGCGGCCGCTGGTACTTCTTTAACACCGAATTCTATTGGGACGAGTTCGGTAACTTCATGCAGCCTGGAGTCATGCTCACCGGATGGTGGAACATTGATGGCAGGTGGTACTACATGAACCCAGCTGGCGACATGGTCACCGGATGGAAGCAGATTTCGGGCACCTGGTACTACATGAACCCCGGTGGCGACATGGCCTCCGGATGGAAGCAGCTTTCCGGCAAATGGTATTACCTGGACCCATCGGGTGCGATGGCAACCGGATGGAAGCAGGTTGGTGGCACTTGGTACTACATGAATTCGAGTGGCGCCATGCACACCGGCTGGTTGCAGTTGGGAAGCACGTGGTATTACCTCAAGTCCAGCGGCGCGATGGCAACCGGGACCCAGGTCATCGGAGGCAGGACCTACGTGTTTAACAGCAGTGGCGTCTGGATTCGCTGACAAGCTCTGAAAGCGTTTTCAACGCACCTGAGAGTGTTTTCAGCAACCTTGTACTGCCTCGTATGGAGAGATTCGTGAGTCTCCAGGTACCCTAGAAACATGGCACAGTCCTCAAAAAGCAAGGGCCCCAAGGGGCGAAATGACCGGCAGAAGGGTTCGCGCAACCCACGGCAGGCTGAGGCGAACGCCGCGCAGCGTGCCAGGAACGCCAAGGTAGCCGAGCAAATCACCAATGAACTCCAGTCGATTATCGCCGAGTCAGGTCTCTACCTCGAATCTGTGAAGATCGGACGGGGCGGGACACGTACCGTGGTGAAGGTCGTCGTCGACCTGCCGGAGGGCCCCGGTGGAGTCGATTCGGACTCTCTGACGGATGTCTCGCGGGCGATCTCTAAGCGTCTTGACGACGTCGACCTCGTCGAAGGTGCATACACGCTGGAGGTTTCCACTCCTGGGGCGGAACGTAAGCTCACCGAAGCACGCCACTACAGCCGCGCAATCGGCCGTCTCGTGGCACTACGTCTGAGCAGTGGCGAGGCCGTCACGGCCCGAATTGAGTCCCTCGACGGTGATATTGTCAATGCGCGTGTGCCAGAGGGCTCTCGGAGGATTAAGCTAGCTGATATCGCCAGCGCGCGAGTGCAGGTGGAACTTGTCAAAGAAGAGGACAATGCGGCCTCGGAGAATGAGGGCTAGGAGAACGCCATGGATATTCAGATGAATGAGCTCCGCATTGTCGAGAGCGAACTTGGAATCAGTGTCGAGGTCCTTGTCGAGGCGATTGAGGACGCCCTGCTACACGCCTACCAGCGTGTGCCCGGTGCCATCCGGGGTGCTCGCGTGGAGATGGATCGGAGCACCGGCAAGGTGACCGTGTGGGCTCCCGAGGTGGACGAAGAGGGCAAGAAAATCGACGAGTTCGATGACACCCCCGGAGATTTCGGACGCATTGCCACCGCAACCGCCAAGTCGATCATTGCGCAGCGCCTACGTGATGCCGAAGCTGACCGTATCCTTGGATCCTTCAAGGGGAAGCAGGGCCAGGTTGTCTCCGGTGTGGTGCAGCAGAACGCTGGGCGGAACGGGGAGTCACGCGATCTCCTCGTCGATGTTGGCGAGCATGAGGCTATCCTTCGTGGCGAAGAACAAGTTCCCACCGAGCGTTTCCGTCATGGTGACCACATTCGGGCGTTGGTTTTGGAAGTCGCCGTCGGTAACCGTGGAGCCACCGTGCGCCTGTCTCGCACCCACCCCGACTTCGTACGTCGACTCTTCGAGCAGGAAGTTCCGGAGATTGCCGACGGCGTCGTGGAAATCGTGGCTCTCGCACGCGAAGCCGGGCACCGCTCCAAGGTGGCCGTGTGGACGGCAGATTCGGACGTTAATGCCAAGGGTGCGTGCATCGGCCATAACGGCCAGCGCGTGCGCGCCATCACCACTGAATTGAATGGCGAGAAGATCGATATCGTTGATTACGACGACGACCCTGCCGCTTTCGTTGCCGCGGCACTCTCACCGGCACAGGTGATTCGCGTGGATGTCCTTAACAAAGATCAGCGCCAGGCACGAGCTATCGTCCCCGATGATCAGACCTCGCTGGCCATTGGTAAGGAAGCGCAGAATGTGCGGCTTGCTGCCAAGCTCACCGGTTGGTCCATCGATATTCGTAAGGCATCAGAGGACGTCTGATTTCAGCGTGACGAACTAATCGGTGCAGGGTGACGGGCTTATCGCGCGCATCTGATATGCCGACCTCCTGAGGACGCTGCGGAGAGTGACTTTGCGCTCCTCAGGCGGTGTTTTGTGCTCTGACAAGCTAAGATATTTAGGGCGTCTCTGACTAAGGAGAATCTTTGTGACTATCAACCCGCGCACATGTGTGGGATGCCGTCAAAGGGACGCTCGCGACAATCTCGTGCGGGTAGTTGCCGGTACGTCCGCTGTGGAAGTGGATGAGAAGGCGCGCCTGCAGGGTAGGGGAGCATGGATTCACCGTGATTCTGCTTGCCTCAACCGCGCTGTCCGATCCCGTGCCTTCGAGCGTGCCCTGCGCAAACAGGGGCTCGATAGTGCGCCGTTCAGCCAGTGGTTGGAACGTTATCTGAGTTCGGGGGCGAAAGCTCCGAACTGACCCGAGTAAAAGGAAGCGGGTAGGAACCCGATGGGCACCCAATGAGTACCCAGCGATGAGCTGCCAGCAATAAGGGTCTGACGCGTGGTGCGCAGACCCTGTAACAAGGAGAACTGTGGCCAAACTACGTGTCCATGAACTAGCCAAGGAGCTGGGCATTACGAGCAAAAAGCTGCTCGAAGTGCTCAAGGATTCCGGCGAGTTCGTTAAGTCTGCCTCGTCTACGATCGAGGCTCCCGTCGTGCGCAAGGCACGCGAATACATGGACGCTCATCCCGAGCTGTCCAATAACAAGAAGAGGCCTGCTGCCCAGGCCTCCGCAAAGCCTGCGGCTGCGAAGCCTGCCGCTACACCGGCAGCTGCCAAGCCTGCGGCTCCCACGCCGAAGGCCGCTGCGCCAGCGCCCGCAGCACCGGCACCGAAGGCGGTTCCCGCCGCGCCGGTACCCGCATCGACGTCGGCTGCTCCAGCGTTCTCTGATGCTCCGGCATCGGTCACCCCGGCGCAGTCCGCTGTGAAGCCCGGCCCCAAGCCGGCACCAAAGGCCGCTCCGGCGGCTTCTGAGACTAAGCCGAGTGCCCCTGCCTCCGAGGCAGCCGCGCAGGCTTCGAAGCCCGCAAGTGATTCGGCTGTGAAGCCGGGCCCGCGTCCGGGTATCCCCACTCCGAAGATGGCTCGTCCTGCTCGTCAGGATGATCGTGGTCAGCGCGGAGATCGTGGCGATCGCGGTGGCCGTCAGGGCCAGCGTGGCGATCGCCGTGGCGGCGGTTCCCGCCAGGGTGGCGGCCCACGTCCGGGCAACAACCCGTTCGCTACCTCGCAGGGTATGCCCCGCCCCGGTGGCGGCGCGAAGCCTGGTGCTCCGCGTCCGGGTAACAACCCATTCTCGAACACGCAGGGTATGCCTCGTCCTGGCGGTGGCCAGGGTGGCGGCGGTCCTCGTCCGCAGGGTGGACCTCGCCCCGGTGGTAACACCGGTGGCGCCCGTCCTCGCCCGACAGGTCCTCGTCCTAGCCCGAACATGATGCCGAGTCACATGGATCAGCGTACGGATTCGTCCGCTCGTCCCGGTGGTGGCGGTCGTGGCCGTGGTGCTGGTGGCGGTCAAGGCCGTCCCGGTGGCGGCGGTACCCCCGGCAGCCGTCCGGCTGGTGGTGGCTTCACCCGTTCCGGTGGTAAGTCCCGCGGTGGTTCCACCGCTGGTGCTTTCGGTCGTCAGGGTGGTCGTCCCTCCCGCGGTCGTAAGTCGAAGCGTACGAAGCGTGAAGAATGGGAGAGCCAGAGCTCACCCATGGTGCAGGGCGTCGAGGTACCTCATGGCGACGGCTCCACCGTGGTTCGCGTGCGTCAGGGAGCTTCGCTCGCTGACTTCGCTGAGCGCATTGGCGCTAATCCTGCTGCACTGATCACCGTGCTCTTCCGTATGGGTGAGATGGCTACCGTCAACCAGTCTTTGGATGCCGATACCTTCAAGCTCCTCGGTGCCGAGCTCGGCTACGACGTGCAGGTTATGTCTGCTGAGGACGAGGATCGCGAGATCCTTGAGCAGTTCGATATCGATCTTGAGGCCGAAGTGGCTGCTGAGGACGAGAAGGACATGCAGCCGCGTCCGCCAGTTGTGACCGTCATGGGTCACGTCGATCACGGTAAGACGAAGCTGCTGGATGCCATCCGTCACACCCAGGTCATCGAGACCGAGCATGGCGGCATCACCCAGCACATCGGTGCCTACCAGGTGCACATCACCTACGAAGGTGAAGATCGCGCGATCACGTTCATCGATACCCCTGGTCACGAGGCCTTCACGGACATGCGTGCCCGTGGCGCGAACGTCACCGATATCGCGGTGCTCGTCGTGGCTGCTGACGACGGCGTGATGCCTCAGACCATTGAGGCACTCAACCACGCTCAGTCCGCTGGCACGAAGATCGTCGTCGCCGTCAACAAGATTGACGTCGAGGGTGCGAACCCGGAGAAGGTACGCGGCCAGCTGACCGAGTACGGTCTGGTGGCTGAGGAGTACGGCGGCGACACCATGTTCGTCGATATCTCCGCCAAGCAGCGCATCGGTATCGAGGATCTTCTCGAAGCCGTTCTCTACACCTCGGATGCTGAGATCGAGCCCGTGGCCAACCCGAACAAGCCCGCCCGCGGCGTGGCTATCGAGGCCAAGCTTGATCAGGGCCGTGGTGCCGTGGTGACCGCTCTGGTCCAGTCCGGCACCCTGCGCATCGGCGAGCCGCTGGTTGTGGGCACCGCTCACGGCCGCGTCCGTGCGATGTTCGATGAGAATGGCGATAACGTCACCGAGGCTGGCCCGTCCCGTCCGGTGCAGATCCTCGGTATGTCCTCCGTGCCGTCGGCAGGCGACAGCTTCCTCGTTGCCGCTGATGACCGCACCGCTCGCCAGATCGCTGACAAGCGTGAGGCGGCTAAGCGTGCGGCCACCTTGGCCAAGCGTCGCAAGCGGATCTCCCTGGAGAACCTCAACGAGGCGCTCAAGGAAGGAAATACCCAGACGCTCAACCTCATTCTCAAGGGCGATGCGTCCGGTTCCGTCGAGGCTCTCGAGTCTTCGCTGCTCGAACTGGATGTTTCGGACGAAGTTCAGCTGCAGATCATCCACCGCGGTGTCGGTGCGATCACGCAGAACGACGTCAACCTCGCCACCGTGGACAACGCCGTGATCATCGGCTTCAACGTCCGCCCGGCCGAGCGCGTCCAGGAGATGGCCGACCGCGAGGGCGTCGAGATGCGGTTCTACTCCGTCATCTACAAGGCGATCGAAGAGGTCGAGGCATCGCTCAAGGGCATGCTCAAGCCGATCTTCGAAGAGGTCCAGCTGGGCACGGCGGAGATCCGTCAGGTCTTCCGTTCCGGCAAGTTCGGCAACATCGCGGGTTCGATCATTCGCTCCGGCACCATCAAGCGTGGCACCAAGGCCCGCCTGGTGCGCGACGGCGTGGTGCTCGCTCCCGAGTTGGAGATCGCCTCGCTGCGCCGCGAGAAGGACGATGTCACCGAAGTCCGTGAGGGCTACGAGTGCGGTATTACCCTGGGATACAAGGATATCCAGGAGGGCGATATTATCGAGACCTTCGAGATGCAGGAGAAGCCGCGCGACTAATGCGCGTGTAGTCTCTTGAACTAGAGTAGATCGGCGGGCTACCTTTGTGGGGCCCGCCGATCCCTATAGAGGTTGCGCCGATAGGTTCGGCCGTGACATCCGCAGGAGGCCACGACCTATTGGCGTGATCTCTTAACCTGAAAGGTGGCATTATGCCTAACCCACGCGCCGCGAAGGTATCTGAGCGGATCCACGAAATCGTCGCCTCGCTGGTAACGACCCGTCTTAAGGATCCGCGACTCGACATGGTGACCATCACTGACGTCCGTGTCAGCGGGGATCTCCAGCATGCAACGATTTTTTACACGGTGTACGGAGGGGCCAAGAAGTTGGCGGAGGCCGGACGTGGCTTGGCGTCTGCGAAGGGTTTCCTCCGTTCGCAGGTGGGGCAGCAGCTTGGATTGCGTCTGACGCCGAGCCTTGAGTTCGTGGCCGATGCCCTCCCAGAGACGGCGCGTTCCTTCGAAGATGCCCTGGTTGCCGCGCGCTTCCGTGATCAACAGATTGCGAAGGCTGCCGAGGGCGCCGAGTGGGCCGCCGGTGAGGATCCGTACCGTAACGACGACGAAGCGGCGGAAGATGTGATTGACGCCACTGATTCGGTGGCTGACGATGAATTGGTGGACGATGAATTGGTGGACGCCGGAGATTCGGTGTCCGATGATGATTCGTCTGATGATTCCGTAGCCGACGATTTGTCCGACGACGACGCCGCGCGCGCCTGATGCCGGAACAGCACGTATCCGCGAGCCGTCCCTCAAAGAAGCGTTCTGAGCGTTCCGAGGGGCGGCCGCGTCGCATCATGCCGTGGGGCGAGTTGACCCGACCCGCCCGCGACAGAAGTGTCCCACCCCGCGACGGACTCGTTGTGGTGGACAAGGATAAGGATGTGACCAGCCACGACATCGTGGGTGCCATGCGTTACTTGGCTGGCACACGCAAGGTCGGGCACGCGGGAACCCTCGATCCGATGGCGACCGGCGTGCTGTGCGTGGGGATCGGCAAGGCCACGAAGCTGTTGCAGTACGTGACCGGGACGAGTAAGCGCTACACCGCGACCGTGCGTCTGGGAGTGGAGACCTCCACCGAAGATGCGCAAGGTGAGGTGACGGCGCTGAGGGGTGCGGAGGCCCTGGGCGCGGATGCCGCGGTGTGGCCCGAGATGATCGAGGCGGCAATGGCTCAGCTGCGGGGCGAGATTCTTCAGATGCCCAGCGCTGTGAGCGCGCTCAAGGTAAACGGCAAGCGTGCCTATGAATTGGTGCGTGAAGGCAAAGCCGTGGAGCTTGACGCCCGTCCGGTGACTATCGGCGCGTTCCGGATGCTGGGGAATCCGCGTCGTACTGTCGTGGTGGAGACCTCCGTTATCGATATTGATGTCGATGTGGAGTGCTCCGCGGGTACCTACGTGCGCGCGTTAGCCCGCGATCTCGGAGATCTGCTCGGGACCGGGGCCCATCTCACCGCGCTGCGCCGCACACGCGTGGGGGAGTGGGACGAATCCCAGGCCCTCTCCATCGCTCAGCTTAACGAGTTCAATGTGCGTGGCGAGGAGCTTCCCATCCTGGGGTTGACTGAGCTGTGCCGTGGGCTGTTCCCACTGGTCGAGGTGACCACTGACGAAGCCGAGCTGTTGCGGCGCGGTCAGTTCATTGCGAAACGTGAATATGGGGCGGTGAGCGGCGCTGCGGCGAGCAGTATCTCCGCAGCAAGCACGTCTGTTGCAGAGGATCAGAGCGGCGCTACTGCTGTAAAAGGTCCCAAGAATCCTGAGGGCAAGCGCGTCGCCGCCGCTATGTGCGAAGGGAATGTCATCGCACTCGTGTGCCCGCGTTCGGGCATGCTCAAACCGGATCTACTACTCTCCTGAGATGAGGTCAGAATCCTCAGTGGGTATCGCGGCGTTCTGTAGCCGGCTATGGCACGGTGCACGCTCTCGTTCCCGGCGAGGATCTAGATCTCAGGGAACCCATCGCCCATACTCAGGGTGCCCGCCATACATACTCGCCATCCTCGAGGCGGCACTGAATCTCCACGCCGGACTGGGCGATCTCCATATCGCCTTCGGTCAACCATGTGCACGTATCGCCAACGTTAGGCGCATTTTCTTTCGGAACTGTGGGAGTGGCGCTCGGTCTTCCGACCTCGGTCGGTCCCTGAGTCTCGCCCGGAGCCAAAGTTTCAGTGACACCATCAGTTGGAGTCACGGGATTTCCTTCCTGGCTTCCATTCCAGACAACGAACGAGATGATTCCTGCTACCGCGAGTGTTGTGGCAGCGAGCAACGAACGTGGTAATCGGATTGATGCCGGCATTGGCTGACGGACAACCGGGGAATGTTGGCCACTATCGACACCCGCGATTACAGGCCAAGACGCGGGCTCGGCCCCCATTGAGTGCATTTGCCGAGGTTCCT
>JBDIAV010000030.1:0-29664 GCA_039812645.1 Actinomycetaceae bacterium
CCCACTCGCGTAGGAGACGTAGGGCATCCGCAGTGTTTGCGGCCAGCACGCGCTGTTGTTCCGGCCGCGTTCCCTCCAAAAGCTCTTGACCAATTGGGGCAATTCCAATCGCCCGACCTGCTTTCGTCAGCATGCCGAGATCGTTTTGGCCGTCGCCAATAGCCAAGACGTCAGTCCATTCGATTTCCAGATGATCAAGGAGAAGGTCGCCTCCTTTGGTTTGTGTTGCCACCTCGGGAACGAGGTCGGCATACGTGTTGCCAGACATCACGAAACCCACTCTGTCCCAATCGTCCATGTCGCGGAGCATTGCGGTGTGCTCCTGGCCCGCAACAAGGAACAACACCTTCCCAATATCCTCGCGCCCGATGATCGGATCGATGACGGCAACATCCCCCACGAACGATTCCTCGTCACGCACGCGCTCGGTCATTTCTCGAACCAACCATTCACGTTCGTTATATACCCACGTCTCGACTCCGGTCTGATCCGCCAACGCCACAGCTTTCTCTACGATGAGCGGATCTATCGTGCGGTGACCAAGAACTTGCCACGCTGTGCCATCATCAGGAATGCGGGCAAGAACGGATGCCCCGCTGTTACTGGCGATGAACGAGACCTCGGACATATCACGAGTAAGTGTTGTGAGGCTGCCAGTAGGGCGACCGGAGCACAGTGCGATTATGAACCCTCTGTTAGCTAGGTACTCGATCAGTTCGTGTGCACCGGGATTCCAGCGGTCCCGGTGCATCAGCGTTCCGTCGACATCGATCATTGCGAGTGAGGTATCCACAAAATCTCTTCCGCGTCAGAAGGGGTAGGTGAAATCAAAGTTGACTTTGCGTCCAAGCCTGTACAACTCGTTGAACCCGCCTTGTGGAGCGAGGAAAAGATGGAAGCCCGTCCACTGGTCGTAGAGTGGAACGAGTTCGTAACCCTGGTCGGAAATGTAGTTGTTAAGGATCTCTAGATGTTCTTCCCAGGGGCGTCCGTCATTCTCGCTGATCGGGAGTTCCAACAGGCGTAGTGAATAGCCAAGCACGTTCGCCACCTCCTGAAGGATATCAAGCACGTACTCGGGCTGCTGCTTACGGTCCATGTAGGACCCGTAGTGGAGTCCATCTTCGTAGTTGTCGACGAGCCATCGAGTGAAGATGAAGTGCAGCCTCTCAGTTTCGGAAACCGACATGTCATCTTCCATGACACGCTGGTACCAGGCTGGATGGGCCGCTGCGAAGGCAGACTCGTCTTCAAGGAACAACCTGAGGCCATCCACGGCAACCGGATCATTTCCGGTGACAATCCGAGCCATCTCCGCCAGTGGGTAGTGAGATGCGTCCGGTGCGGACTCGGGAGGCGATGGAACCGGTGGGGGAGACGACGCCGAAGCGGGCGCCGTCGTCGGAAACTCCGGTGTGCTCTTGTTTCGTTTCAAAAAATCAAAAAATCCCATGTGCCGTTCCCTTCAGTGGTTGTTACAGTTGTAACCTATCAGCGGGCTCCGACAACTTTTGCTACTCAGATAGATCCGGCAATCCCTTGTCGTCGCGGCCGTAGTACGCGCCGGAGTAGGACGGGTTAAGGAAATTGTCCGTGGTGAGGATCTTGTCGATTTCGCCGGGCGTCATCAGTCCTTTTTCTATAAGAACCTCGCGAACGGACTTGCCGGTGCGCGCGCATTCTTTACCTACGAGATCTCCAGCCTGGTGTCCGATGATTTCGTTGAAATAGGTGATGATGCCAATCGAGTTGAAGACATTGTTGCGGCACACTTCCACGTTGGCGGTAATTCCGGTGACGCACTTTGTGCGCAGTGTGTCGCACGCATGGGTAAGAAGATTAATTGACTCGAACATGGATTGGGCGAGTCCAGGCTCCATGACATTGAGCTGCAACTGGCCAGCTTCGGCGGCGAGTGTTGTGGTGACGTCGTTGCCCATGACTTTGAAACATACCTGGTTAACCACCTCGGGGATCACCGGATTGACCTTGGCGGGCATAATCGACGAACCGGCCTGAAGCTCCGGCAGATTGATCTCGTTCAGGCCAGCGCGAGGACCTGAGGAGAGCAGACGGAGATCATTGCAGATCTTCGAGAGCTTAACGGCGAGACGTTTGAGAGCGGAGTGGACGGCGATGTAGGCGCCGTTGTCGTACGTTGCTTCAACAAGATCGTGAGCGGGAACCGTAGTAAGACCGCAGACCTTGGAGAGCTTCCACGCCGCGATCGCCGGATATCCAGGAGGAGTGTTGAGGCCGGTGCCGATGGCGGTAGCGCCAAGGTTAATTTCCAGGAGTAGTTCGCCATTGATCTCCAAGCGGCGGACCTCTTCGAGAATGTTTGTAGCGAATCCGGTGAATTCCTGGCCGAGACTCATGGGAACGGCATCCTGGAGCTGGGTGCGCCCCATCTTGAGAACAGACGCGAACTCGGCGCCCTTATCTTTGAACGCCGCGGCCAAGTTATCGATAGCCCGGATGAGTTTCTGAACCATGAAGTAGACCGCCAGACGGAAACCTGTGGGGTAGGCGTCATTGGTGGACTGTGACTTGTTGACATGATCGTTGGGGTGAATGAGGTCGTATCGTCCCTTGTCGAATCCGGCGAGCTCAAGAGCGAGATTGGCGACTACCTCGTTGGTATTCATGTTGGTGGATGTTCCAGCTCCGCCTTGGAATACGTCAACGGGGAACTGGTCCATACAGCGGCCTTCGTCAAGGATTGCATCACAGGCACGCACAATCGCGTCCGCGATATCGTGCTGAAGCACGCGTACCTCTTTATTGGCCAGCGCGGAGGCCTTTTTCACCATGACCATTCCGCGCACGAACTCAGGTACGTCGGATACTTGGGTGCCTGAGATCTGGAAGTTTTCAATGGCTCGGACAGTGTGAATGCCGTAGTAGGCGGTCGAGGGAACCTCTCGTGTTCCCAGCAGATCTTCTTCGATCCGAGTATTCAACGTAGTGGCCTTTCTCGCGCCATCGGATGCCGACGACGGCCGTTAGCGAGTCATTCGTGACGTACCTTCATGATAACGCATTTTGGTCAGACCGATTTGTTGGTCAGACCATCATATTCATGTGACATGAGTCGGTACATCAAAGGGGAAATCCACAGCCGCTCGTTCAGAATTTTCGCTAGGCTGTGGAAAATTTCGAAATGGGTGGAGGGGTCCACGTAGAGTTCAGGTATGGAATCTCCCTTTGACGATGAAGAAGTCCGTGCGATGTTTGAGCAAATGGGCGTGGCACATAAGCCTGGGATGGCTGCCGAACTCATGTATGAGCTAGGGCCGCTGCTCGCCGCCGAGGGTATCGATCTTGATAACTTGGATAGTTCAAGCGTGGAAGATATCAATGCCGCATTGGCGAACGCTACTGAGCGTTACAACCTGGAGCTTTTCACGCCAACCGGAGATGATCTTGCCGGTGCACTTGAAGTGCTGAATGAGTGTGCTGAGGCCATCGGAGATGGAGATACTGGGCTTGCGGGTCTCATCCTTGACGCCGTCCGGCCGGAACCGACGGGGGACTGGCCCGCCGTGTCGCATGTGATTGGTGCGGGTCTTGGCCAGCTGGATACTTTGGCCGTGTACCCGGAGTTTCGGAAGGCTTTTACCTCCGCGAAGTTGCCCAGATGGGACTGGCAAGCTACCAAGGCTGCGAAGGAGATCCTGCGGCGAGCCCGCCGAGGGAAGGCTTTCGCGAGTATCGATGAACTGATCATGGAATTTACCGGCCTTGGCGTAATTCACGGTACTGCGCTTGCCTATGCGGGAGTGCTCAACGCTCTGGCCAACCAGTGGTCTCTCTCAGTCACGCAAACGCTAGAGCGCCTTGATATTCCGCGCGACTTGCGGATGAGCTTCGCTATTTCCTTCGTCAAACTTGACGAGCAATTTGCTCTCGAATTCGAGGCATGGATGGAGCTCTCTCGCGAACAGCTGGAGCTTGAAGGCCACGATTCTACATTCGAGGAAGACGGAGATCCTGAATGGTCTGCCGGGGCAACGCTTCTTTTTATTCTTGCCCGCAGTGCTGGCCTTGACCCCCACGATCCGGAGAGCGTTGACGAATTTATCGAGGTTCTCACGGATCTCATGGGCAACGACGAGACGGCGCTGCTGAACTTCCTCATGCTTCTGGATGACTACCTGCATTTCCGAATCTCCACAGTTGAGGACCCGAGTGTGTGGGAGAAGGGCCATGACCTGGTCGAAGAGGCGGTGAGCCGCTCGGCATCCACTTTCGAAGGGGAAGTTGAAGCAATGGAGCGGTTGGATGCCGCGGTGAATCCTAACGAGCGCAGGGCGGCACTCTTGGCATCGCCGCTGATTGCAGGCATTCCCCAATTGCTCGCCTGGCTGGAGATGAAACCCAAGGCGACGGAAACCGGTGGGCTTCGTCGGGCTGACATCGGTCCAATTGCTGCATTGATCGGTGTTGAGGCTGAGGGTGTCAATAAATATCCGGACTATGCCCCGGAAAGTACAGTGCGCTATGTGCGGTCCATGGACGACGTTCCTGAGCTGTGGGCGTGGTTCGAGACCCTTCGATTTTCCGGCATACTCGATTCCACGAGTACTCGCTTTGTTCCTGGTGGGGCCGCAGCCTTGTGGGTTCATCCAGAAGACCGTGACCTTGAGGAACTTGAGAAAGTTGTCGGATTCTTCGTCACGATGTTATTGGTCGGTGATGAGTACTTTGAGATTGGTTCCACCGAGTTCAGTGGCGCGGGTTTGTCCATGCGGCTTCTGGCCGAGTCGATTGGTTTCCAACCTGCACTTGAGGCCGCCCCAGAACCCACGAACAAACCGTTGCTTTTTGAGGGCGAGAATCCGCTGAGGACCGCGGCTATCTCAACCATGAAAAGTGTTGGACTCTTGGAGGATGTCGCACCTGACGAGGTGGTCATTCCCAAAGCCCTGCATGCCATGGTGGGCAAAGCGCTGATGTCTGCGATTCTCTGGTATCGCCAGATGGGATAGCTGAAACGCAGAACATACGTTAAGGGAGTGTGACTGATCCACCGAATTTCATCCGATACTGACCACACTATTGTTACTCGATGGCCTCCGAATACATGCAACAAGGCGCGGGTCTGGCAAACCACGGCACGTTTATGCAGACATCGCTTCGCCTTACCGAGAGTCAGCTAGAGACTGCCACGCTGCACTTCGTGGATGCCCTCAAGGTGGCAAGCGAAGTAAACGATTCAGCCGACGACGGCGTATGGCTCTGGCGTATCGACCTCATTGCCGGTGATGACACGCTGTAGCTGACAGGTGCTTGCTCCTCCTACTGAGCGAAGAGTCGGCGAGCAAGGTACGTGGCGCTTTTGAGGCCGAGCCGTGGCTCGGCCTGACGCAAGTCGTGGATCGCTTTCACTTCGTTTGAGTTTGTTGGGTCGACGACGGTGCGTGCCCACGCAAGCGCTTCCGGTTGGATATCGCCGCTGTCTGGTACGCCCACTCCGAAGATCTCGCCCAGTTCCACTCGTGGATCTCTGTTGTCACCGAAGAGTAGATGGTTGAAGTTTGCCATGATGGTCCTCCTAGACTCAGCCTACGACGGTCTCGCACATATGGCGACTTATTGATCTAGAGAAGGACGAGGAACTCGGCCTAGATACATCACGTGGTTGTGACTCAGACGTTTGTTGAGCTCGTTGTCATAATTCTTTTCGTCAGGCTCGTGCCGCGAGTCATTCCCTTGTAACAGATCGTTCTCTAATAGATAGACCCGCGGCACGTAGCGTGAGATTTTAGCGCCGCAGCCATGCCGTCGTCGCAGCGGGGAGCTTGCCGTCTTCGAGCGGTGCGCTCGCGAGTAGCAATTCGCCCTCGGGCAACTCCACTGGAGCGGCGGCAAAGTTACTGACGCACACCCAGCCGCCTGGCCGCTCGAAAGCAAGCACGCCCGCTGGGGAATCGAGCCACTGGATTTCCTCGGGTCCCTGCAACCGGTGACGCAGCGCCAACGCGCGCCGGTACAGCTCCAACGTGGAATCTTCGGTCCCGTCCTGCCGATCGACAGCAAATTCTTCGAACCAACCTGGCTGCGGCAGGTGGGAGACACTCGAGCCGTCCGGGCCGAAGCCGAACGACGGCGCTTGGGCCATCCATGGAAGTGGTACCCGGCAACCGTCGCGGCCCACATCCACACCGGGACTGCGGTAGAAGGTGGGATCCTGGCGGGCGTCGTCGGGAATCTCCAAAACCTCGGGGAGTCCCAGTTCCTCTCCCTGATACATGTACGTGCTGCCGGGCAGTGCGAGCAGGAGTGTTGTGGCGGCGCGTGCCCTTCGCAGGCCCAGCGCCGGATCGGTGGCGGGCTCGGCCCCATGAGTCAATTTCCAGATACGCGAATCTTCTTGTGGGCCCTTTCCACTGGGCTCCATGGCGTAACGGGAGGCGTGGCGGACTACGTCGTGATTGGAGAGAACCCAGGTGGACGAGGAGCCGACCTCGGCCGCCACCGCGAGATTAGGAACGATGCGGGAACGGAAAGATTCGGCGTCGTAGGGTTGCCACATGAGGTCGAAGTTGAACACCTGCCCGAGGGACTTTGGCCACTCGTTCGCGCGGCGGTACTCGGGGGAGAGGGAAGCCTCGGCCACAGCGATGCGCGGAGGATCGTACTCGTCGAAAACCTCACGCCACTGCGCGTAGATCTCATTGAGTTCGGGGCGCCCGTGCCACCTCGACGTGCCGGTGTTTGGTTCCGTACGCAGTTCTGCTTCCGAAGGGATCGGATCACTCATATCGCGCACCAGCAGGTCTGCTACGTCCACTCGGAAACCGTCCACCCCGCGGTCGGACCAGAAACGCAGCGTGGTGAGGAAGTCGGCACGCACCTCCGGATTGTCCCAATTGAGATCCGGCTGTTCGACGGCGAACTGGTGCAGGTAGAACTGTCCGTCGCCGACGGGTTCCCACGCTGAGCCGCCGAAGAACGACTTCCAGTCGGACGGCGGAATTGTGCGATCCTCGCCGAGACCGTCGCGGAAGGTGTAGCGATCGCGTTCGGGTGAACCTGGGGCCGCGGCGAGCGCCGCCTGGAACCACTCGTGCAGATTTGAGGTGTGGTTGGGAACGATGTCTACGATCACCTTGATTCCAGCGCTGTGAAGTGCCGCGACCATCTCGTCGAACTCGTCCAGTGTGCCGATCTTGGGATCCACGTTGCGGTAATCGGCAACGTCGTAACCACCGTCGGCCAAGTCTGAAGGGTAGAAGGGGGAGAGCCACACGGCATCCACGCCGAGAGCCGAGAGATACGGAACGCGAGAGGTAATCCCAGAAAGGTCACCGATCCCGTCCCCATTGGAATCCGCGAAACTGCGCGGATAGATCTGATAGATGGCGGCTTGGCGCCACCAATTGGGGTCGGAGGAAACGGGGGTGGGAATGGCGTGGGTCATAGAGTGTATTGTCGCGCAGGCTGCCAAGGAAACAAAACTGACGGGGATGGTAGACAGGGCGGGCGGAACGCTGGTTTGCCCGGTGCTCTAGAGTTGCCTGGAGAGTGCGCCGTCGCGCTCTGTTGAGAACCAGTGACCGATAGGAGCAAACCGGTGGATGCGTGGATTGATCTGACGAAGCCACTGGATGAGACGACGGCGATTTACGCGGAGGGTCCGTATCGAGATCCGGATTTTGCTGCCGAACTCTGGGCTAGCCATGCCGCGCACGGGTACGAGGTGTGGCGGCTCGAACTGGGCACCCAAAGCGGGACCCACATTGACGCGCCCCGCCATTTTGATCTCAACGGGGTGACGATTGATGCCTTGCGACCGGAGGAATGCATGGGGAGCTATCGTCTCGTGACGGTCGATGACTTATCACCAACGAGCGAGGGGCCCCAGTCGGCAACCGCGATGTGTCATTGGAACGGCGTGACCGCTCTCGTTCTTGACGCCCGCCCGACGGGTTTGACAAGCTCGCCGCAAGAGCCATCACACAAGACAGCGTCAGCGCCACGGATGCTGACCACGGAGGCTGTGGAAGCCGTCGCGACGTGCCCCTGCCGATTGATTGTGGTGATCGGCGAACCCTCGGTGGCCCACTCCGATCCGTTTTACTTCCACCGTCGACTGGCCGAGTGCGGGAAGTTCCTTGTCGAGGACACCCGCGAGGATAGTGGCATCCTGCCACGTGAGGGACAGATTGTTGCGCTGCCAATGCGGTTCACGGGACTCAGCGGATCGCCCGTCCGTGTACTTATCCGGGGAACTGACAGCGCGAAATAGACGGTGCTGACGTGGCGGCTCTGAGGAGGCGGGCGCCGTCGTCGTTCAAAAATCGAATCAGCGATAAAAATGGGCCAGCAGGCTTATAACCCACTGGCGCACTCACCACGTCACTTCTGGGTGGGGGAAGCTTCCACAAGGACGGCTGCGGCTGCCGCCTGCTTCTTCGCCTTGGCGCGCTTCTGAAGGATGCTGATGATGACGGGGATAACCGATACCGCCACGATGACGATGGCGAGCAGTTCGATATTCTTGGCAATGCCAGGGATACCGCCCAGCAACGTACCCACAAGAACCATGGACGTCACCCAGGCGAACGCTCCGAGAGTATTCCACACGATGAAGTGCTTGTAAGGCATTTTGGCGGTGCCTGCGGCGACTGGGATATAGGTGCGAACGATCGGAACGAAACGCCCAAGAACAAGGGCCAAGGCGCCGTATTTCTTGAAGAAGTCCGTCGCTTCGTCAAGATGCTCGGTACGGAGAATACGTGCGTCTGGCTTGAAGAAACGAGGACCGAACGAATGCCCGATATGGTATCCGACCTGATCTCCGGCGAAAGCTGCAATGAAAGCAACGGCCCAGATCTCCCAGGGTGTAATGCCAAGGTTTGAAGCGAGAATTGCGGCGGTGACCAGCAACGAATCTCCGGGCAGGAAGGGGAATAGCACACCCGATTCGATGAAAACGACGACGGCGATGCCTGCAAGCGCCCATGGGCCGAAGGACTGAAGAAGTGCTTCAGCATTAAGGAGATTGTGTAGGAAGTCCACGTCGCTCTCTTTCTTTCATGACATGTTCCTCCCCAAATCTACTCTTGACGCCAAAAAGTCGGCATAGTCGGATTCGTGATTCTGCGCATGATTTTGTGAAAACTCATGGGTGTAAGGCCTGTCGTCGGCTTGGTATGGTGAGGAGATTTTTCGATGACGATCACGTCGGTATGTCCAGCACCACAGCTCAGAGGAGCGTCTGGCGTTGCGGTGGACAAGTTCGTCTCCTAGGGTTAGGGGCGCCTTACCTAACACTGTTTGGCCGGGCGTGGTCCCACCTGCCCGTACCCCACGACGTGGAGAAATAAGATGATGCGCATTCGTCATGCCCTTGCGGCGACCCTTGCCGGCGCTCTGACGCTCGGCCTTGCTGCCTGCTCCTCCGACGATGCTTCGAGCTCGTCCGAGGGAAGCGGAAATCCCTCGACTGCCACCTTCCCGGTGGAGATCACACACGCACTCGGAACGACGACGATCCCGGAGAAGCCCGAGCGCGTGGCCTCCGTCGGATGGGGCAACCAGGATGTGGCTTTGGCCCTGGGCATCGTGCCGGTCGGTACAGACACGCAGGTGTGGAATTGGACGAACGACGCCGACCCAGGGCTTTACCCGTGGAGCACGGATGCCATCAAGGCGTTGGGCGGTACCGATCCCGTTCTCTTCACCACCTCCGATGGCCCCGACTTTGAGGCAATCTCGGACACCAAGCCTGACATCATTTTGGCAGCCCAGTCCGGTTTGGACGAGGAGCAGTACAAGACGCTGAGCGAGATCGCTCCTGTCGTGGCCTACCCGGAGATTCCGTGGTACACGCTGTGGCGCGAACAGATCGTTGTTAATGCGGAGGCGCTGGGTCTCAAGACTGAGGGCGAAGCTCTCGTTGCCGACCTGGAGAAGCAAATTTCCGATGCCACCGCTGATGCGGAGGCCATCAAGGGAAAGAAGGCAGCCTTCCTCTTCATGAACGCTGCTGACCTCTCAACTGTCTCGCTGTACACCAGCGGTGATGGCCGTACCGCGTTCCTTGAGGATCTCGGCTTTGAGCTGCCCGATGTTGCCGTGGAAGCCTCTAAGAGCGGCTCCTTCTACCTCGACATCTCCGCCGAGAATGCGGACAAGCTTGCTGATCTGGATGTCATCGTGGCCTACGGCGGCGACGAGCTCCTCAAGGCTCTGCAGGCTGATCCGCTGTGGAGCACCCTTCCCGCGGTGAAGAACGGCGCCGTTGTGGCCGTCGGTGAAGGTGACGCCTTCAGCGCCGCGGTCACACCCACCGCGCTGTCCATCCCGTGGGTTCTCGATGACTACGTGGCGAAGCTGAACGACGCCGCAGCCAAGGTCAAGTGAGCACAGTAACGCTCGAGCAGCGCCGCGCGCCCGCTTCGGTGGGGGCGCGGCGCCATCTGGCGCTCATCGGGCTTGCCCTTCTTGCGGTGGCTGGCGCTGTGATGCTCTCGCTCGCCTTCGGCTCGCGCTCCGTCACCATGGACGAGATCTCGCAGGGGATTGTCGCCTGGTTACAGGGCAAAGATGCCACGGACATTGGGGCGATCGCCGTGCAACGGCGCATCCCGCGCACCGTCCTAGCCCTCATGGCCGGGGCCGCCCTCGCCATCTCCGGTGCCCTCATGCAGGCCATCACCCGCAACCCGATTGCCGACCCCGGCATCCTTGGCGTGAACACCGGCGCCTCCCTCTTCGTCGTGTGCGGCATTGCCTTTCTCGGCATCTCCTCGCCCTTCCAGTACCTGATTCTCGCCCTCCTGGGCGCCACTGTCACGGCATTCTTTGTGTACCTGGTGGGCTCAGTGGGCGCTGGCGGTGCCACTCCCATCAAACTTGCACTGGCCGGCGCCGCGACTGCTGCGGCGCTCTCCTCGCTGGTTAGCGCGATCTTGCTCCCGCGTGCGAACGCCATGAACGAATTCCGTTTTTGGCAGGTGGGCGGGGTAGCGGGCGCCAACTGGCACACCATGGCCACTGTTGCGCCGCTTATTCTTCTGGCAACCGCCGTCGCTTTTGCCATGGCCGGGTCTCTTAACGCCCTGCTGTTGGGCGACGACGTCGCCACCGGCCTCGGAGTGCGCGTCGCACCCACTCGCGCCATCGCCGCGCTCGCGGGAGTGGCCCTGTGTGCCGCTGTTACCGCAGTTGCCGGTCCCATTGGTTTCGTGGGTCTCATGGTTCCGCACGTGGTTCGCTTGCTTGCCGGTCCGGACCAGCGTTGGCTTTTGCCACTCTCGGCACTGGGCGGTGCCGTGCTCCTCACCCTCGCGGACACCGCGGGCCGAGTCATTGGATACCCCGGCGAGACCGAAGCGGGTATCGTCACCGCCTTTCTCGGCGCCCCCGTCCTCGTCATCATCGCCCGTCGAACACGAATGAGAGCTCTGTGATGGCCACAACCGCTCCTCTACACACCGCCGTCGGCGAAGCATCCACCCCGGCCAGCGTCTACGCGACTCAGCTGGAGAAGGTGACGGCAGGGCGCCGTCGTCGTACCCGCCGTAGCCGCATTGCCATCGCCGGGCTGCTCACCCTCCTTGTTGTACTGCTGGCCGCCATGGTGATGCTCGGCAACACCATCTATCCGCTGCGCGACGTGCTAGCCGTCATTGCCGGGCAGGATGTTCCCGGTGCCTCTTTTGCCGTGGGCACGCTGCGCATTCCGCGCGCGCTCACCGGCGCTCTCGCCGGTATTGCATTTGGCATTGCCGGAACCACCTTCCAGACCATGCTGCGTAACCCCTTGGCCAGCCCGGATGTCATTGGCATTACCTCGGGCGCGAGCGCCGCAGCCATGCTTGCCCTCGTGGGTCTGCACTGGAGCGCCTCCACCACGATGCTGCTCGCGCTGGCGGCCGGAGTCACGACGGCGGCCGTCATTTACCTCATGGCGCGCAGCGGCGAATCCACCGGCGGGCGCCTTATTCTCATCGGCATTGGAATTGGCGCCATGCTCGACGCCGTCGTCTCCTACCTCGTACAACGCGCCGCCGAATGGGACGTGGCTGTGGCCATGCGCTGGCTCACCGGAAGCCTCAACGGTGCCCGTATCGAGGCTATTGGTCCGCTGGCGATCGCGGTGGCGGTCCTGCTTCCGCTTGTTCTTTTCCTGTCGCGTGATCTCACTGCCCTCGAGCTGGGGGATGCCTCGGCCACCGCACTCGGTGTCCGGGTAGATCGATCCCGCGTGTTGCTCATCCTCGCCGCTGTGGCCCTCGCCTGTTTCGCAACGGCGACGACGGGGCCGATCGCCTTCGTGGCCTTCCTTGCCGGGCCCATCGCCTCGCGTTTTGTGGGGCCCGGAACGTCGCTGGTGATCCCGGCTGCTCTCACCGGCGCGTGCCTGGTGCTCGCAGCGGATTTGCTGGGCCAGTTCGCCTTTGACACCAAGTTTCCGGTGGGAGTCATCACCGGTATTCTTGGCGCCCCCTACTTGCTCTTCCTTCTCGTTCGTACCAGCCGCCTCGGAGGTTCCTCATGACCGCTGATCATCTTCTCCAAGCAGATGCCCTCGTCTCAGGATACGGCGGCAGGGCCATCGTTAAGGGCGTGGATCTGGAAATTCCGGCGGGTCAGGTCAGCGTCATCGTGGGCGCGAACGCCTGTGGTAAATCCACGCTTCTCAAGACGCTCTCGCGTCTGCTTCCGCCGCAGAGCGGTTCCGTACTGCTCGATGGTCAACGCATTGATCAGGTACCCACTAAGGAACTCGCGCGTACACTCGGCCTACTTCCGCAGCAGCCGATCGCCCCGGAGGGCATCGCCGTGGCGGACCTTGTGGGTCGTGGCCGCCACCCGCACCAGAAGTTGTTTCGCTCGTGGACCAAGGAGGATGACCGCGCGGTCACCGAGGCTCTCATCGCCACGCGCGTTGCGGATCTCGCCAATCGCTCCGTTGACGAACTCTCCGGTGGCCAGCGCCAGCGCGTGTGGATTGCCATGGCACTCGCCCAGGAAACGGACGTGCTCCTCCTTGACGAGCCCACCACCTTCCTTGACGTCACTCACCAGGTGGAGGTCCTTGACCTGCTGACGGACCTCAACCAGTCCCGCGGCACCACGATTGTCATGGTGCTGCACGATATCAACTTGGCCGCTCGCTACGCCGACTACCTGTTCGCCGTGCGCCAGGGGGAGCTGATTGCTCACGGTGCGCCCAGAGAGATCCTGACACGAGAGCTGGTCAAGGACGTTTTTGGCCTAGACGCCGTCATTATCACCGATCCTGTCTCCGGCGCGCCTCTCGTGCTTCCCAAGGGTCGCCACCACGTCACCAGCCCAGAATTCGCCGGCGTGTAACGCCTTTTCTCACGGGAGCGGTACCGTCTCTTTCAGGGTCGAGTGTTCACTGATCTCCCAACGCCACTTCCACAATCAACGCCCGTTCCACTCTCGAGGTACCCCATGGACATCTTCCCCGCCCGCGTTCGCCGCATCACCGACATCACGCCGCATATGCGCCGTTTTACGGTCACTGGTGAGCAGCTCGCTCGTTATGGCGATCCCGGCTACGACCAGCGCATCAAGGTGGTGTTCCCAACGGAAACCGCGAGCCTCGACTCCATGCCGACCGGACCTAACTGGTACATGGACTGGCGAGCGCTTGACCCGGAGACCCGCCCTCCCTTCCGCACCTACACCACACGCGCGGTGCGTCATGAGGATCTAGAAGTTGACGTGGACATGGTGGCCCACGACGTTCAGGGCCCGGCATCGCGCTGGATCCGTGACGCCGTCGTCGGCGATGATCTCCTTATCGTCGCGCCCTCCATCGAGGATGAGCCCCCGCATCTCGGCATTGACTTCGTGCCTCCCGCGCAGGTCGGCAATTTCTTGCTTGTGGGTGATGAAACCGCAGCTCCGGCCATCGCGGTGATTCTGGAGCAACTTCCGCGCAACGCCCAGGGAGTGGTTGTTGTCGAATTTCCCGACGACGCCGATGCGCCGTACATTCCTGAACACCCCGGTTTTGCGCGGTATATCGCGGGTCGCACCGACGGGCAGCGCCATGCGTTCCTGGAACGCACAGTCCGTGAGATTCTGCCCGAGTTGTGCCCCGTGGGCCGTGGCTCCGAGGTGGAGGAAGTGGACATTGACGAGGACCTGCTGTGGGAAGTCCCGCGTACGGCCAAGGGTGGGGCTGCGCTAAAGTCTGCACCGCTCTACGCGTGGCTGGCAGGCGAGGCGAGTGCCATCAAGTCGCTGCGTCGTTTCCTGGTGTCTGAGCACGGGGTGGACCGCCGCGCCGTCGCTTTTATGGGTTACTGGCGCCTCGGTAAGGCAGAGGGAAACTGAGTTCAGCCGGGTGATGTGCCGCTGCCGTGCGTCGTGCAGGATCGGGCGGAGTCGCATTCACCCAGGTTCTGGACAGAGATTGCGGCGAGTTGAGTGTTTGGCCATGAAAAATAGTGCGACGACGTGATACCTTCAATTCATGCGTGTGTCACAGATCATACAAATCAAGGGAACCGGCGTTGTTTCATTGCCGCCCACTGCAAGTATCGCCCAACTCGTCGCCATGCTTGCGGATCGCAGAATTGGCGCTATCGTCGTGATGAACGGTGAAAAGCTGGCAGGCATCGTTTCTGAGCGCGATGTTGTCCGGACCGTTCGCGCTGCCGGTGATTTCTCCAGCCCGGTTTCGGCGATCATGACAGCGGATGTCACGACCTGTTCGCCGGACGACGACGTCCAAGAACTCGCGACGGTGATGACGGCGAAGCGCATTCGCCATCTTCCCGTTGTCGATGGCGGCAAGGTGCTTGCGATCGTTTCAATTGGCGACATCGTTAAAGCACGTCTCGACGAGCTGGAAGAAGAGCGCGACCATCTGGAGCGTTACATTACCGGCTAATAGTTGGGACGAGGGCTACGAATTCGTCGTCGGTGACGAACGCGTTAGTAACGAATGGAAAACCCCGGTTGTGAGCAGGCAACAGATGGTGCCGCCCGCAACCGGGGCATTTTATCTACGGTCGAACAATTACTTCCGGACGAACAGCATGTCACTCGATTCCGAGGAGCTTCCCGTTCTTCGACAGCTCGGGATCGGTGCAGGACGAGAGGTTGAAGCAGCAGGGACGTCGTTTTCCCGCGCGCATCTTCGATAGGCTCACCTCGATACGGCGCTCGCGCGTTTCGGTATTGCGTGTGGCGTTGACCCAACGCACCCACTCCCAGCGAGCCATAGGTGTGATGCCGGTCCAGGTGTCAGAGAGATCGGTGGCTTCGGTGAGAGCCGCTTCGAAATCTTTTGGCAGGTTGGGTTCGGGCCATTCCGCACGGGGAGTGATCGTCACGGTCACGGAATCGCCCGAGCTGAGTCCGAGACGTTCGTGGAGGGCGTCGTCGACAGAAATCCAGTGCCCACGTGCACCATCAGGTTCGACGACGGTCTCAAACGCGATTTCGTTGATGGTTCCGTCAACCGCAACTTGGCCACGAGAGGGAAGTGTGGCGCTGGCTTCCTGGGGGAGCCGAATAATTGCTCGATCCGCGACGATATCAAGTTCTGACTCAAAGGAGACTGGTAAAGGGGCCTTGCGGGCTGGTGTTGAGGTTGGCATTGTTCCTCCTGGGACTGTGGACTAATTCAAGACTAGCCGTTCAACACCGAGGTGTAACCGGTGGAGTTGTTGGCTGCCGACCGTCTAGAAGTCCTCGACACCAATGTCGATCATGCGATCACGCCAGTAGTACATGCGATCGTGCTCGCCAATCTCTCGAATAACTCGGCATGGTGAACCAAAAGCGACGACGTTCGCGGGGATGTCCTTCGTCACCACGCTTCCCGCACCAATAATGGTATTTTCACCGATGGAAACGCCCGGCATAATGAGCACACCAGCACCGATCCACACATTCTTTCCAATGTGGACGGGAAGATTGAACTGTGCGCCAACAAGCCGAAGTTCGGGGAGAACAGGATAGCCTGCGGTGGTGATTGTGACGCCGGGACCGAACATGACGTTGTCGCCAACGTGGATCGGGCCGTCGTCGACAAGTGTCAGATTGAAATTCGCGTAGACGTTCTCTCCAAAGTGCACATGTGCTCCACCCCAGTTTGCGTGGAAGGGTGGCTCAATGTAGCAGCCGGATCCAAGGGATGCGAACATGTCTTTCAAAAGTTTGGACCTGCGTTCGCCGTCGGAGGGCCGAGTCGCGTTGAAATCGTAGAGCTTTTCGAGCGCCTCTGCCTGCCGAGTACCGAGTGATACCGTGCTCGGATTATAAATAAGGCCCGCCTGCATGCGCTGTTCGTTATCCACACAGCAATTTTTCCGTCCTGGACGCCCTCAGTCAACTCGTGTAGATAGTAGAGGTTGCGTCGAGGGGTAGCTGGTCGGCGCAACCTCGTAGCTCCCAGCTTTCTTCGCCACAATAGACTGCATGAATTGGATCGATATGTGGGCCGGGTTTTTGAGTCGCTTGCAGAACACCTTTGGGGCCCAGGATGTTCCAGCTGAGACATGGATGCTGTGGATGGTTGTAGCTATCGTGGCCACCCTTGTGGCGACGCCGGTGTGGACTCACGTTCGTCAGATCGTCACCGTGGTACACGAGCTGGGGCACGCAGTTGTTGGTGTCCTCTGTGGACGTCGATTCACCGGTTTTGTCATTAATCGGGATATGTCTGGACACACGGTAACAATTGGTAAGCCGCGTGGACTTGGCATCACACTCACCACCCTCGCAGGCTATCCGATGCCCGCGATAGTGGGAGCGGTGATGATCGTAGCGGCGTTGTCTGGGTGGGCGGGGCTGGTTCTTCTTGTGGGGATTATCCTTCTTCTTCCCGTCCTCTTTCACGCCAAAACGTGGTATACCCTGCTAGCTTTGATATTGATTGTGGTTGGAAGTACCGTGCTGTGGTGGTCAGAAAATGGCGTGATTTCAGCACTTATTGTGCTGGGAATTGGAATGATCCTCCTGGTGGGAGCCTGGAGACAGTTCGCGGCAGTAGTTTTTCGAGGCGGGCGTCGTGACGATCCCAGTATGCTGGCGTCCCTGACGTTCGTTCCGAAAACGCTGTGGTACCTTGTTATTCTCATTTTGATTGCTGTACCAACATGGTGGTCTGCTGCCGCTATACTCGTACGCTAAAGACTTGAGAATCGACTGAATGTAGCGGCCGTGCGGTGGTGCGGTTCGGTCAGCGTGAGCATCCCTATGGTGATTATGATGCGACAAATTATGGGAACAGGAGAACGAATGGCACCTCGCAAACATGAATGGATGACGGTGCCGAACGCTCTCACTTTGTTGAGATTGCTACTTCTGATTCCTTTGGCATCCATGATTCTTTCTCGTCAGCTTGGCCTGGGGCCGCTTGTCATCATCATGCTATGGTCCGGTTCAGACTGGCTTGATGGCTACATCGCCCGAGAGTATGGGCAGACCAGCCGATTTGGGGAGGTTTTCGACCCCATTGCAGACCGCCTAGGGATTTTTGTTGTCACTGCAACGCTGTGTTACATCGGGGTACTACCGTGGGTAATTCCCGTGGCCATTGGATTAACAGATGCAGCAACGGCACTGTTTGCTGGGCGCGCCGCCGCCTCCGGGTACATACACGTCACGATGATCGGTAAGGTCAGATCAGCCATCCTGTTCCTTGGACTAGTGCTGCTCGTGGCAAGCCTCTCCCGGCTCCCCGATGCGTGCCCCATTGCGGTGATGTTTATCGGGGTGGGAACGTTGCTCCATCTTTTCGCTGGTGTGGTGTACATCAGGGAGGCACGCCGCAATCTCAAGCGACTGAGTCCCATGGTTGAGCACGTGTGGTGAGTGAGTACCTCGCCCGTTCATCTCCTTAAGCCCATGTTGTTCACCCGGCGCTAGTCCGTCCGACGTGCGAAAATAACGCCGTCAATAAGTGTTCCGTTTTGGCCTTGGGGTCCGGTGCCTTCACGCTCGCGTGTTTCGCATACCAGGATCTCCCACCGCTCGCCGAGGTTGAGCATCGCCAGATCCTCATCCGGGCTCGGAAGGCCGTGATGGTGATGATCCGCATCGGCCCATGACGGTGGCTCAGCGTGAGTGATGAGCAGAAAATAACCGTCTTTGGCGACGAGCTCAGTGGCACGACGCAGAATATCGGTTCGTGGAATCTCGACGTCAAATGAGTGAAGGAACGACGACGTCACAAGATCGTACGTTGTTTCTGGCGTCCAGGTGGCAAGGTCCTCCGCGATGAATGTGCACGATGTTGGGTCGAGTCCCAATTCCTTACTCTGTTCGCGTCCACGCAAGATGGCGGTGGGTGAGATATCAATGCCGGTGGCCTGCCATCCATGCGAGGCGAGCCACAGGGTGTCTCCTCCTTCACCGCAGCCCAAGTCCAGAGCTTTCCCGGGAGTCAGTGGGGAGACAACGTCCTCGAGGGTTTTGTTCACACGTCCGGACCAGATGGGGCCCGCCGCGGCGTATTTGCTCTCCCAGACGTCCTCGATAGTTTGCTCGGCTCGTTGCGTGGCGGGATGGGAGGGGTGATCGTGGGGCATGGGTGGTTTCTTTCGACGGTTGACGGTAGTGTGCGGTGAAGGGACAAACTCGGATATTCGTGTTCGAGTTTGTCCCTTCCATGCTGTTCCTGGGCTTGGGGAATAATCCTTATAGCCCTGCCCGATATCCGTCTCCGACATCCCGCTACCTTTGTACCAGGCGTACGCAGGTGACGGAATTTCGGAGATGGATTTTCACATGTGTGTGGCGGCTACTTCCACGCGCTACCACCTGAGGGTGGAGCCGCCTGGCCGGACATGATCTGCTCCATGGCGTCCTTAACGAACTGTACGTTGAGGCCATAGATCACCTGGTAGGACTTGCCGCCCGGTTTGATGGTTCCGGCCGCACCGGCGCGCTTGAGGGCCGCTTCGTCCGCCTTGGTCACGTCGGCAAGCTCCATACGCAGACGGGTGGCGCAGTTCTCCAGCTCGACAATGTTCTCCTTACCGCCGAGGGCGTCAATGAACTTGGCGGCGATCGCTACGTAGCTCGTATCCTGGATTTCGCCATCGTCGTCCGTCTCTTCGAGTTCATCGTCCTCGCGACCGGGGGTCTTGAGGTTGAACTTGAGAATAATGAAGCGGAATACGACGAAGTAGACGGCGAACCAGAAGACGCCCATAAGCGGGATCATCCACGGGTTCTGAGCCATGGGGTTGACCCAGCCGAGCACGAGATCAATGAATCCGCCGGAGAATCCGAAGCCCATGCGCACCGGAAGAAGAGCGCTGATGAACAGTGAGATACCCATGAAGACGGCGTGGACGACGTAGAGCACCGGGGCTACGAACATGAAGGAGAACTCCAGTGGCTCCGTCACACCTACGAAGAATGCCGAGACGGACGCAGAAAGCAGTAGACCATAGACAAGCTTCTTGCGGGTGGACTTTGCCGTCAGATACATGGCGAGCGCGGCACCGGGAAGCCCGAACATCATGATGGGGAAGAATCCGGTCATGTACTGGCCGGTCACGCCATAGGTTCCCTCACCCGCGAGGAAGTTGTTGAGATCGTTGATCCCAGCCACATCGAACCAGAACACCGAGTTAAGGGCGTGGTGCAGGCCAAGTGGAATAAGCATGCGGTTGAAGAACCCATAGATCCCAGCGCCGAGAGCACCAAGTCCAAGAGTCCACTCTCCGAAGGCAACAAGGCCTGTGTAGACGAAGGGCCAGATGAAGAAGAGAATGGCACCCGCAACTAGCGAAGCAGCCGCGGAAACAATGGCAACTGAGCGTTTACCCGAGAAGAAGGACAGGGCATCCGGGAGCTTAGTGTCCTTGAAACGATCATATGAGTAGGCGCCGATAAGGCCAGCGATAATACCGACAAAGACGTTGTCGATCACGCCGAAGGCTGGATTGACGTCGGCTACGTCGATGCCCTGGAAGAGTGCCACGGTCTCGGGATCGAGCAACTTCTGGATTGTTAACCAGGAGACGAGGCCGGACAACGCTGAGGTGCCGTCCGTCTTGGTGGCCATGCCAAGGGAAATACCAATAGCGAAAAGAATCGGCATGTTGCTAATAAGCGCGCCGCCTGCCGCATTGAGGAAGGTGACGGCGACGTTTTCTCCGGCGACGTTCTGGATCCAATAACCGATGCCGTTGAGGATAGCGGCGACGGGAAGGACGGCGACTGGCAGCATGAATGACCTGCCGAGCCGTTGCATGAATTTCATGTACTGCTCCTCACTTCGTTGTGTTGATGAGGAGAGTATTCCACGTGGACGAAGCAAGAGGAAATAAGAACGGCGACCAATCGAGGCCCACAAGAAATCAGGGCGGAGAGGTTAAGATGAGCTTGGGAATTTATTGGTATCCACGTGGGATCTTCTATAGAAGCTGGTTGTTATGAGCATTGATCAACGTCAACGTGAAATCGTCGAATTTGTTCGCGAGCACAAGACGGCGAAGGTCGCCACGCTGAGTAAGCAATTTAAGGTCTCGGCGGAGACCATTCGTAAGGATCTGGTCGAGCTGGACGAGATGGGTCTCTTGGTGCGAGTGCACGGGGGAGCGCGGCTCAAGCTGGCTGATCGTGAGAGTGCTTACTCGATTCGTGAGTCCTCGCACTTGGAGGACAAGGAAGCCATTGCGCACCTGGCTCTCCAGCTGATTGAAGATGATTCGACGGTATACCTAGATTATGGAACGACGACGAGGGCTATCGCCGAAGCCCTTGTCTCCAGCGGACGCCGCCTCACCATTGTGACGAATGCACTACCCGTTGCTGATTTAGTTGCTACATCCGACACCCTCGAATGTATGGTCTTGGGTGGAATCCTGCGTCGCAATGGCGGAGCGCTGTATGGCCCCACCGGGGAAAACGCTCTAGAATCTTTGAACTTCGATATTGGTTTCTTTGGCTGTGGAGGAATCGATGCAGACGCAGAGATTACCAATCATTTTCCGTTGGAAGTAGCGCTCTCTCGTAAAGCTATGAGCCGCTGCGGGCGGGTGATTATTGTGGCTGACAGCTCCAAGCTCGACTCCATTGCCGTGCACAGACTTGCCCGTTTCGCAGAGGTTGATGTCCTTTTGACGTCCGAAAAGCCGTCCACCGATGTTCTTACAGCACTCGAGGAATCTGGGGTGCGGCTTGGAGTTGTTGATTCACACTAGTGCGCTGGAGCGCCAATATTAGAGCCAATTGAGATGGCGGCACGGCCTTCACAAAAGGTACTAGTTGTACCGGGTGGCAAAACTTAGAATGACAGAGAGGGTCGTGAACACGATGGGGTGTTCACGACCTTCTTTTTTGTGATGCAAGTAGACAGCTGGTCTCGGAGAGATTCATCCGTGCACACAACCCGGACATTGTGAATTAGTTGGGCTTATTTATCCATAACCAATCTAATCACAATTTAACTCGTGGGAAATACTTGTGAATTAGTTGGGATCTTGTTACGTTTGGACTACCACACAAACAAGAAAAGCAACGAGGTGGGCTTCAGACATTGATGCCGGAGCCGTTTTCACTGTTGCGACCCACAATTTAGGTCCACTCCACATCTTCCACAGGAGCATCCATGGATGAATACCTTGGCTTTTGCCTACCCTTTTTCACGGTAGAGGGGTTAACGCGATGACTACCATGACCAGCGTTGCCGTGACCGGGCCACGAGAGCTCTCCACGTTCACTACCCCGCTGCCCACCTTGGAACCGTACGAGGTTCTGGTCCGAGTGGCCTACACCGGGATCTGTGGTAGTGACGTTCCCCGCTACTTTGACGGCGCCGTCCATTCTTTCCCGCAAGTGCTGGGGCATGAGTTCTCGGGAGTGGTTGCTTCCACTGGCACGGCTACGAGTGTGGCCATCGGTACCCGTGTAGCAGTCGCACCGTTAGTGCCATGCCACACCTGCGAGCGCTGCCAAGCCGGCCTTCCGGCACAGTGTCCGAATTACTCTTTCATCGGTTCACGGCGCCCGGGGGCGATGGCAGACTACGTTGCCGTTCCCGAACGGAATCTTGTGCCAATTCCAGACTCGCTCTCTCTCAAATCCGCGGCCCTCATGGAGCCGCTGACCGTCGCCCTTCACGGCTTGGATCAGGCACCGTTCCCAAAGAACGGCTCGGTTGCCATTCTTGGCGGGGGAGTCATTGGCCTCATGGCCTTGCAAGCAGCCCTCGACCGCGGTGCTACGTCTGTCACGGTCGTGGACATTGCCCCGTGGAATCTCGAGGTCGCCACAAGGCTCGGAGCCCATCACGTCATCAATAGTCTGACCGACGACGTCGCTGCACGTTTCGCTGAGATTGGCCGTCCGGAACTTGTCCTCGAAATTGCTGGTGCGGCACCTACGCGTCAACAGGCTCTCGAGGTTGTCGCCCGGGGCGGGCACATCGTTTACATCGGTACCCCAACGACCGACTTGGTCCTTGATCCGGAGACCTTCGAGCTTATCCTGCGCGGTGAACTGACCATCCATGGATCCTGGATGTCTTACTCCGCTCCGTTCCCCGGCAGGGAATGGAGCGAGGCGGCTCGTATTCTCTCGGAAGCATCCTTCAATCCAGAGGAACTTGTCACCCATGAGTTCTCGCTCGACGACGTCGCCGCCGGCCTAGAAGCGATGAAGGCCGGGGGAAATCGCCTCAAAGTGATGTTCCGAGTCGCAGGCGAGGGAGCGGTGTCATGACGGTCCATGCGGTAACGCCACACCCGGCTCTCGACGTCACATACTCCCTTGCTCGCCCTGTGGTTGTCCATGGAGTTAACCGAGTCGCCGCCGTGACCTCACGCCCCGGGGGCAAGGGGGTCAACGTGGCTCGACTCGTGGCCGCCGCCGACGGTGACGTGGCTGTCTACGGATTCCTTGGTGGGCGCACGGGCGACCAGATGCGAGCAGACCTTGAACGCATAAGTCCGAGCATCGTTCAACGCTGGACCTCGGTTGATACCGAGACCCGACGCACCGTTGCGGTAGTGGATGGTTCGGACACCACGATGTTTAACGAACCGGGTGCTAACCAGCCCGCCGAAGCCTGGCGACGTCTGGCGGAAGAACTGCTCTCACATGCCGAACCCGGAGACATCGTGACTATCTCCGGCTCCTTGCCTCACCCCGAGGAACCCGACCACCTCGCGACGTTGGTGCGTGAATTGCGCGAGCGGGGCGCCGTCGTCGTTGTCGATACATCCGGCCCGGCACTTCTTGCCGCGGCAGACGCCGGTGCTGACCTCGTCAAGCCTAACCGGGACGAACTTGTGGAGGCGCTCGGCTGTAAAGACCTCGATGAAGGCATTGCCCATCTGTTGGAGCGGGGTGTGGGCGCCGTCCTCACCTCGCTTGGGGCTGAGGGGATGCGCCTCAATACCCCCAATATCTTCTGCACGGCCCGGCTCTCGGTACCCGTTGCAGGAAATCCCACGGGAGCTGGGGACTCTGTTGTCGCCGCTATCGCGGTGGCGCTTGCGGCCACCCCCTCCCATTCCGAGCGCAGTCGGGTTCTGGCTGCCTCTCTCGAGAGAGCCGTCGCGTGGTCTGCCGCCGCCGTGCTCTCACCGGTTGCTGGAGAGATCGACGACGAGATCGCTCAGCAACTTCTTCCCGGAGTACAAATCGTTAAGAAAGGCATGTGATGCTTGCTCCATTAGGAAAACTAGCTCAGGAACGACGAGCCCGATTACAGGGACTTGGAGCATTCAACGTGATCCACTTGGAAAACGCTGAATCAATCGTTTCTGCAGCAGAACAGACTGGCCAACCGGTTATTTTGCAGATATCTCAGAATGCCGTGAAGTTTCACGGAGGAAAGCTGAAACCGATTGCTGTGGCCACCTTGGCCATTGCGAGGAGTAGCACCGCGAGAGTGGGGGTTCATCTCGATCACGCGGATGACCTCAACCTCATTCGCGAAGCGATTGATCTGGGCTTTACCTCAATCATGTACGACGGTTCGCATCTGCCGGATGAAGAAAACCGCGCTGTGACGGCGCAGGTGGCCCACTGGTGTCATGACGCAGGCATCACCATCGAAGCGGAGCTTGGCGAAGTGGGAGGAAAGGATGGTGTGCATGCCCCCGGTGTGCGCACCGATCCCGACGACGCCGCTAAGTTTGTCGCCGATACTGGTGTGGACCTGTTGGCTGTGGCCGTGGGAAGTTCACATGCTATGACATCACGAGATGCGGCGCTGGACCTTGACCTCATCTCGCGAATTGCTGCCACCGTGCCGATTCCGTTGGTGTTGCACGGATCTTCCGGAGTCAGCGATGAGAACATGGTGCTGGCTATCGAACACGGCATGACGAAAATTAACGTCTCCACCCACCTCAACCACGTATTTACCTCAACTGTCCGGTCAGTTCTGGCAGAGAAGCCCGAACTGGTGGACACCCGCAAATGGACCAAGCCGGCAGCAACAGCAATGGAGCAAGAAGTTGCGCGTCTCCTCAACCTTTACACGGGAGTGGCCGGGCAGAAAGAAAGGAATGCATCATGAAGCTTGTCGCAGGAGTCGATTCCTCAACCCAGAGCTGTAAGGCGACCATCAGAGATGTGAACACTGGCGCGATCATCCGTATTGGCCGCTCCACCCACCCGGTTGCCACTCAAGTGAACCCTGAGCGGTGGTGGAATGCGTTGCTGGAGGCATTCATCGGGGCCGGTGGTCTCGCCGATGTCGATGCAATTTCCATCGGTGCCCAGATGCAGGGCATGATCTGCCTCGATAAGGACGGCCGCGTCATTCGTGACGCCATGCTGTGGAACGACACCAGCTGTGCACCCTCGATCATTGCACTGAACGAGGAACTGGGATTCGAAGAGTGGATTCGCAGAACTGGCTGCCCACTGGTGGTCGCCTCGACGGTGGCCAAGGCGCGCTGGCTGCGGGATAACGAACCCGAGAACGCGGAGCGCACCGCTGCCATCTGCTTGCCACATGACTACCTCACGTGGCGTTTGCGAGGGTTTGGACCGGAGAATCCCAAGCTGGACGAGCTGACCACCGACCGTTCCGATGCCTCGGGCACAGGCTACTGGTCGGCTGAAAAGGATTGCTGGGACGAGGAGCTGCTGGAGATTGGCCTCGGCAAGCGCGTTATCCTTCCCAAGATCCTTGGCCCACGAGACTCCGCTGGAGTGACCGGACATGGCCTGCCTGGCATTCCTCCCGGGATTCCGCTCGGTGTAGGCGGTGGCGATAACGCCCTCGGTGCTCTCGCCCTCGGCCTTGAGGTGGGTGACGGCATCATGTCGCTTGGCACGTCGGGAACCGTTTTCGCGCGAGCGAACAGGGTTATCAACGATCCTTCAGGAATTGTCTCCTCGTACGCTGACTGCACCGGTGATCTCCTTCCCATGGCGGCAACGCTGAACGCCGCGCGTGATCTGGACGCGGCAACGCGCATCCTCGGACGTGACCATGACGAAATCTCCTTCCTGGCGCGCCGATGCGAGCCGGGGGCCGGCGGCATCACGCTGCTCCCTTACTTTGAGGGTGAGCGCACTCCATCGATTCCCACGGCGCGGGCGAGTATTCACGGACTGTCGTTGGAGAACGCAACTCCCCGCAATCTTGCGCGGGCCTTTGTTGAGGGAATGGTGTGTGGAATGGTGGTGGCCCTTGATGCGGTGACCGATCTGGGAATTCCAATCAATCGACTCTTCGTCATTGGTGGGGCCGCTCGCAATCGTGCGGTGCAGCAGATTCTTACCCAGGTGACCCCCATTCCGGTGGTTATCCCTGACCCCAGCGAATATGTGACCGTGGGCGCCGCCATGCAGGCTGTGGCCGCCGTGACGGGAGAGTTCCCCACATGGGAACACGAGTACTTTGAAGTCCCCTCCTTCGGATCGCATCCGGAGATCATGGAGCAGCACATCGCCGCCAAGAAGGCGTTGGGCTACCCGGTCTAAGCCGGTCATCCACGAAAGAAAGAATAACGTGACTATCGATCCTTTCTGGCTGATTGCCGCCTTTGGTGGCGGCACATTTGGCGCAGCTATTGGCGGGCAGACCGCCTTCATCATGACCGGTTTCCTGTACCTGGCGGGTCTTGCTGGCTACCTCGGTGGCGTGGACGTGGCACCATTCATGAACGCGGTGGTGTTTGGTCCGGTTATGGGTCCACATATCGCATTCTTGGGTGGCGCGATTGCGGTGGCCTATGCCGCCAAGAAAAACTACCTACCGGCAGGCAAGAATGGCCGCGATGTGGTGACGCCGTTGACCACGTTTGGCGATCACATCGACATCTACATCGTCGGTGGTATCGGCGGCATGGTGGGCTACCTTGTCAACCAGGTCTTCGCCTTGATCCCTCCCTTGCTGGTGGCAGATCCGCTGAATCACTATGACCGTGAGATCCTCGGTTCCACGGATACCATTGCTATGACGATCGTTGTGGTGTCCATTGTGGTGCGCTACATGTATGGCACCACGGGAATGTTTTCCACCAAGCAGGGTCCGCTCATGTGGGTGGGTGACAACAAGGAGTTTGGTGACAAGCACTGGGTGGGTTACCAGGAGAAGTGGTCGCACACATCAATCCTTGGTGTGACCACGGGTATCTTATCTGGCTTCGCCACCTTGACGATCGTCTTGTACAGCTATGAGTCGTCGGGCGGCGCTATCGTCCAGCACGCGGCGAACATCGGGTGGGCAATCTCGGCGATCTCGCTGATCTTCAACACACTGGGTCTGAAGACTCCGGTGACCCACCACATGACGCTCATTGGTTCGGTTGCAGCGTTGAAGTTTGCGCCGTACTTCGCCGGCCAGAATCCGACGGAATGGACCTCTACAGGGCTTATTGTTCCGCTACTGTTGGCCGGTTTGTTTGGCTGGATCTCGGCTGTCTTGTGCGAGGCACTCTCACGTGCAACGAATGCCAACGGGGACACCCACATTGATCCTCCGGCATTCGCCATCTTCCCACTGACCACCCTGATCTTCTTCATGTCGTCGATAATGGGGTGATCAACGAGCAGTTTGGTTTCATAGCTCAACATTCATGATCGGCCCACTGCGAGGTCAGATCGGAATATCAAGCGCGCCTGGGCGGTACTCGGAGGGATGAGTACCGTCCAGGCGGCACATCTGGGCCCTCAATAGTTATCGTCGCGCCAACGAAATGCACCCTTTGTCCACAACACCCTGGCAAATATCTGCGACTTTGCACCAAAACCCTGTGTTTCGCCAATTTGCCTGTGTCGAGAGAATTACTCGAACCAGTCACCAAGACCATCGGAAACTCCCGCCCACGAGAGGGAGTGTGTTTCTCCGTGGGTGAGGAGGCAACGAGAGAAAGCCTCCTCGATGAGTGGACGTCGGTCATATCCTGAGTGAGGATCTCGGGTACCCGTCACGATGAGATGGGTCCGGGGAGCATCGTTCCAATCTCCGGCACTGCCGAAGGTGATGAGTCCGCCATGGGCATTGAGTGCACAGATGGTATCCGGCCGGGTAGGTAACCAGAAGCATCCTCTCACGCACACGTCACCCTCGCACAACTCACTCAGTGCGTCGATGAATCGCTCGGGGTGGAATGCGCGATCGGAGGAGAGGTCAAGAGTCCAGACGCCATGACTACTTGGGCCACCCCACGCCGCCGTCGTTGCAGGATGAATGCGACGGATTGCGGAGTCGACGTTATGCTGGCCCCCGAAAAGGACCTCCGCGGTGACCTCGCTGAGTGAGGGAATGAGAAGCGAGTCATGTGGCCGGAAGTGCTCGACGAGATCCATTGCGGTGGCACCGCAGCCTGTCTCGCCGTTGCCCGCGGTGATGGTGAGATCGCTGTAGCCGATGTTCATGAGCTGGATCTCGCCGACGCAGCGCTCATCGTCCTCGAACAGTTCCATACCCCGTTCGGCGAGCGAAACGTGAGAGAGCAACTCGTCGGTGATGCGGCTGAGTTCACACACGTGAGCAACCGAGGTGACGGCCCATCCGAGTTCGGCGACGTCGTCGGAAAAGAGCGGAACAATGGTGGCCGATTCCACGGCGGGCGGCAGGGCGAGAATTACATCGTCTGGCCTCATCTCCAGCAAGAACGGGATGATGGCCTCGCGCAGTGAGCACGCGATGCACGAATGTGCCAGGGGGACCTCGGTGACGCTCTCCTCGAAACCCGTGGAATAGGTGAGGATCGTGCCGTCGTCGTTCAAGTCCACGGACAGAACGGGAGAGACGTCAGACAGCGAGAGGATGGCAATGCTGCGGACGAGGGGGTCGGCCGCAGTGAGAACCGAGATGCGCAAGGAAAACCTCCGGGGTTACGTAACCCACTTGTTGAGAACGATAATCAATACTAATATGGCCGCGTGAGTAATTACTGTCAAGTCACTGGGGCGAAGCCCTCATTTGGAAAATCGGTGTCGCACTCCCACCGGCGCACCAGCCGCCGCTGGAAAGTCAACGTGCAGACCAAGCGCTACTGGGTGCCCTCACTTGGGCGCATGGTTAAGCTGCAGGTCTCGCCGCGCGGAATCAAGACCATCGACAAGCTCGGCATCGACCGGGTGTGTCAGGACATCCTGGCGAGGGGAGAGAAGATCTGATGGCACAGAGCAAGGATGTACGTCCCAAAATCACCCTCCAGTCCACCGCGGGCACGGGCTATCGCTACGTCACCACGAAGAACCGGCGCAACACGCCCGAGCGGCTTCGGATTCGCAAGTATGATCCCAAGGCGCGTAAGCATGTCGAGTTTGTGGAGGTGCGCTGATGGCTAAGAAGTCGAAGATTGCACGCAACCAGCAGCGGGCCGAGATTGTCGCGAAATATCGCGAACGGCGCGTCGAGCTGCTGCAGACCATCTCGAGTGTCAACGCGTCCGAGGACGAGAAAGCTGTGGCCCGCAAGAAGCTGCAAGCTCTCCCGCGCGACGCCTCGCCCACCCGCCTACGCAACCGCGGATTCTCTGATGGGCGCCCCCGCGGTTACCTTCGTAAGTTTGGACTCTCGCGTGTCAAGTTCCGCGAGGCCGCGCTCTCGGGTGAACTACCTGGCGTCACAAAGTCATCGTGGTGACGGTCGCCGTCGTATCTGACTGACGCTGTCGCCAATCCGGACGCGGTCACGGCCGGGGACTCAACTCCTCCGGGCGGCGCCGTCGTCGTCAAAATTAATCAAGGAAAAACAATGAAACCCGGAATCCATCCCGACTACCATCACGTCGTTTTCCGCGACAAATCAGCGGACTTCGCGTTCCTCACCCGCTCCACCGTCACCTCCGCGCAGACGATCGAGTGGGAGGACGGCAACACCTACCCGGTGATCGACGTCGAAGTCTCCTCCGCCTCCCACCCCATGTGGACCGGCAAGAAGCGCGTCATGGACACTGCCGGGCGCGTCGAGAAGTTCTGGCAGCGCTACGGACGGGAGAAGTGACGTGAAGGTTCGTTCTTCTCTCAAGTCCCTCGCTGCCCAACCCGGTTCGAAGGTGGTGCGCCGCAAGGGCCGCATCTACGTCATTAACAAGCAGAACCCGCGCTTCAAGGGGCGCCAGAAGGGCTGATAGGCGCGTTTGCTGGATCGCGGTTCGATCGTTTGTTGGATTGTGGTCCGAGAATGGACGGTCCTGTCAAGAATTGAGTGCTGCGTGAGTATCCGCGGGCTCAATCCTCGGCGGGACCGTCCATTCTTCGCTTGCGGTCGATGTGAGTACG
>JBDIAV010000031.1:0-29532 GCA_039812645.1 Actinomycetaceae bacterium
CTAGTGCGGCGGCTATAAGGCGCTTTCTCTTGCGCTGTTTGATAGACACGTCACCGTCCATTCCGTCCTCCATTGGACGTAGATAATTCACTTGCGACTTAATTTGCTGCCCAAATTTAGTCACAGTTGCGAACCTAGTGCCCGCTCCTTTCGCTGTCAAGCGAAAAAGTGAACGCGACCACCTTTCTCGTTCCGCGACTAATGTGAGCTACACCATGTTTCAATTAATTGGAAAGGTACCAATTTCTCGGACGGCCCGCGGGCTTTTCCAGATGTAGAAATCAATTGAAACCAAAATGAAATGCGACGACGCATTGTGGCAGGTCAGAAGCCTTCTCCAGTAGCATGGGGATTTCATAGTTATCAAAGGAACCGAGAATTCGTGGCAAAGAACTCTAGATCCCCGCTGCAGTCGGGTAGGGCCAGCACCGCTGCCATCCTCGGCTACACGTGGGATGCGGACATCTTCCGAACCGACGACGCCATGAAAGCCACCGGCCTGACCCGCTCCACCACCATTAATGCTCTTGATGAACTCATCAGTCTGGGACTGATTCGCGAACTCTCCAACACCCGGGCCGACAACTCCTATCGTTTCGGGCGCCCCTCTCGCCGCTTCGAATTCCGAGCCAATGCCGGAATCTTGTTGGGTATTGATGCGGGGCGCTCCTCCACCACCATCACCGTGGCGGACCTTCGTGGGAAGGCAGTTGCTCGTTTCCAACATCGGTTGGAGTCTTCCGACGTCATCCCACAAAGACGGCGCCTCGCCTTGTTCGATTCCATCACCCAAGTCCTCAATACAGCGTCACTTTCCGTCGACGACGTCGTCGCCGTCACCGTCGGAGTGCCCGCCCCGGTTGATTCCCTCGGACACTCACCGTCCCACCCGGATGGCTTCTGGCAGGATATGAACCCTGGTTTTCAGGATTATCTCAAGGACACATTCCCCATTGTTCGTGTGGAGAACGATGCGACTCTCGCAGCACATGCCGAAGCTCTCTTAGGTTCCATGACCAACTCCCAGAACTTCGTCTCACTCCTCGCCGGCAGGCGCCTTGGAGCCGGAGTTATGTTGGACGGTAACGTTGTGCATGGTACGCACGGCGGCGTCGGCGAGCTTGAGGTCTTTAACTATGTCAAAGGCCTAGAACACCAATCCGGTCTCGTTGACCTTATCGATCGATGGATCAAAGAGGATCTTGAATCGGGGGTCATCCCCGCCACTCACCCGCTCGCCCAGATACCGCTCTCGGAGTTGACCGCCGAACTCGAAATTCCGTACATGCACCTCAGCGACCCGGCAATGCAACCTGTTGTAGAACGCGTAGGAGAATTTCTCGCCCGAAGCTGCGAAGTGTTTAGCTGCCTCTACGACCCGGAATATGTCGTGGTATGCGGGCAAATCGCCCAGGCAATCGGCGACGCCATCACTCACGCCCAGAAGCTACTGGATTCCAGAGCCTATCTCCCCGTGCCACGACTCGTCCCGTCAACGCTAGGAAACGACATCGTGTCTCTGGGTGCCGTGGCCTCAGCACGCTCGGCAGCACAAGCTGGCATTCTTGCCCTACGAAGTGAGCAACCACAGCCAAAGCAACCGCAAGCGACTCGGAGCGCGCAGTCCGAGCTACTTCCAACCGCCCAGCCTGAGTAGCCGAACCGGAACCTAACCAGGGAAATTAACCGAATTTGTCCGGTGGGGCAGCCCTCGTTTGTCTAGGAGGACAAGCCCTCACGAGCTGACGCAGACGAGTCGATCCCTACCCATTTTGCCAATCTCACGCCCAATGCTTTTTGGAATCTTTTCGGAAATCGCTAGACGGCATCCTCGGCGCGTGTCACAATGAACGAGGTTTCCCACTCGGGACACCGTGTCAGAGTCGACACGAACTCGGCACCTTTCACTCGGATCGTCCGGCACGTACCTGCCGGTGAAGGGACCATATCTCATGGCATCCGTATCATTTGTCAACGCAACCCGTGTTTACCCGGGAGCAACCACACCAGCCGTGGACAAGCTCAATCTGAAGATTGAGGACGGAGAATTCCTCGTCCTCGTCGGCCCATCCGGCTGTGGAAAGTCCACCTCCCTGCGCATGCTCGCTGGCCTCGAAGAGGTCAATGGTGGCCAGATCTTCATCGGCGATCGTGATGTCACTGATGTCTCGCCGAAGAACCGCGACATCGCGATGGTGTTCCAGAACTACGCTCTCTACCCCCACATGACCGTGGCGGACAACATGGGCTTTGCACTGAAGATTGCTGGCGAGCCCAAGGAAAAGATCCGCGCTCGCGTCGAGGAAGCCGCTAAGGTTCTCGATCTTGAGCCCTACCTTGATCGCAAGCCGAAGGCACTCTCCGGTGGTCAGCGTCAGCGCGTGGCCATGGGTCGCGCCATTGTCCGCGAGCCGCAGGTGTTCCTCATGGACGAGCCGCTCTCCAACCTTGACGCCAAGCTTCGTGTGCAGACTCGTACCCAGATCGCAGCCCTGCAGCGCCGTCTCGGTATCACCACTCTCTACGTGACCCACGATCAGACTGAGGCTCTGACCATGGCCGATCGTATTGCAGTGATCAAGGACGGCCTGCTCCAGCAGGTTGCGTCGCCCGCCGAGATGTACCGCGCCCCCTCCAATGCCTTCGTTGCTGGCTTCATTGGCTCCCCGGCCATGAACCTCGGCAAGTGGAAGATCGTTGGCAACACCGCCGTGTTCGGTGAAGCCAAGGTGGAGCTGACCCCCTCGATCCTCAAGCAGATCACCCCCGCGGACAACAACCAGATTATTGTGGGCTTCCGTCCCGAGTCTCTGGAATGGACCCAGAACCCGGATGGCACTACCATTCCGCTCAACGTCACCTTCGTCGAGCACCTCGGATCGGACGCCTTCGTATACGGCACCGTTGCGGGCGCAGAGAAGGAATCCGAGAAGTTCGGTTCTGGCGATAACTCCAGCCAGGTCACCGTCCGCATCGATCCCTTCCCGACCCCCAAGGCCGGCGATGTGATGCACCTCGAGCCGACCCTGGATGCGCTGCACCTCTTCTCCGCAGCCACCGGTAACCGCCTAGAGGCCTGATCGCCACGAGATCAACATAAGCGCTCATACTTCTGAGTCATCAGAGGCATGAGTGTCATGAACTAAAAAAACTCCCTGAGCCGCCACTACCCCGGTATGCGGTTCAGGGAGTTGTTCTTCTCTTGCCACGTGTGCTCTTTTTCCTGTGACGGTAACTGGCCTCACCCGTAACGGCACATGTATCGTGAGGTCGATTCGCGACGAAAGGCCACTCATGAAACCCGCTCTCCAAATCATGGCCGTCCAGGTCCATCCCAGCCTTTTTGATCTGCCGTGGAGCACCCCTCTTGATGTTTGGCCGCGCAGCATCATTGCTGCTCTGCCACGTGGAATCTCCCGGCACGTTGTGCGCTTCGTTTACTTGGATGACAAGATCATTGCTATCAAGGAGATTAGCGAGCACACCGCTTACCGCGAGTACCAGATGTTGCGCACACTGGGCCGCTTGGGAGCGCCAGCCGTGGAACCTGTCGCCGTCGTCACCGGGCGTGCCACCGACGACGGGAAGGTCCTCAACGCGGCACTCGTGACCTCACATCTCGAATACTCGTTGCCTTACCGCGCGCTTTTCGGACAGCACCAGAGCCCGGAGAACGCCCGCCGTCTCATTGACGCCCTGTCGGTGTTGATTGTGCGGCTGCATTTGCTGGGATTCTTCTGGGGCGATATTTCGCTCTCCAATACCCTCTTCCGGCGCGACGCTGGCGAATTCGCCGCCTACCTCGTGGACGCCGAAACCGGTGAACTTTACGATGCCATCACCGACGGCAAGCGAGAATACGACATCGACGTGGCCCGCACCAACATTATCGGCGAACTCATGGATCTGCAGGCCAGCGGAGTAATCCGCGAGGACTTTGACTGTATCGAAGTTGGTGACACCCTCGTCGAGCGTTACACCTCACTGTGGAGCGAGCTCACCGAAACCACAACCTACGCCTCGAATGAGAAGTGGAAGATTGCTGAGCGAATTAAGCGTCTCAACGATCTGGGCTTCGAGGTGGGCGAACTATCCATGACCACCGACGACGACGGCACTCGCGTCTCGATCCAGCCCAAAGTTGTCGACGCTGGCCATTACTCCCGTCAGATCATGCGGCTCACAGGCATGGACGTTCAGGAGAACCAAGCCCGCCGCATGATGAATGATATCCAGCAGTTCCGGGGGAAGAAGAAGTACGCTAACACCCCTCTGAGCGTCGTGGCTCATGACTGGATGACCCACATTTTCGAGCCTACTATCGCGGCCATTCCGGCCGAGCTGCACAACAAGTTCGACGAAGCCGAGATCTTCCATCAGATTCTCGAACATCGCTGGTATATGTCCGAAGAGGCCAACCGGGACGTCTCTCGTAAGGCTGCCATCAAGGATTTCGTCGATACCTGGCTGCGTCATCAGCCTGACGAGCGGTCCTTTATTGGGCAAGCGGCAGAACAGGTTCTTGGCCCAGATACCGAACAGATTTCGGGGATGAGTACCTACTTCTCCTGATCGGTTTCTTGGGGTCGACGACGGCGCGGTGAGGCCGTCGTCGACCCTCCCGTTCGTGAGACGAGAGAAGGCCCACCGTCGCGTCGTCGTGCACATTCGTGCGGTTCGGAGGCGATATGAGCTCTCGCGCCCGGACAGTCTTAGAATCGAGATACATTCCGTTCTCGATGAAGGAGACAGCAATGGCGCTGCGAGAAATTCACTTCCCGTCCTCAAACGATCGCGACCATATCCATGCCTGGATCTATTCCCCGGCAACTACTCCCAAAGGCATCGTTCAGGTGGTGCACGGCCTTGGTGAGCATTCACGGCGGTATATCCATCTCATTTCCGCACTCCTCGACGCAGGGTTCGTCGTGGCCGCCGATGACCACGCGGGTCATGGCGCTACCGCCACCGAATCCGGCGTCTGGATGGACACGGGAGCGGACGGGGCGAAGGTCGTCGTCGACGATGAAAAGACGCTCCACGATCTTGCCGTTGAAGCATTTCCAGGGCTTCCCTACTTCATGTTTGGTCACAGCTGGGGATCCATGATCGCTCGTGCCTACACCACGGCTCACGGCGCGGATCTCACCGCTCTGGTGCTTTGTGGTATCGCCGCGCAGATTGAGGGCATTGAGAAGGTCATGGACCGGCAGGCGCTAGCCGCCGCTGTCGCCGCCGATGGAACCGGACCCGGCGCGGAATTCATGGACGCAATGTTTACCGGAGCCGTGGAACGTTTCCCGGAAGCGGTCAATGGCAACGAATGGATTGCGTTGGACGCCAACGTCCTTGCCGATCACGCGGGTGATCCACTCAACGCGCTTGCGGACCCGATGTCCAACCGATTTGTCGCGGATTTCGTGGCAATGTACGACGCCGTCAATGAGGGATGGGCCGAAGGTGTGGATCCGGCCCTCCCCATCCTCATCGTCGCGGGTGAGCAGGATCCGGTAGCAAACTATGGTGAGGGCGCCTACCACGTAGCTAACGCGCTGTGGAAGCACGGCAGCCGCGACGTGCGCACCGTGGTGTATCCGGGCGTGCGCCACGAGATCCACAACGAACCTCCCACACGGGTGGCAGTGGAGCAAGAGGTCATCGGGTTCCTGGAAAAGCACCTGGTATAGGTGGATCAATTTATAGCGAGGTTGCGGGGCGTTCGCCTATGAGGTTCAGGGTTGACGCGCGAGGACGCGAGGATAAGAGTCTCCACACGCGCAAAGGTCTAAGTCCACGAATGCGGTCGGCGAAACCAAGCACAGAGGGGCTGTATCACGAGGTCGAATGACCTGCCTGATACAGCCCCTCTGTGCAATCAGCTACCGTTACTTGATCGAGCCTCGGGTAACGCCGGAGATGACCCAGCGCTGGGAGAAGATGTACACCAGCAGCAGCGGCGCCATCGCCATGAGGTAGGAGGCAAACGAAACTGTGTGATCGATGTTGAACTGCCCCTGGAAGATCGACTGCGCCAACACGAGCGTGCGATCCGATGGGTCGGTCAGCACCACCAACGGCATGATGTAGTCGTTCCACGCCCACACGCAGGTCAGAATACCCACGGTAGCGTTCATTGGTGCCAGCAGTGGGAAGATGACCTGCCAGAATACGCGCCATGTGGACGCGCCATCTACGCGAGCCGCTTCCTCAAGCTCCAAAGGGATGGACTTGATGAAGGCGGTGTAGATGAACGAGTTCATCGAGATACCGAAGATCGTGTAGAGAATGATCATTCCCCACTTGTTGTCGAGCCCCAATATGGCGGTCTGCTTGACCAGCGGCAGCATGATGATGGGGAACGGAATGAACATGGCAGACAGGAAGTAAAAGTACGAGTACTTAAAGAACCGCTTGTGCATGTTCCGCGCAATGGCCCACGAGATCATAGAGCTTGTGAGGATCGTGAAGATGACCGTAAGCACCGTGATAATCCCGGTGTTTGCCAGCGTCGTGGGGTAATCTGCGGCAGTCCAGGCATCGGAGAAGTTCTGCCACCGGACGCTAGTGGGCAGTTCAAATCCACTGGAATTAAGCAGCTGATCCGGCGTCTTAAGGGCTACGACGATGGCCAGGTAGAGCGGGACAAGAACCGTCAATGACGCCACCGCAATGAATGCCGTGAGCCACCAGTTGATGCGCTTACCGACCTTGCCGGGCTTACGTGTCGATGCCGGGCTTGATGCCGGTGCGGTCTGATTCTGCGTAGTTGTTGTGCTCATTAGAAGTCCGTATCCCTAGAACCCATACCCTTGAACTGGATCAAGGACACGACGGTGATGACAATGAAGAACACGACGGCGTCGGCGGTCTGGTAGGCGAACTCGCCTCCGGTGAGACCACCACGCTGGATGAGCATCGTCACCGATTCTGTTGACGTTCCCGGTCCGCCGTTCGTCAGTGCCACGATCGGATCGAACACCTGGAGGAAACCCTTAACGCTCAACACCACGTTGATGGTGAAATAGGACCAGATCATGGGGAAAGTAATCGAACGGAACTGCTGGGCTGGGGAGGCCCCGTCCAAAGAAGCTGCCTCGTAGAGTTCCTCTGGAATCGTCTGGAGCCCCGCCAGGTAGAGAATGATCGCAAAAGCGCACGACTGCCACACCGCTAAAAGCACGATGGTGGTCCATGCCCACGTGGAATTGGTGAGGATGTTGTCCGCGAACAATGGTATTCCGGAGAGCATTCTCGGCAACGATGTGCTGAAGATGAACTTGAAGACGTAGCCAATGATGAGCATCGCCAGCACGTAAGGGATGAAGAAAACCCCGCGGAAGAAGTTGCGGAATCTGATTTTTGCATTGAGCGCCAGGGCGATGGCCAACGAGATGGCGTTGGTCAGGACGGTAGCGAAGATTGCGAACATGAAGGAGAAACCGTAGGCGGCGAGCACACGGTCGTCCTTGAAGAGGCTAATGAAGTTGGCGAATCCTACGAACTTCCAGGGGCCAAAACCCGCATAGTTGGTGAAGCTGTAGAACACGCCCGTGAGAACCGGAAAGGTGTGGAAGGCGGCGAAAGCCACCACCATCGGCACCACGATCCAGTGGTAGGTTCTGTCCTTTTTCATACCGCGTCGGGGAGCGTCCGTTACTGCCGGAACTCCCTGCGTTCTTGTGGTTGCAGACATCTCGACTCTTCCTTACTAGTCGATGGTTCTAGCAGCGACTTTTGCCCACTCGTTGTCGAGTGTGGCGAGGGCGCTCATCGGGTTGTTGTCCATGAGGCCCCGCGTGACGATGGAGTCGAGCGGAATACCAGCTGGCACTTGGTGATCGATGAATCCAGCAATCTTGCCGTCATCGAAGAAGGGCTTGACGTCCTGCAATGCAGGATCGTCACTCCACTTGGCGGAGGTGACAGCCGGGATCATGTTCTGCGACTTGGCAAACTCCTCAATAACGTCGGGACGGTACAGGTAGTCAACGAATCGTTTCGCCTCCTCCATATGGGGAGTGTCCCGGCCGATCATCACGGCGACGTCGACACCGCTCACCAGTACTCGATCGTCCGGATTGTCGGAGACCGGGTAAGGGAAGATTCCCGCCTCAATGTCAGGGTTTGCCTGCTTGATGGGGTTAAGGGCCCAGATACCCTGCATGTACATCGCTACTTCACCGCGGGCAAAGGCGGCGTTGCCATCGTCGTATGTACGTCCGCGATATCCATCCTGGGCGTAGGAGTAGAGCGTGTTCTGCTTCTCCGCAATGTCAGCGAAGTCCACCGAAAAGGACGGTGATTTCGCCGGATCGACGTTCTCGCCAGCTTCCCGCATCTTGTCAAAGAAGCCGTCACGCGCGGCAAAAGCACCCATACCGTTAAAGGAGGGGAGAGTGGTCCAGGAGTCAGCAAGAGTTCCGTAGAACGGAGTGATGCCCGCAGCCTGTAGCTTCTCGCAAACATCAATGAGTTCATCCCACGTCTCGGGGATCTCTAGGCCCTGCTCCTTGAAGATCGTCTTGTTGTAGATGATTCCGTCAGCGTTGTTGACGTAGCCGAGGGCGTTGACTTCGCCGTCGTGACTCCCAAGGTCCGCAATAATCTCTTGAACTGCGGGATTAAGCGTATCCACCACGGGATCCTGGGAGAAGTCGTAGAAAACTCCGGCGTCGAGCAGCTGCCCGATCTTCCCACCGGCATTCAGGGTGACCACATCGGGTGTCCTGTTCTTCACCAGCAGCGTGCGAATTGCCGTGTCAGCGTCCGGCTGCTGGTTCTGAATGACTTTAATGTCCGGATTCTCCGCTTCAAAATCATCGATAATCTGCTCGAAGTCCTGGAGAGCCTCCCCCTTGAACTGGAAGAAGTTGAGAGTGGTCACCCCTTCCGAATTGCCCGTGCTTCCGCACGCGCTCAATGTTGCAGCAAGAGCAAGGGCTGTCACAACAGCTGTTGCTGGCCGGTGTCTGAGTCTTTTACACAGACCGGCCGATGATCTTCTCATTCCAATACGCCTCCTTGCGATTGGTCGATGCCTCCACGCACTTGGCAGCTGTGAGCGGTGGCTATGTTCGAGTAAAGGAACCCTTCAGATCCAATGCTCGGAATGGGGTGACGTTGTCCCAACAAGAGAGCCGTGAGAACACACAATTTATGTTTGCGTTCTCACGTCAATCCACAAAGATATTTCTAATACGAAACTAACAGGCGGGTCAACCACCTTTCATAAACAGATTTATCTCTCTATTTGTGTCAAAGTGAATCAAAGAGGGTGTAAAGTGTCACAGGTGAATAGTGGGGTTGAGGTAATTCGCGAGGTCCTTGTCCGAGGACCCATTGCACGAAGTGAGCTTTCGTCCGTCCTTGGGTTATCCGCCCCCAGCCTCACTCGCATAGCGCGTCCGTACATAGACAGCGGCCTCCTCCTTGAGTTGGAAGAAAGTCGCGATGGCTCCATGGGGCGCCCCACACGCCCCCTCGTCGTCTCCGCGGATATTGGTCGAGTCATCGGGATAAAAATCACCGGAGATCATATCCATCTTGTTCTCACGGATATGCGAGCTCACGCAGTAGCACAGGCCGATGCCCCAATTGAGTCCTCAAATCCGGAGGATGTGGCCCGACAGATCGGTCAGCTCGTCCACGAACTCGCGGGACAGTCAGAACATCCCGTTCTTCACGTTGGCGTTTGCCTCGGCGGCAGTGTCTCCGACGACGGGCGCGTCCTTCGCGCCCCCTTCCTCGGATGGCGCGACGTACCCCTCGGAGAGATGCTGGAACGCTCCGTTGGCCTACCGATTACTCTGGAGAACGACGTCGTCGCCCTCGCAAAAGCCGAATACCTTGTGGGTGCGGCACGTGGGGTTCCTGATTTTTCCCTCATCACCATCGGAGTGGGCATCGGCTACGGCCTTGTCATCCACGGACACGCGGTGAAATCGGCGGACACAGGTCTGGGACTTGGAGGTCACGTCACTGTGGATCCTTCGGGCCCTTTCTGTCCGTATGGTCACCGCGGATGCGCCCGGGCCATGCTGTCCATTGACAGCATCTGCGCCCAGGGTCGGGTTGCCCTCGGGCGGGACGTCTCCTACAAAGAGCTGCTGGCGTTGGCTACCGCTGGAGAGCCCGCCCCCCAAGCCATCATTGAGTCAGCAGCCTCCGCCCTGGGGCGGCTCATTTTCCTCAGTACAAGCCTCATCATGCACCCCACCGTGGTTCTCAGCGGTGACGGCATCGCCCTCTGGGACGTCGCAGAAAGCACCGTCAGGGCCGCCGCCAATGTACAGCGAGATCCAGACGCATCGCCGCTCAACATCATTGTGGACAAGTCCGGCTTCGAGGCCTGGGCCCGAGGCGCCGCCGCGGTAGCCATTGAGCACTCACTAGCCCAGCTTGCCCTGTAATGCGGCTTGCCCCTCACGTGATTGACCATCCTCCACACCTGAACCAGTTTCACTTTCCCCATCAATAGCATTCCGATAACTTCACCAACAGGAGCAAGAACCGTGCCGCATATTCCTGCTGACCTTCACCTGCGTGCAGGTGGAACATCCGTTGTTCTCCATATCGCAGAAAATTCCGCCCCACAAGTCCTGTATTGGGGCGCTGACCTGGGGAATCTTAGCGAGCAGGATCTCGGTGAGTTCGTTTCGTCCCAGGTACCGGGTGTTGTCTCAGGAACCGCCGACACCCCTCCCGTCCTCTCTATGATTCCCAGCCAGAGTGAAGGATGGTTGGGAACGCCGGGACTCGTCGGATCGCGGGGAGGCCGCTCCCAGTTCTCCGCATTCCGCGCCCAGAGCGTGGATGTACACACCACCGGCAGTGGGGGCGACGGAGACGCGGCTGGTGACGTCGTCGTCGGTGAGAATACTGGTACGCGAGTCGACGTTCACTGTTACGACGACGAAGCCGGCCTCGTTCTCTCTGTCCGTCTCGAACTCACCGGTTCCGGTCTGTTGCGCGCCCGAGCCACCATCACAAACGACGCGCAGGATGGATACTCGCTAGAGTCTCTCCTCCTGGCACTGCCCACACCCGCTCGCGAGACCCGGGTTATTGACCAAACGGGCAGGCACCTACGCGAGCGCGATATCCAAACGCACGAATTCACCATCGGAGAGCACTCACGGACCACGCGGATCGCGCGCGGTCACGCGGAGTCAACCGTCCACGGCACCTGCGAGCCGGAAACACGCTGGCAGGACGGGTTGGTCCACTACATTCACGTCGCCTGGTCAGGGAACACCAAAACCATTGCAGAACGAGACATCCTGGGCTTCCAGGGCCTTCTGGGTGGCGAAATGCTGTATCCCGGGGAAATTACGTTGGATCACGGCGAAAGCTACACCAGCCCGTGGATCGTTGGCACCTGGGGACATGGTCTTGACGAGGCAGCCGGGCGCATTCACAAGTACCTGCGTGGGCTTCCTTCACACCCCCGAACTGTACGTCCGGTGACGCTCAACGCGTGGGAGGCCGTGTACTTCGATCACTCCTTAGAGCGACTACTGCCGCTCGTCGATGCGGCGGCTGATGTGGGCGTGGAACGGTTCGTTCTCGACGACGGCTGGTTTGGCTCGCGCCGCGATGACACCTCAGGATTAGGAGACTGGGTGGTGTCTGCGGACGTGTGGCCGGACGGTCTTCATCCGTTGGCGGACGCCGTCCATGCTCGCGGCATGCAATTCGGACTCTGGGTCGAGCCGGAAATGATCAATATCGACTCCGAAACCGCCCGCGCTCACCCAGAGTGGGTCCTCAGCCCAGTCTCTCACCTCCCCCGTGAAGCTCGACAGCAGCAGGTCATCGACCTGACCAACCCGGAAGCTTTCGATCATGTTCTTGGTCTGCTGCTGGCAGTACTGGATGAGCATCAGATCGACTATCTCAAGTGGGACTTTAATCGCGATCTCTACGAGGCGGAGTCACCGGTCACGGGACTCCCCGCCTATCACCTGCAAACCAAAGCTACCTACGCTCTCATGGACGCAATCCTTGCCGCACATCCGTCACTAGAAATTGAATCCTGCGCCGGTGGCGGTGGGAGAATCGACCTGGAAATGATGACCCGGGCGGTACGCATCTGGGGTTCAGACTGCATCGATCCACTGGAACGCAAGCTCATTGAGGCGGGGACATCGCTTCTTCTTCCGCCAGAGCTCGTCGGTTCACATATCGCATCGACCACCTCCCATACGACGGGACGTACCTTGGGATTGACGCTGCGCGCCTCCACCGCGCTGTTCTCCCATATGGGAATCGAGTGGGATCTCACCCAAGCATCGGAGCAGGAGCGGGAGGAACTCGCCGCATGGGTGGCTCTCCACAAGGAACTACGAAGCTTGCTCCACACCGGGCACGTAGTCCATGCGGATCACCCCGATGCCGGATGGTGGGTCCATGGAGTGGTGGCGCAGGATCGTGGGGATGCAATCTTTGCGTTGACGCGGATGCGTTCCTCCGAGGTGCGCCCTAGCCCACCGCTATGCCTGCCCGGGCTATCCGGGGTGAATGGTGTGGATGGCACAAGGTATCTTGTTCGCGAGCTGCTGCCGGAAGGCGTGGCTTCAGCGACATCCGGAACGAGCGCTACCCAACAGGTTCCGTGGTGGGATAGTGGATTGACTGTGCCTGGTTCTGTTCTTTCCGAGGTAGGTTTCCGTTTCCCCGACCTCAAGCCTGAACAGACGATTTTGCTGCGAGTGACGGCTGTGTAATGCGTTGAGAGTGGCGGTGGTGTGAGTGCGGATTACAGCCCGGCCTCCGCCGTCGTACACTTTTTCTCGGTCGACACACACTTTTCTTCCGCGAGAAAACTAACGCGGGGTGTAGCGCACCCTGGCCCTGGCCCTGGCCCTGGCCCTGGCCAACGGGCTAGCCAAAGGAGTGGCGTTTTCCGATTCACGTAACGCCTTTTCCCTAAGAAAACCGACACATAAACCCAAAAACAACACACGTTCCACGTCTCGCCGGTTTGCTTACTTCATGTCTGGCCACGGCGAGCGCATATGACAGTGGGGCTGTATCAGTTGGTCAAAAGACCTTCTGATACAGCCCCACGCTGTCAGTAAGCTGTTACGCTCAGGCACCCAGTTCCTCAATGACGAGCTCGGCGATCTGGATGGCGTTGAGGGCAGCACCCTTGCGCAGGTTGTCGCCCACAACAAACATGGCGAGGCCGCGGTCACCTTCAACCGACTGATCCTGACGAATACGGCCCACGAAGGATGGATCCTTACCGGCTGCAACCAGAGGGGTAGGAACATCAGTGAGAGCAACACCAGGAGCCTCAGCCAGCAAAGCACGAGCCTCATCCGGAGTCACTGAATTCTCGAACTCCGCATGGATGGACAGACCGTGACCGGAGAACACCGGGACGCGCACACAGGTACCAGCGACGAGCAGCTCTGGAACCTCGAGGATGCGGCGGGACTCATTGCGGAGCTTCTGCTCCTCGTCGGTCTCTTCGGAGCCGTCGTCGACAATCGAACCGGCAAGGGCGACGACGTCGAATGCGATCGGAGCCACGTAAACGTTCGGCTCAGGCAGGGTCACTGCCTCGCCGTTGGTGACGAGCTGGGTGATGTCCTGCTCGACGCCTGCACGGATCTGACCCTCAAGTTCCTTCACACCGGCAAGGCCCGAACCGGACACTGCCTGGTAAGAGGAAACAATAAGGCGCTTGAGTCCGTACTTGCGGTGCAGCGGTCCGAGCACCGGCATAGCAGCCATGGTGGTGCAGTTCGGATTCGCAATGATGCCCTTAGGGCGATCAGCAATAACGTGAGGATTCACTTCGGATACGACGAGCGGAACCTCAGTGTCCTTACGCCATGCGGAGGAATTGTCCACGACCACCGCGCCAGCGGCAGCAAACTTGGGGGCGTACTCACGCGAGGTGGTGGCACCAGCGGAGAACACGGCGACGTCGATACCTGCGAAATCAGCCGTGGCGATATCCTCCACCACGATGTCCTCGCCGCGGAACGGCAGAACCTTGCCAGCCGAGCGAGCTGATGCAAAGAAACGAACCTTGTCCGCTGGAACGTTGCGCTCTTCGAGGATGGCGCGCATAACGCGGCCAACCTGGCCGGTAGCGCCTACAACTGCAAGGGTGACACTCATCGTCCGGTACCTCCATAAACCACTGCCTCAGACTCGGAATCGAGATCAAAGGCACGATGAACGGCGCGGGCTGCTTCCTCAAGCTGATCGGGCGCCACAACTACTGAAATACGAATCTCCGAGGTGGAGATCATGTCCACGTTGATACCAAGCTGTGCCAACGCGGTGAAAAGCTTTGCCGAAACACCCGAGTAGGTACGCATACCGGCGCCCACCACCGAGAGAATCCCGATGTGGTCAGTTACCTGAAGCTGATTGAATCCGAGATCTTCCTTCTTTGCTTCGAGGGCAGCCACGACGTCCGCTCGCTGTGTCTCGGGAACCGTGAAGGACAGATTGGCCAGCCCAGGGTTCGTGAGCGCGGTATTCTGCACGATCATATCGATGTTGCCATCAACTTCACCCACAGCTGCGAAGATCTTCGATACCGAGCCGGGAACATCCGGGATGCCGACGAGCGAGATCTTGCTCTGGGACTTGTCATGGGCAACTCCGGTGATGACCGGGGCTTCCAGCGCCTTCTGCTGGCTGAAGTTATCACTCACGATCCAAGTTCCTTCCTTGTCGGAGAATGACGAACGTACGTGGAGAGGGACATTGAACTTGCGTGCGTACTCCACAGCGCGCAAGTGAAGGACCTTGGCGCCGTGTGCGGCCAGCTCAAGAGTCTCTTCGTAGGTCATAATGGGCATCTGACGGGCGGCAGGAACGATACGCGGGTCTGCGGAGAACACTCCGTCGACGTCCGTGTAAATCTCGCATACGTCCGCGTTAAGAGCGGCAGCGAAAGCTACCGCGGTGGTATCAGATCCACCACGGCCAAGCGTAGTGACGTCATTCTTAGCGTTGACGCCCTGGAAGCCCGCCACAATGGCCACAGCATCTGACTGCAGTGTGCGCAGGATGCGTTCCGGAACAACACCGACGATGGATGCTTTGCCGTAACGTTCGTCGGTCAACAGACCTGCCTGCTGACCGGTGTAAGCGTGTGCTTCGACCCCAAGCTCATCAACAGCCATGGCAAGAAGAGCCATGGAGATGCGCTCGCCGGCCGTCAGAAGAATGTCCATCTCTCGGGCGGGCGGGTTTTCCGTCACTTGATTGGCGAGGTCGATAAGATCGTCCGTGGTGTCACCCATCGCGGAAACGACGACGACGACCTTATTGCCGGAGCGTTTAGTCTCGACAATTCGCTTCGCGACACGCTTGATGCTCGCAGCATCTGCGACGGAAGATCCACCAAACTTCTGGACGACGAGTGCCATAGGTTGCTCCTTTTTTCGACGGTCTCATCGTAATCGCGGGGATTACTCGCCCCGAGAACGTATCGTACGTTGGACATGAGACAGCGGACACACAAGCCCGCACCTGCGAAATTGTTCCCGCTACTGTGCGAGCGCTCCACTTGGTGTATGAATCTTCTGACGTCCTTCAAACGCACGGGACAGGGTAATCTCGTCCGCATATTCGAGATCGCCACCCACGGGGAGTCCTGAAGCTAGCCGTGATACGGTGATGCCGATCGGGACCAGGAGGCGAATGAGGTATGCGGCCGTTGCCTCGCCTTCAATATTCGGGTCCGTTGCCAGGATGACCTCCTGGACCACACCATCCTGCAATCGGAGTAAGAGTTCACGGATTCTCAGATCATCAGGGCCGACACCTTGAATGGGGTTAATAGATCCACCCAGAACGTGGTACCTGCCGCGATATTCACGCGTTCGTTCAATAGCGACGATATCTTTGGCTTCCTCAACCACGCAGATGACGGTGTCGATTCGGCGCGCGTCAGAGCAGATGGAGCAGATCTGAGATTCCGTGACGTTGCCACACACCTCGCAAAAATGTACGCGGTCTTTCACACGCGAGATCGCGTTCGTTAGCGCTGCAACATCCGCAGGCTCTTGCTCCAAGATATGGAAGGCAATGCGCTGGGCACTCTTAGGACCAATTCCAGGTAATCGACCAAGTTCGTCAATCAACTCCTGCACCGCTCCGTCATACACGCCGGGCATTAGATCTCCTTCTTTCCAAGAATCTCCTCAATCACCGTTCCATGGAAGGTATCGAGGACAACGTCAATTCCGACTAGATTCGATTGGGCAATGGTCGGATCATCTACCGAAACCTCATCATCGTCATGGGCATCCTGCTGGCCACCGGGAGCCAGAGAGGTGCCCGAATAGCCCGAGTTGCCGCGATAACCGCCAAACTCCCCGTTACCGAATCCACCGTTTCCTTGGGGTTGACCGGTACCGTGGTTCTCCCAAATACGTGACGCAATCGAGTTTGATCGAGGAGCCGATTGTGGCGACTGAGTTGACTGACCAAATCCCTGGGGACGCTGGGGAACTGACACCGGAGGCTGCTGAGCAGACTGCTGCGGTCGCGGCGGAATGGGTGTCGGATTATTGGCCGACTGATCAAAATCTTGCGGTCGCGGCGGAACGGGCATCTGCTGGGCATAGAACGGTTCATCAGGTTCTTCATCAAGAGGGGGAGGAACCATATACTCATCGAAAGGTGGTGTCGGGACCACGTCAGCAGGATCATGGGAGACTGCAGGCGCTGCTGAGCTGGATGGCGCCCCAGAAGAAGGGCTGGATGACACCTCAGAAATCGACGCGATAGGCGTTTCTGGTACCGAGGCTTCATGTTCAGATTCGGAGCTATCGCCTGACGTGGCTGCGCCAACTCCACTAACCGAGGCTGCATGCCCAGATTCGGAGTCCACGGCAACGGTAGAGGAGTCCACTGACGCCGGGGCCTGATGTGTCGAGGAGCCTGCAAGAACGTCACCGTTCTCAGAGACGTTCGTGATTGGTGCTGCGCCCGCAATTGAGGGCACCTCGGCGACCTCAGCATTGGCGCTACTTCCGCCTAACAACTCCGACTGAACGTCCGAGCCTTCCCCTTCGTCGGGAGCCAATGATGATCGGTGACCTGTGGGAACAGTACTGCGAGCAAGAATTTCTTCCACGGGGTTATCAACCAACTGCGCCAGAACACCGGCGGGGTCCGCAGGAGTTGGCGGCGACACATTAACAGAACCTCCTACCGAGCGTGCTGAAGAACGTGGTGGGGCCACTGGAGTTGGCCAGGCTTCTTCAACATCCTGCGCAGAAGTGGCAGAAGCTGCAGGCTGTTCGTGAGACTCACGCGAAACCGAAGAAATCTCATCTTTGATCTGACGAGTCTGTGCCGTTTCAGCCGGGGACTGAGACACAGGTTCGGGTCTCTGCTCCGGCACGGCCTGCGGCTGCCGCATAGGGTGGGGCTGCTGCATAGCCTGGTTGGACTGCGGCGCAGCCGCACCAGCTCCCTGACTCCGGGGCTCCGGTGCTTGTGGAGCGCCACCTACCGACCCTTGAACCGTAGCGCGGATGCCTAGGACATCATGCAAAGCCGCTTCAACTCGCGGCCCATGGCCACGGTTGTTAAATGTGGTGGCCAAACCTGCCGTCTGGAAGGTAAGTGTCAAAACGCCCCCGGCTAGAGACCCAACCTGAGCATTCGTTTGAATGAGAGCCGCTGTGGATCGGGACTGTGACTGGACTGCCGCTACCACTTCGTTCCATCGTTGGCGGATGATGGCCGCATCCGCATTTTCCGGAGCTGCGTCCTTCGGCGCGGGTCCACCAGCGAGATCCACGGTCCCGGCGGGAGCGCCCGAAGTAGCTCCCGAGGAGGAAATCGGCTGCTGGGACTGCGGCGCCCGTGACTGCTGTGGAGCTGCCTGCTGCGTCGGCTGCTGACCCCGGTGAGGCGCCTGTGCGGATCGAGAGGCCTGCGGCACTTGAGATCCTTGGGATGCCCGCGGTGCCGCCGAGGATTCGTCAGCGGCGGCCCACGCCGGGTTGATCTGCCTGCCTGGGACCATTGGATTGGTAGCTTGGGCGGCCGGCCGCTGCTTGTTCTGCGCTAAACCGCTAGCGGTACCTTGCCCACGATCAGCATCACCGCTGTCCAGATCACCGCTGGCCACCGGGCCTTGTGCGGTCGCAGGCTGCCCCGTTGCTGCGGGCCGCCCCGTACCTCCAGGACGCTGGGCGCTCGCCGGGCGAGCGGGCCGCTCGCCCGGGCCGCGCTCCGCGGTACCAGCACTCGGTAATACAGCGGAAGGCTCCGGAATGAGCAATCGGGCGCACAACAATTCCAGCTGCAATCGCGGCGATGTGGCCCCCACCATCGAGCTCAACGCATCATTCACCAGATCGGCAGAACGCGACGCCTTGGCAGCACCCAAATGCCCAGATTGGGCCATCATGCGCTCGATCTGGTCCTGAGGCACGGAAGAAAGAACATCCGTGGCGTGCTCCCCCGCCAGCGCGATAACAATGAGATCCCGCAAACGCTGCAACAGATCCTCGACGAAACGCCGCGGATCGTGCCCGGACTGCACCACACGATCCACCACCGAGAACACCGTGGCACCGTCGTTTACGGCGAGCGCTTCGACGAAGTCATCAAGCAGCGAACCATCCGTATACCCGAGCAAGCCCACGGCGTCCTGGTAATTCACCACGCCGCCCTCGGACCCACCAATAAGCTGGTCAAGAACTGACAGCGAATCACGAACCGAGCCACCGCCGGACCGGACCACAAGCGGAAGTACGCCCGCGCCGACGTCGATCCCCTCATCAGCGCAAATACCGCCCAGGAAGCTCTCCAGAACATCCGGAGGTACAAGTCGGAACGGGTAGTGATGGGTACGCGAACGAATGGTGCCAATGACTTTCTCCGGCTCCGTCGTCGCGAAAATGAACTTAATGTGAGGCGGCGGCTCTTCCACCAACTTGAGCAGGGCATTGAAGCCCTGATTGGAGACCATGTGGGCCTCGTCGATGATGAAAATCTTGTAGCGGTCCCGAGCCGGGGCGAAGGAAGCGCGCTCGATGAGATCACGGGCGTCGTCTACACCACCGTGACTCGCCGCGTCCATCTCCACCACGTCCAGCGAACCAGAACCGGACAGTGCCAGCTCGCGGCAGGATTCGCACTCGCCGCACGGGGTATCCGTGGGTGCCTTCTCGCAGTTGAGACAGCGCGCAAGGATACGGGCGGAGGTAGTCTTGCCACACCCACGCGGGCCCGAGAAGAGGTAGGCATGGGCCGTTTTGTCCGCGCGAAGGGCGGCCATCAGCGGCTTCGTCACCTGTTCTTGCCCGATGACATCCTGGAACTGCTGTGGTCGATATCTGCGATAAAGTGCCATGCTCACAACGGACAGTCTACGTGCCCGCTCCGACAGGTTTCAGTCGTGGTTCCTCACTGTGCATAATGCGCGTCCCGAAACCTCTGGTCCTTCGCTCCACTCCCCTCCGAAAAAATCACTCGACTCTGCACGCGGAAGCTCACAACCAGCCCACTGATATCCATCACCAGCTTTGCGAGCCACGCCGCCAGCCCAATTGACGTCAATACCTGCACCCCAACCGCCGTGCTCACCAGCAGAATCGCCGCAAGAGTCACGTACCCCACAACCTGCCGCCGCGTATTCTCACGCGATCTCTCACCGAACACCGCAAACTTGTTCATCAAGAAATTCACCGACGCCGACATCAACCTCGCCAGCACAACCCCCAGCACCACACCGATATGCGCCTGAAGTAGCAGGAAGAGCACCATTTCCAGCGCCCACGACACCAACCCGGACCCTGCGAATTTCAGCACCCCCACGCCAATATTCACACCACCGATGCCCGAACCAGCGGCACCCAAACGTGAACCACCAGCAGCACCGGACATCACCCCGGCACCTAGAGCACCAAGCAGCGACCGGAACACCCGGTACGAATCGGCCAGCGGTCGGAAATGGGAGCTCGAGTTTTCATCGAGATAGACGGTCGCAATGGGCACCTGCACGATCTCACGCCCGCGTCGCGCGGCCATGATCAAGGCATTCTGCTCCCACTCGAAACGATCTCCAGGAACCTCCAGCAGCTCGGACAATTGGCAAGCCCCGTATGCACGCAGCCCAGTCTGGGTGTCATCCACCCGAACCCCGCTGGCTAGCCGGAAAACCAACGCGCTCATGTTGTTACCGAACCGCGAGCGCAACGGCACATCGCCGACAAATCCGCGCACACCCAGTACCAGCGCCTGTGGATGACGCTCGGATTCTGCCGCCACCCGCGCGATATCCGCCGGAGTGTGCTGCCCGTCCGAGTCGGCGCACACCACCGTTTCGCCCGGCGCGTTCGCGAGGCACCACTCAAAACCGTGCCGCAGCGCGAACCCTTTGCCACGATTGGTCGGGTATCCAATAACGACGGCGCCAGCTGCTGCGGCCTCGGCGAAAGTCTTCTCATACGCGGGCCCGGATCCGTCGTCGACAATCAGGATGCGCACGCCGCTTGACTTCCCACGCGGCTCTCGACTTCCCCTCAACCCGCTACTCTCAGGCAGCTCACCACTCAGTTCGCCCCTCAGCAACCGGACGAGTTCAGGCAGGCGGTGGTCGGGTTCCAGAGACGGGATGAGGACAATCATGACAGATCCTCGATGTAGAGGATGTCCGAGGTGCCGCGCTCGTTGCCGGTTCCGCCCGGATAGTTGACCACCCCGCCGTTGAAGTACATCGTCGAGGAGCCGCCTCCATCCAGGTTGTAGGCGGTCTCGCAGCCGAGGGACACCATGAGCTCGGCTGCTTCCGTCATGGTCATACCCTTGGAGTAGCCAGTACTCCGGCCATCGACGACGACGAATACGAGCGTTCCGTCCGCCTTTACCCCAACGAGGGTTCGTGGCTGCTCTCCCTGGATGGAGTGGTTGCCGAAGTTGGTGTCCACCTCAACAGAGTCAATACCCGAGATGACGGAGCCATTTTCGACAAGGGCCGGGCCGAAGGAAAGGGTGTTCCACACACCGTCGTCGACCAGTTCCTGCGCGGTTGTCGCAGTCTCGTCGTAGAGCTTGACCGAGCCGTCACGGTAGAAGGCGAGACCTTCGCGGGCGCCGTCGTCGCGATAAATGACCCCGTTACGGATGACGATGCCGGTGTCGCGGAAACCGTAATAGTCGCCGTTGATGGCGAAGATGGCACCCCGATCAGCAGCAATATCCGAAGTGTTCTCGGTGATATTCAGGCCGAAAGAATCGTTGGCGAAGGCCGAGCGCAGCGCCGTGGCGTCGGAAAGGTCCACGGTGGCAACGTAGTAGGTGACGGTGTTATCGCCGCTCCCGGTCGAGTGCTGTTCGATAGCGATCGACGCGTTGGATGCGGTATAGGTTGAGTCCGTGACCTGCGCGGACGCGGCATCACCCGAGTTATCAGACGTATCCGACGAACTTGCCGAGCTTCCCGCCGAGTCCGCAGAACTTTCCTGCTGTGCCTCATATTCAGATACGTTCGAGACCTCCACGTGGTCGATAACGTAGCGGTTGAGCGCCCATGCCGAGACGCTCGTCAGCGTGAGTGCCGCAGCTAGAGACGTAGCGACGACGACGCGGCGCCTCCGCTTTTTACCGCGACCCGCAGCTGCGGCAGACCCACCTGCGCTCCCATCGTGAGCTTCAGACTCTGCTGGTTCTTCCGCCCAGGGGCGCGAATTCGGAGCAGGAGAGGGCCGGTAATCAGTGTTTTCGTCCATACCCCGACGTTATGAAGCCATCTTGTGCCAACCATTGGCAGGAAGTATGACGAACTTATTTATTTGCCGGGAGTTCCCTGGGAGCGTCGAGGCGACACACGAATAAATAACTAATTCGTGGACGTCAGAGTGAGACCCACGAAAATCTATCTCAGTCATCCCGCTTCATATGTGTCATGGGTACAAGACATGCAGGATTCCAGAGATCAATTTTGGTGGAGTACGCATTCGTCTAGTAGCGCAGGGGTAGTAGCCCAACTACTTGGAGAAAATGACGAGCCGCTGCGACGTGAAGTTGATGATCGAACCGCTCGCATCCATGATCGTCTTCGCCAACCACGACGGCAGGCCCAGCCCCACCAGGGCCTGCACACCTAGGGCGTTGACGATCATGACGCCGGTTGCGACCGTCGCGTACCCGATCGCCTGACGCCGCAGTTCCTCGCGTGAAGCGCTACCAAACACCACAAACTTGTTGATGAGGAAGTTGACGGCGCTCGCCAAGGTGCGTGCTATAAGCACCGCGGGCACCAGACCAATGACGTCTTGCAGCGCCAAGAACATCCCCATTTCCAGCGCCCACGTGGACATTCCTGACGCCATAAACTTCAGCCACGGCACCAGCGCGCGCAGCCGCCCGTTCAGCGGGAAAAGGAATCGGCACGTCCGACGATGTTGGCCGCGTAAGTGACGTAGGCGGCGTAAGTAACGGAACGGAGAAATCCCCAAAGCATCCGGCGACTTCTCCGCGACGACGAACGGCGCCTGCCTTGTAGTAGCAGACGCCGTTCGAGTCGCGATAGTTGCTTCCATACCTTGACTCTAGAAAGTCAACCTCGGCGGTATGTGAGCCGAACGTAAGAGGAACGTAAGAACCCCGTCCTTATGAGCTAGTGACGTACCGCCGTCGCTAAGCGAGCAACATGGATCTCCAAATAACTCACCTCGGCTTCGGTCAACTTGCCACCGCCCGACTCAATAAGTTGGCGAACCTGATCCGCAACCATCCTCACTTCAGGATGGGCCTCATGGAGTACTGACACCAGAACCGGCGGGGCGCTTTCAATCTGATTGTCCTTGGAAATCCTGACGTAGAGGTAACGCAGATGTGTGACGAAACGGGCCACACTCATCGGATCGGCTGTAGCATACGGACCAATGCCTTCTTTGACAATGTCAACAGCGGTTCCAAGCAGCTTCGTCATCTCTACGGTTTGAGAGACATCTGCCTGAGCAAACTGGGCATTTACGAAGTGCATAGCAAATGCTGTGCCCTCATCCTCGGCAACCGGGGCACCAAGCTCTGTCCGAGCGAAATGAACGGTTGCCCGCCCTAGTTCAGCCTCTCGGGGATACAACTGGGCGATCTCCCATTTGAGTGGGAAATCGATTGTCATCCCCTTCTCCGCGCGCAGTACCGCGTAATGGAGGTGATCGGCAATCGAAAGGAGCAGGGCCTGGCTTGGTCGTACTCCTGCGGTTGCTTCCGCGTGATCCACGGCACGTCTCGCCACATTGAAGGTTTCAAGAGGTATCTCAACCACAAAGTCCGCGAGCTGACGCAACTCCTGAGGGCTGGAAGGTTGGAAGACCTCGGTGGCGGCGCTCAACAGAACGTCGTCGCCTAACTGCTTAGAAAAGCCAATACCGCGTCCCAGTAGGATAAGTCGCCCTCCTGCCGCCTCAACCATGACGGCATTGTTATTCAGTACCCGTAATAGGGTTGCCACAGTTGATCGCATATCAGGTCTCCTCCCTCCTTTCTCAGATAGTGCTTGATAACTTGTTCTAGAGAACGGCCCCGCGTGAACGGATGACATCTGCGAACCATTCGAAGGACTTCTTCTTGGAACGTTCCATCGTTCCATTCCCTTCATTATCACGATCCACGTAAATCATCCCGTACCGCTTCTTCATCTCTCCGGTGGTAAACGAGACGACATCGATGATTCCCCAGGGTGTGTAACCGAGCAGATTGACGCCGTCCTCCAGAACGGACAGTTTGACCTGCTCAATGTGGCGGCGCAGGTACTCGATGCGCTCGTCGTCGTCGATCGAGCCGTCAGAATTGACGGTATCAATGGCTCCGAAACCATTCTCGACGATGAAGAGGGGCAGGTCGTAGCGCTCAGTGAACGTGGCGAGCGTATAGCGCAGGCCAACAGGGTCAATCGGCCATCCCCAGTCACTGGCCCCGATGTAAGGATTCGGGACGGAGTTGGGCAAGCCGCCGTCGTTTCTCTCCTCGGTAGAGTATGCGTCGGCTTTGACCGTGGTGGACATGTAGTAGCTGAAGCCGATGTAGTCCACGCGACCGTTGGCGAGGATCTCATCGTCGCCATCCTGCCAACCGATGTCATAGCCGTTGGCCTCGATCTCATGACGCGCGTAGGCCGGATAGGTTCCACGGACATGTACATCTGGGAACAGGAAGCGCTCACGGTTAGCGATCTGAGCCGCCATGATGTCATCCGGATTGCACGAATAGGGATAAATCGGCACGTGAGAGACCATACAGCCGATCTGCAAGTCCGGGTTGATCTCATGACCGATCTTCACGGCCAGCGCGCTAGCCAAGAGTTCATGGTGGGCTACCTTGAGCAGGACCTCACGCGGATTGTCCGCGGGATCAAGCGTGACGCCGGAATTGGTCCAGAAGAACAACCAATTATTGGTGTCCATCTGGTTGTTGATCTCATTGAAGGTCATCCAATACTTGACCTTCGAGTGATAACGCTCGAAACACACCCGGGCGAAATGGGCGAAGAAGTCCACGACCTTGCGGTTGCGGAAGCCGCCGTACTCGCGTGCCAGATGGAGCGGGAGTTCAAAGTGGGAAAGGGTGATGACTGGCTCGATGCCGTACTTGAGAAGCTCCTCGAAGAGGTCGTCGTAGAACTTCAGACCCTCCTCGTTCGGCTGCTCCTCGTCACCCTTCGGGAAGATTCGAGTCCACTGGATCGATGTGCGGAAGCACTTGAGGCCCATCTCGGCAAAAAGTGCGATGTCCTCACGATAACGATGGTAAAAATCAATGGCTTCGTGGTTCGGATAGAACTCGCCCGGCTCGATTCCGTCCGTGAGGCGGCGGGGCACTCCGTGCGCACCGGCCGTCAATACGTCCACGACGCTCGGTCCCTTTCCTTCCGCGTTCCATCCGCCTTCCAGCTGGTGCGCCGCAACGGCGCCACCCCAAAGGAATCCCTCGGGGAGCTGGGTGGTTGTTGAGGTGGAAACAAGCGCAGGGGTAGAAATGTCCTCGCTGGAGGCGAGGCCCCCGCTGGTAACTTCAGGACGATCGTTTGACGTGTCAGACTTCATTTCTTCTGATCTTTCCTTGAGGGATTCCGATGGCGAGGGACCACGGTAACTCGCGATCCCTCGCCATCTCTATTCGAGAACGTGGCCTTAGACCACGACCAATCTCTGACTCACCAGCCTACTTCACAGCAGCCAGGGTCACCGCAGCGAGAATATCCTCACCTGCGGAAACCTTAGTAACAGGAGCTGGGAGAACATCGCTGTACTTCTTCGAATTCGTCACGATAACGGGAGTAACAGTGGAGTATCCCGCGGCCTTGATAGCAGCGATATCGAACTCGAGGAGAAGGTCACCCTTCTTCACCTGCTGCTTGGCAGTGACATGGGAGGTGTAGTGCTCTCCCTTGAGCTGAACGGTGTCGATACCCACGTGAATGAGCAGCTCAACCCCATCGCTAGAGATGAGACCAACAGCGTGCTTGGAGGGTAGAACCGTGACAACCTTGCCGTCAAATGGTGCAAATACCTTGCCAACGGTGGGATCAACAGCCACACCCTTGCCCATAGCACCAGAAGCAAAGACCGGATCCGGTACGGAAGCCATAGCAAGCGCACGGCCCGTTAGTGGGCTACTCACCACGACGGCCTTCTCGGCGGCCTCCATAGCGGTATCGTAGGCAACGCGAGCCGACTCTTCGAGCTGCTCCTCGGCCTCAGCAGTCACTTCTTCCTCGGTTTCGGGATCCACCGGATCGTCAAAACCAACGAAGTAGACGAGCAACGCAGCTCCGGCGAAGGCGATCAGGGAGCCAACGATCATGCCCATGAGCGAGGAGGGGTTGCTATCACTCTGGGAGTTGACGATCGTGAGCATTCCCGGGAGGCCAGCGTATGCGTAGTAACGCGAACCGAAGAGAGAGATGGTGATGGCGCCAGCCGCACCCGCGATGCAGGCAAGCAAGAACGGACGCTTGAGACGCAAGGTCACACCGTAAATGGTTGGCTCGGTGATACCGAAGATGCCGGTGATCGCGGCCGAACCGGCCACGCCACGCATCGTCTTGCTCTTGGTCTTCAGGAACACGCCGAAGGCAGCGCCCACCTGGGCAACTACGGCGGCAGTCTGGAACGCCTGGAAGGAATCGTAGCCATACTGCTCGAAGTTCGACAGAACCACGGGGGTGATGCCCCAGTGGATACCGAAGATCACCGCGACCTGCCAGAAACCACCGATGATAGCGGCGGCGACGGCCGGAGCCACATCCACCAGCCAGTTGTATCCGGAAGCGATGCCATTAGCGGTAGCGGCGGACAGCGGGCCAAGGAGAAGAAGGGTCAGCGGCACCATGATAATGGCGCTGATGAGCGGCAGAAGAAGGTTCTCGGCCGAACCATGCAGGAACTTCTTGAGGAAGCGCTCCAGGTAGGAAAGGAACCACACGAGGAACAACGGAGGAAGCACCGTCGAGGTGTAGGTGGTGGGCGACAGAGCAATGCCGAAGAGGCGAATCGTCTCGCCATCCGCGATCTTCCCAGCCATGTTGTTCCAGTCGGGGTTAACAAGTGCCGCGGCGCAGAAGAGGGCCACGAACAGGTTAACGTTGAAGTGCTTCGCGGCGGTCACAGCGATGAAGATCGGAAGGAAGTGGAACGGCGACCACGAAATGAAGGAGAACACCTGGTCGGTACCGCTACCTTCGAAGGCTGGCCAGACCATACGAATGAGGATGAGTGCACCCTGCAGCAGGCCCGCACCCGCGAGAATGTATACAAAGGGCGCAAACACAGCGGACATCGTGGCGATGACACGGTTGGCAATGGACTGCTTGGGGGCATCCGTGGGGGCTGCATCAGCCGAGAGGTTGGTATTGGCCAGAAGTGCTTCGTGCACTTCACCCACGTGGGCGCCGATAACTACCTGGAACTGGCCGCCACTCTCGACGACGGTGATAACACCTGGCAGCGCTGCCACTTTGTCCTTAGTTCCGGCAGGTGTCTCGCGCAAAACGAGACGAAGGCGCGTTGCACAACGCGTTGCCGAGACGATGTTCTTTTCTCCACCCACTTGCTCAAGGATTTGAAGAGCAAGCTTGGGATAGTTGCGTACGGGTTCAGCCATAGCATCCTCCAATGATTTGGTTCACGAGGTAATCCAGCACCACGCCAGAACTCATTGGAAAAGCGTTTCGAGCCATCCCGCACAAGTCCCAGCCTTCGAGCGCGCGACATCGCACGCCCCAACAAAGTACTGCGACTCGGGTTCTTGCCTCAGTGAGTAACAGGCCCGAAATCGCTTCAAACATTAACCCAAAGTTTGGAAAGATGACAGATAGTTGGCTTAAGTCCCATATGGCGAGATTGTTCCTGAGATTTTCTGACGACGACGAAATCCGAGACGTACGAGCTTGCTCGTACAGTTGGCAATGACGCAGTCTGAGGTGTGAGGATAAATCCTCACAACCGAGGACAAGGAAATTGGCTGTGGGCTTGTCCCCAGGATGAGGAAGTCGGCTGTCATCGGAGATGCACGACGACGAAATCCGAGACGTACGAGCTCAAAAATCAACATTTTTACTTCTCAGTCGCAGACATATGCCAAAAGTCATTGCCTGAAGCTTAGATACTGCTCGACAATAGGGAGTCAACTTCAATGGGAGCTTCACTCGCCCCACACGATGAAAGGGAGAGCTCATGAGCACCACCGCATCTGGCAGAGGAGCTAAGGTTTCAGCCGCGAAACGAGGCGCCTTCTCTGGCCGCAACGCTTTCATCTTTGCTGCGATCGGATCCGCCGTCGGCCTGGGTAATATTTGGCGGTTCCCGTACATTGCGTATTCCAACGGTGGTGGAGCATTCATGATTCCATACATCGTTGCACTCCTCACGGCGGGTATCCCACTGCTGTTCCTCGACTACGCTATCGGTCATCGTTACCGTGGTTCAGCTCCGCTTTCTTACCGTCGCCTTCATCGACTCACGGAGCCTGTCGGCTGGTGGCAGGTGCTCATCTGCTTCATCATTGGTGTTTATTACGCGGTGATCCTTGCGTGGGCCGTTCGCTACTTTATGTTCTCGTTTACTCAGGAATGGGGAGACGATCCAGCGTCCTTCTTCATGAACGAATTTGTCCGGTCGGCTCCGGCTGCAGAAGCAACCGTGAGTTTTGATTTCATCGCTGGTATCGCCTGGCCGCTTGGTCTGGTATGGCTCGCTGTGATCGGGGTGCTGATTTTGGGCGTACAGAAGGGCATCGCGGCGTCGTCGAAAATCTTCATCCCTGTCCTCATCCTCATGTTCTTCGTGCTCGTTGGCATTTCTCTCACTCTCCCCGGCGCGGGCGATGGCCTCAATGCCCTCTTCACTCCCGATTGGAATGCCCTCACGAATTCCAGCGTGTGGGTTGCCGCGTACGGACAGATTTTCTTCTCACTCTCCGTGGCGTTCGGCATTATGCTCACCTACGCCTCGTACTTGAAAAAGAACGAAGACCTCACCGGGTCTGGCCTCGTAGTTGGTTTTTCCAACTCTTCCTTCGAGATTCTTGCAGGGATCGGCGTCTTCGCTACCCTCGGCTTCATGGCACAGGCCTCTGGCCAAGACATTAGTGAGGTTGCAGGCGGAGGTATCGGCCTCGCTTTCATTGCCTTCCCAACCATCATCAATCAGGCTCCCTTTGGCGTGTTGATCGGCGTATTGTTCTTCGGCTCGTTGGTTCTAGCTGGTTTCACCTCAATGATTTCTATCATCGAGGTGATCATTGCCGCCGTGCAGGACAAGCTGGGAACCGGGCGTATCTCAAGTACGCTTGCCGTTGGCGTTCCGATGGCACTTATCTCGATGTTGCTCTTCCCCACCACAACGGGACTCAATCTCCTCGATATCACAGACGCCTTCGTTAACAACTTCGGAATCGTGGCGGTGGCCCTCGTCGCGACAGTTACATTGACGGCCGGGTTTGGAGCACTACCCACCCTGCGCAATCACCTCAATCGTTCCAGCTCCTTTAAGGTGGGGCGCATCTGGCAGGTATTTGTTGGAGGAATTGCCCCAATTGTGCTGGGGTACATCCTTATCAATGAGGTTCAGAACACTGTGATCAACGGGTATGGAGGTATGCCCGGCTGGTTCGTCAACGTGTTCGGTTGGGGCATGGCTATTGCTCTCGTGATCCTTTCCTTCCTCTTGACAGCCATCCCATGGGGTAATCGCTCGAATGCTCGCGCGCTGGACTCCGATGGCGACCTTATTCCCCCTCCCATCCTCGACCGTCTTGTCGATCAAAGCAGGATTCAGGACGCGCGAAACGATCCAACCATCGCCAGCTACAACCTGCCCACCTCATCAACACCAACGGCTGAGACCAACGAAACCACCAAGGAGGATGCCCGATGAGCGCTCCAGCAATCACCATGATGCTCGTATCCATGGTTGTCGTATGGGGTGGACTTCTTGTGTCCATCATCCACCTACGCAGACATCCAGAGGGATCCGTACAATTGCTCGACGATTTTGGACGTCCAGTGGATCAACCGATGCTCGATGCTAC
>JBDIAV010000032.1:0-28237 GCA_039812645.1 Actinomycetaceae bacterium
GTCCCGTCGAGAATGGACCCCTAGGACACCCACGCGAGACTCAATTCTCGACCAAAGGGTCCATTCTCGGCGATGTTCATCCTCTGCCACCGTCCCTACCGCATACGCAGTGAGGCCCGCACGATCCGTGCGGGCCTCTGCATTAGTTCCTCAGAGTGAAGCCTTCATCGACGAGCTCATCTCGCCACACAAAGCCAGCCTCCCTATTCCACCACGTCGAACTGCGAGTTGTAGAGCTCGGCGTAGAAGCCACCCTCGGCGAGCAGTTCCTCGTGCGAGCCGGTCTCCACAATGTCGCCGTCGCGCATGACAAAAATGATGTCCGCGTCGCGAATGGTGGACAGGCGATGGGCGATGACGAAGGAGGTGCGCCCCTCGGTCAGTGTGTCCAGCGCCCGCTGAATCAACAGCTCAGTTCGGGTGTCAATGGATGAGGTCGCCTCGTCCAGGATGAGCAAAGGGTTGTCGGCAATCATCGCGCGAGCAATGGTGACAAGCTGCTTCTGACCTGCTGAGAGGGCATTCTCCTCACCCATCACCGTGTCGTAGCCGTGGGGCAGCTGCTTAATGAACTCCGCAAGCCCAACTTCCTCGACCACTCGGTCAAGCTGCTCCTGGGTAACACCTTCGGTGCGGTAGACGAGATTCTCACGCATGGTCCCCTTGAACATCCACGTGTCCTGGAGAACCATCGAGAATAGAGAGTCCACGTCCTCGCGCCGCATATCCTTGGTAGGCACGCCATCAACAAGAATCTGGCCCGAATCCACGTCGTAGAAACGCATGAGGAGGTTGACCAGCGTGGTCTTGCCAGCGCCCGTCGGTCCCACAATGGCCACCTTCTGGCCCGGATACACATCCGCGGAGAATCCGTGAATGATCTCCTTATCCGGTACGTAGCCGAAGTGGACATCGTCGAAACGTACATGGCCACGCACAAGATTATCGGTGGCGGGCTTGCCTGATTCGTCGTCCATCTCAGGCTCGTCGAGCAGCTCGAACACACGAGTTCCAGCAGCCGACGCACCCTGGAAGGATGTGGCCGCCTGCGCGATGTTGGCCAGAGGCTGCGTGAACAGCCGGATGTACATCATGAAGGACGTAATGACGCCAATCGAGACGGTCCCATTCACCACGAGAACAGCGCCCACCACGCACACCACAACATAACCGAGGTTTCCCACGAAGGTCATGACAGGCATCATGAGGCCGGAGAGGAAGTCGGCGCGCCATGAACTGCCGTAGAGGCGGTCGTTACGGGCCTTGAACTCGGCCTTGGCTTCCGGCTCACCGTTGAAGGCGCGAACGACGATCTGCCCGCCGAACGTCTCCTCGATATGGCCATTGAGCGCACCGAGCTGACTCTGCCGCGCCACAAAGAACTTCTGGCTGGCACCCATGATGACGACGGTGAGCATGAATCCCACGATGGCCGCCGCGATACCCGCGAGCGCCATGCGCCATTCGGTCACGAACATCATGACAGCCGAACCGACCAACATGATTACACCGGTCATAATCGAGCTCACCGAGTTGTTGAGCGTCTGCGACAGGGTGTCCACATCGTTAGTGACGCGCGATAGCGTGTCACCGTGGCTGATGCGGTCGAAGTAGGACAGCGGCATGCGATCAATCTTCTGGTTGATCGCGGTACGCATGTTCTGCGACGTCCGTTGGGTTGCGACCACCATGAGCCGCGCCTGCACATAGCTGAACACGAAGCTACCAGCGAGGATCGACACCGAAATGATGACGAGTGTCCGCACTCGATCCATGTCCATGTTGCCCATGATTCCATCGGCAATGGTGTTGGTGATCTCCCCAATGTAGTGGGGGGAGATCACGGTAAGAACCGAGCCTGCGATCGCCATCACCACGGCAGCGATCATGTAACCCCAGTACTTGCGCGCGAACTGCAGCACCCGCCCAAGGGTCGGACCCATATCGCTGATGACCTCACGATTGACCGCTCCGCCCCCGCCGGGACCACCAGGGCCGGGGCCATGACGCCGACCGCCAGGTGCGTCTCCACCGACACCAAGTTGGGCGTTGCGCGCTTCGTCCGCTACCCGGCGGCCAGCCGCAGCTGAAGCGACGTCGTCGAGCACAGTATGCGCATCCGTTGGCCCCAATTCAGGAGCGACGATGTCCGCTTCCTTCTTCTCTTCGCGCGCTTCGTCCGCTACGCGAGCCTCATCCGCACGTTCATCATCAACCGGCAACGCGTGCTTTCCGCGCCGCTTTTTGTCGACGACGACGCCACCACGCGCCTCCGTCACACCCGTGACGTCCGTGGGAATCGAGTTTTCGGTGAGCTCTTCATTCTCAGTAATTCGGTTGTTACTCATGCAAGTTCCTCCTCACTGAGCTGCGAGAATGCGATCTCGCGGTAGACCTGATTGTTGTCCATAAGTTCCTCGTGGGTGCCCTGGCCGACGATCCGTCCCCGGTCCACCACCAGGATGCGATCTGCATTGCGAACGGTTCCGATGCGCTGGGCCACAATAATCATCGTGGCATCGTTGGCGCTCTCGCGGAGCGCTGCGCGCACATCGCGGTCGGTGCGGTAGTCGAGAGCGGAGAAGGAATCGTCGAAGATCATGATCTCGGCACCGCGGGCCACCGCGCGGGCGATGGAGAGGCGCTGCTTCTGACCACCAGAGAAGTTTGTTCCCCCCTGGGCCACGTGCGAGGCGTAGCCGTCTTCCTTCTCGGCGATGAACTCGGCCGAGGCTGAGACACGTGCCGCCTCAACGATATCCTCGGGAGCGATCTCCTTCGGGCCCTCGCCGTAATCGATATTCGACGAAATCGTTCCGGAGAAGAGCGTGGCCTTCTGCGGGACATAGGCGACGCGATTACGCAGGTCGGCCTGCTTCCAGTCCTTAACGTCCACACCGTCCACGAGAACCTGGCCCTCGCGCACATCGTAGAAGCGCGGCACAAGATTGACGATCGAGGACTTACCGGAACCGGTGGCTCCGATAATTGCGACCGTCTCACCTGGGCGGGCGGTGAACGAAACGTTGTGGAGGGCGTCGTCGTCGGCATCCGGGTAACGGAAGTCAACGTTACGGAACTCAACAAGTCCACGAGCGTCAGCGGACGAAACTTGGCCGTCGCGAATCGAAATCGGGATGGTGAGGACCTCGCGGATGCGGCGGTAGGCCACGCGAGCACGCGGGAAGAAGATGAACACCATGGTGAGCATCATGAACGCGCCAATAACCTGCATGGCGTATGCCGAGAAGACGATCATCTCGGAGAAGAGACGAACCTTATCGGCGGGATCCGTGGCGCTATTAATCATGCTGGCACCGAGACCGTAGATGGCGAGTGAGAGACCGGACATGATGGAGGTCATTGCGGGCATCATGAACGCGAACGAGCGCATAACGAACATGTTCGTGTCCGTGAGCTCGGTGTTCGTGTACTCGAAGCGCTTGTCATGGAAATCCTGCGCGTTGTAGGCGCGGATGACGCGCAGGCCGCCGAGATGCTCACGGGTAACCCGGTTGAGATCGTCGGTAATACGCTGCATACGCATCATGCGCGGCATGACAAGGCTGAGAAGAACACTCATCATAATGAGAAGCAAGATGACTGCGGCGCCTGTCGCCATGGTCCAGGTGAAGTTCTTGCCGGCGATCTTGGTAATAGCCCAGACCGCGAGAATCGGGGACTTAATAGCCATCTGCAGGCCCATCACCACGAACATCTGCACCTGGGTGACGTCGTTGGTGGAGCGGGTGATAAGGCTGGCAGCGCCGAACTTGTTGTACTCCTCCATGGAGAATTCCATGGACTGGTCAAACACGGCGGCGCGCATGTTACGCGAGAGAGTCGCACCGATCATGGCCATGCAGAATCCGGTAACAACAGCAGCGGCCATTGAACCGAGCGCGCAACCAAGCATGTAAGCACCCTGCTGCAGAACATCTGAAGTCTGGGGATCCGGCGTCACAATGATCTGGGTGATGTCCTGCATGTAATCAGGCAGGCGGAGGTCAAAGAAGACCTGAACAACGATGGCAACAAGAGCAATGAAGGCTAGGCCCCATTCTCTCTTACCAATGAACTGAGTGATTTTCATTTGATCCGTTTCATACGTGTTGTGAGCGCCGCTGGGTCGCCACATCCGGATGCAATTCGTGATGTGCGATACAAGTGACTCTAAGAGACATTCGTTTCAATGAGACAGTTGTATCAACCGTGTGGCATACTGTCAATTGACCCGCGGATCAAATGATGTGAAGAATGATGCGTCAGCACATTTCTTCAGGAGGCACAGGAATGGCTCGACAGGCCCGAACAACAGAGAATCTCAAGGAACGTATTGCAGATGCGCTTCTGGAGTTGTGTTCCGAGAAGCCTTTCCCGGATATTTCTATCTCGGAGATCACTGATCGTGCCGATGTGGGACGTGCCACCTACTACCGCCACTTCTCCTCCAAAGAAGACGTGATCGTTTTCAAGTTCAAGACGATCTTCGAAAGCCTCCCCGTCCCCGACCCCCACAAGATTCGGCCGCACTTCGACCCCGATTTCCAGCCGCCGAAGAACCGCGACGTAGTGGAGCAGTACTTCGCCGCCTATCTCCGCCACCTGGAGAAGAATCGCGACGTCCTCGAACGCATCTACGCCGCCAAACTCGACTACGCACTGTTCCTGTATCTCTACCGAGACAACGTGGCCACCTTGCAGAACGCCGCCGCGATCGACCGGTACCTCGCCTCCCTCCACTCCGCTTCCGCCTTCGCCATCGTGGACCAGTGGATCACCTCCGACTTCCACGAGAGCCCCGAAGAACTGGCGAATCTCCTGGTGAGGCAGTTGTTCGATCGTCACCACGATCATCACCGGCGGAAGAAGCAGTGCCTTCGGGAGGACTCGGACGGTTCCGACGATCAGAGCAGCGACGACGGCGCACCTGCAGCTGACGAGAAACCACCGACGGATAACGGCGGTAATTGATAAGTAATAGCCGGAGTCGGGTTGGCAGGCAACGGTTAGGGTTAACGAGCAACAGTCAGAGTTAACGACGGCGACAGCATGGTCACTTACTGACAGCAACCAGATCTAGTCACACCCAACGACGACGCCACATCACCTCTCCGGAGACACAACCGGTCTTGGGCACCAACTACAGCAGGATCCAGAGGCAACCCAAAAGGCTGGTTGGCCGCATCGATAAGTTCGTTGATGCGGCCAACCAGCCTTTTATCGGGTCAGTGCGGCGTGGCGTCACCGTCGCTCCACTCGCGGGGAACAAACAGGCCGCGCAGCCTTCCGCAGACTCAGCCCGCGCTCGGGTGCGTCATATCTACTGGAACAACCCAGGCGTCGAACTCCTCGTCCGTCACGTAGCCAAGCTCGAGTGCCGACTCGCGCAGCGAGATGCCCTTCTTGTGGGCGTTTTTGGCGATCTTCGAGGCCTTGTCGTAGCCGATGTGGCGGTTCAGCGCCGTGACCTGCATGAGGTTGATATCCAGGTTGTGCTGGATCTTCTCATAGTTGGGCTCGATGCCCACGGCACAATGCTCGTTGAACATCAGGCAGGAATCACCGATAAGCTCGATGCTCTCCAACACGCACCAGGCCATAACCGGCTTGAAGACGTTGAGCTGGAAGTTGCCCTGCGAGCCAGCGAAACCGACCGTGGCATCATTGCCGAACACCTTGGTGGCGACCATCGTCATGGCTTCGGACTGGGTGGGGTTCACCTTGCCGGGCATGATAGATGAACCGGGTTCGTTCTCGGGAATGATGAGTTCGCCGATGCCGTTGCGCGGGCCGGAGGCGTACCAGCGGACGTCGTTGGCGATCTTCATGAGGGCGTCAGCGAGCACGCGCAGTGATCCGGACACCTGGACCAGAGCATCATGTGCCGAGAGCGAGGCGAAGAGGTTGTCCGCCTGGACGAACTCCAGTCCGGTCTCTTCGCTGATCTTACGGGCCGTCACCGGACCGAAGTCCGGGTGAGAGTTGAGGCCGGTGCCCACGGCGGTTCCACCGATGGCCAGCTCGCGAGCGCGCGAATCCGCGTAGCGGATACCATCGAGGGCGAAATCGATTTGGGCAACCCAGCCGGAGATAGCCTGTCCAAGCGTGATCGGGGTGGCGTCCTGGAGGTGAGTGCGGCCCACCATAACGATGTCCGCAAACTCCTTCGCCTTGGCGTCAAGGGTGTCGCGGAGCTTCGTGACATCTGGATACAGCTTCTTATTGAGCTGTTCGACCACGGCGATGTGCATCGCCGTGGGGAACGTGTCATTGGAGGACTGACCGCGGTTGACGTGATCGTTCGGGTGGACGGGAGACTTCGTCCCCATCTCTCCCCCGGCAATCTCAATCGCACGGTTAGAAATGACCTCGTTGGCATTCATGTTGGACTGTGTGCCGGATCCGGTCTGGAACACCACGAGCGGGAATTCCTCGTCCAGCTTGCCAGAGATAACCTCATCGCCCGCCTGGGCGATGAGGTCCGCGATATCCGCGGGAAGCTCGCCCAACTCCTTGTTGGCAAGAGCCGCCGACTTCTTCAGCACGCCCAGGGCGCGAACCATTGGACGACCCCACACGAAAGTGGATCGGCCGATATCGAAATTGTGGAGGCTACGCTCAGTTTGCGCACCCCAATAGCGGTTGGCGGGGACGTCAATGGCCCCCATGGAATCTGTTTCTGTACGCAGCGCTGCATTGTTAGGCGTGTCCATGAGTTCAAGCGTAGCCACTTGCTCCGACATACAACGCCATTCGCAGCAGTTTTCCCCGAATTCGTTTCTAGCAAAGCTGGCCAGTGCCACAAAATCGGTTGAAGTGAAAGAGGGTGTTTGTCCCATCCCGGGGTGTGAGCAACACATGAGTCACGTACGAGAGTGTCCCGGGAATGTTTGCCGCGCCGTCGTCGTTCATTACCGACGACGAACTCTAACCTCACCTTCACCTGTTGGTAATAAATACCTACTAACCTATAAATTATAGTGGAGTAGGACACTTGTCCTACAGGTAAATGTCAGATATAGTTATACGTCATCCACGAAGGTGGAGAGCGCAAGTGACATGCGCGTCCGGCTTTTACGAGCCGGCTGCCTGCGGGTTTACATACCCGCCACCCCAACACGTTGTTGGGGATAAGGAAATAACGGGCGTGGAGGTTTTCCTGCTCCGCCCATGAAGATGGAAAAGAGACAATACAAATGAATACTGAAATGCGAAAGATTCATCATGCGCAGGCCGAGCTCGCATCCGCTCGAGCAGAAATGGCCTCGCTGGGAGCAAATGCTTCCGCATCTCGCGCTGAGCGCGCTGCTTTCCGCCTGTCGGCTGCTGAAAATGCACTGGCACGGTTGGGACACCAAATGGACCGCGCTGCCTGAGGAGGTAACAACATGCGATTTGTACGCCAGCTACTCGCCACGAGGCGTCAGCCCCAGAGCTCTCTAGAAATGGTGCTCGGCTACAGCCGGAAGTCCAAGTGGGACTCCGACAAGCCCGGTAAAAACTAATCGCGTGCCCTCACATCGATGATCGGTCGGCCTCGACTCCGACGACTCCGTCGCCAGGTGACGAGTCAATCGGTTGATAACCGAAACCGCCGATTCTTCAAAGCTTCTGCTTTGTGAGGCGCACTGCGGTAAGGAACTCGGAAAGTCTTCTGAGATGAAGACGGTGGTCTCGAACGAAGCCCGAAAGGGCCCGGGACGAGGCTCAAGAGTTCGCGGCATGACGCTGATCGCAAGAGCAGTTCACTACATAACGATCCCCGGTGACCAAAAGGTTGCCGGGGATCGCTTTGTTACGGGCGGGTTGTGGGTGTTCCGGGGCGGGTTGGGCGGGGGCGCAGGTCCCCTTGGGCATGACCTCTTCGGGAGAGGTCACGCTTCCATGGAGAGGCCACAGCACGTAGACGTCACCTGCTCACGTACAGGTGACCTCTTCAAGTCATAAGCGAGTTATGGGCCACGTTGAACGAGCCATAAACAAGTTATGCATAAGTTATGAGCCCTGAGATAGCAGTGCAGAAAAAATCCATAACTATGCATAACTCGCCATAACCATAACTGGGTCCACCAGCAGACAGTATTAATGCCGCACGTCAGTCGATTACCGTAGCAGTCGTCATCGCGATTTGACACAGTACTTGTACAAAATCGAAGTGAGGGGCTTTTCCAGGCCAAGTTTTGTGGTGGCGTCGTTGACAATGTGGGAACTGGTATCTCAACCTCGCAACCTGGACGGCTACACTCTGGGGATGCAGAAGATCGTCGTCGCCGGGCCGTCCGGAGCTGGGAAGAGCACCATCGCGCGCAAAATTGCCGAGCGTCTGGATATCCCCTATGCCGAGCTGGATGCCATGTATCACGGGCCGAACTGGACAAAGATTCCGGAGTTTGAGAAGGACGTCGACCGGTTGACGGCCCAGCCCGCGTGGATCACCGAATGGCAGTACGACGACGTCCGGCCCCTCTTGCTGGCGCGGGCAGATACTTTCGTTTGGCTGGATCTTCCGTTCCCTCTCATCCTGTGGCGCGTCACCGTTCGCACCGTCCGTCGGGCGCTCACGCACGAAGCGCTGTGGGGTGGCAATCATGAGTCACCGCTGCACAAAATCTTCACGGACAAGAGCAACATGATTCGCTGGTCCATCGCGAGCAGAAATCAGATCCGCGACGCGTTACCGACGATTATCCGCGAGTATCCAGACCTGCGGATCGTTCGGCTGCGCTCGCGGAGGCAGGTAAAGCAGTTGCTTGAGGTGCTGGAGCGATCGGCGACAAGCGATTAGCACGCGGTTAGTCCTCACACAGCACTAGACGTTGAGGGTCGTGCCGCCGCTCGGGAGAGGCCAAGCACCAGGGGCCTGGCCCAAAGACGTGGAGTAACCTGACATCAGCGGCAAGAAACAGCGCAGAAAAACCAGACGCTCGAAATAGCCCCTAGAGGTTGCGTCAAGGAATGTGCGGCATCTTTCCTGTCGCTCGGTGGCCCTGCGAAACAGCGCAGGGCCACCTCTGTGAGGCCTCACCCCTCGCGGGCCATGAGCGCCGCGAACGCACCACCGGCAGCGAGCAACTCGTCGGGTGGCCCGCTCTCTACTACCCGGCCGGCGTCGATGACAAAGACACGTGAGGCGAGCAACGCCGTCGTCGGCCGATGGGCGATGAAAACAAGCGTTCGCGCGGGCGTCAACGAACGCAGATTCTCGGCCACAAGGTGTTCCGTCTCGGGGTCGAGATCCGAGGTGACCTCGTCCAGAATGAGCACACGCGAGCCCCGAACAAGCGCACGGGCGAGTGCGATCCGCTGCCGCTGACCACCAGACACACCACCGCCAAATTCGCCAACCACGGTATCTAATCCGTCAGGCAGCGCCACCGAATCCAACGCAAGCCCAGCCGTCACGCACGCCTCGCGCAACTCCCTCTCGCTCGCCTCCGGATTCGCCAGCAGCAGGTTCTCGCGCAACGTCCCCGAAAACAGGAACGGGCGCTGCGGCACGAGCGTCACCGCGGGGCGAATATCCTCGTCCACGTACATGCGCTCGTCAAAACCGCCCAACAATACCCTGCCGCGTCTGGGATCCCAGACGCGGGCCATCAACGCGCCAATCGTCGACTTCCCCGAACCCGAGGTACCAACGAACGCAACAGTCTCCCCAGGTTCAATGGTTAGCGATACGTCGACGACGACGTCTTGCGGCTTCCGCTGCTGTTTTCTTGCGTCGGTGCCGTTGCCGGAAATGGGGTCGTTACCGCGGCGCAAGTGGGCAGTTCCGGGGTTCTCACGGACGTGAGGGGGTTTGCCAGCACGCACATCCTCATCGGGCCTGGGTGCCTTCTCGTCGGCTCGGTGCGGATAGGCGAAACTTACGTTCCGGAGCTCGATGCCGAGCGGTCCCGCGGGCAGCGCTATCGGGTGTTCAGGCTGGAGAATGACGGGTTCAGCCTCGGTCACCTCGGCCACAGCGCGGGCGGCAGAGAACGCGTTGTCCAGAACTCCGACAAACTCCTCCACCGCGAGAACCGCGGGCATGACAGCAATCGTCGCGGCGATGGCCATGACCAGGCTGGTCAGCGGCATCTGGCCATTCAGCACATCTCCGATGCCCACAAGGAACACAGCCACCGGAGTCAGAAGTTGCAGCAACGCTGCCAAACCGCGGCGAACAGCAAGAAGCCGCGAGCGCGCAACCAGTTCATCACCGATCTGCTCCTCAAGCGCGGCCATCCCTGTGATGCGCTGGTCCTGAATCCCGAAGGCGAGAACCTCCTCGGTTCCCTGGAGCGAATCCGTGACGTGATGGGCAAGTTCGCCACGGCGGCGGCGAAGGTTGTCGGACTGCTGCGTGGCCCGCTTCCAACCAAGGAAGGGAACACCCGCACCCACAAGGAACCAGCCGAGCAGAGCGACAAGGGCGAGGGACGGCTTGATCGCGAGCGCCATCCACACGCCGACGACCAGCGGAACGACGACGGCCGAAATCGCCGGGCCGACGGTGTGCGCGAAGAAGGTCTCGATCCGGTCGATGTCTTTGGTGGCGCGGGCAAGAAGGTCGCCGGATGCGCGGCCTTGCACCGCGGCGGGGGCCTGCGGCTCAAGCCGATCATAGAAGTAGGAGCGAAGGCGAGCGAGAGCCTTGAAAGCCACAAGATGCCCGGTGTACTGCTCTAGATAGGCACAGAGCGCCTTGAGCAGAGCCAGCCCAGCAAGTAGCCAGAGCACCGAGGCAATTCCCGGGCCGACAAGCGGGCCGGGAACCAGAGCGGAGGCTCCAGTGCCAGAAGCTTCGGCAGCGGTAGCCGAGGCGACTTCGCCGGAGAACTTCAAAACCGCCGATCCGGTAACAATCTGCGACGCAGAGACCACGGACACCGCCGCAACCACCAGCAACGCAACGCCCAACAGTTGCCCGAGAACACGGAAGATGGTTGAGGCGATCAGGGGTGTGAGAACCGGACGGGCGACTCGGAGCAGCCAGGCCGCAAGTTGGCCGGTAGTTGAGGGGATACGGTTCTCCATAGAGACGCGACCTGCTGCCGTTGGATTCATACCGTTAGTTGTGCGCTGTGATCCACTCACGCGATCACCTCGCCTTCACGAACTTCCAATACTCGGTCGGCGGCATCCACCAGTGCGCGGCGATGCGCGACCGTGACAACCGTGCGCCCTTCGCGCAGCCGTGCCAGCGCGTCACGGATCGCTCGTTCGGACGTCAAATCCACCTGCGAGGTCGGTTCGTCGAGCAACAGAATCGGGGCATTGCGGAGGAATGCGCGAGCGATAGCGATGCGCTGGGCCTGCCCGCCGGAAATCTCTAGGCCACGCTCGCCGAGCTGGGTTGCGAGGCCGCGTGGCCACTGCTGTACCTCGTCTAGGTTGGCAGCCTCCAGGGCCCGCAATAGTTCCTCGTCAGTAGCATCCGGTTTTGCAAGGCGCAGGTTCTCTGCAAGTGTTCCGGTGAAAAGAAAAGCGGACTGCCGCACGATCGCGCACATCTCGCGCCGCTCGGATGCGGGGAGCCCACGCCCGTCCATGAGGATCACGCCGTGATCAGGATCGGCCAGTCCCTCAATGAGGGCAAGGACCGTTGACTTACCGCCGCCTGACGGACCGATGAGCGCTACGTGCTCGCCGGGTTGCACAGCCAGGTTCACGCCGGAGAGAACATGATGCTCTGGCGACCAGCCAAAATCCACGCCACGCAGCTCAATCGCCGGGGCACGTTCAACAACGGGACCACTCAACTCGGTAGTTTCCCCCAAAGTGATGGCGGCTTCGCCGTCGTCGTGCTCCCCCGGAGACAGCCGACTTCCTCGTCCTCGATCGCGAGATCCCACTCTAGCGTCTCGAACTTCGTCGTCGTTCGAACTCGACTCGGACCCAAACGCAGACCCGGCGGAAACGTATAGCTTGAGCGCCTTCGAGGCCGCGCGGCCGCCCATACCCACGTAGAAGAATTTGCCGATGTGATGAAGCGGTTCCATGAGCAGCGGCGCAAGCAGCACAAGCGTCACTGCCGGGCCTACCTCGAGCACGCCGGAGGCCAGGCCGGAAAGCGCAAGCCACACGGCAACAACAAGCATGCCGAGGGAGAAGCCTGCGTCGGCGACGAGGATGACCACCTGGTTAGCGGCAAGCATCGTCATGACGCGGCGACGCAGCTCCTCGGATTTCGTCGCAAGCTTGGCTCCGAAACGTGCACCCGCGCCAAGAAGGCGAAGATCCGTCAGACCCTGCAGTGCTTCAAGGAACTGGGAGGCCAAACCTGCCGAAGCAGCGCGGTGACGCCCCGAAACAGATGCAAATGTCTTCTGGAATCCACGCACCATGACCGGAACTAAAGGAAGGACAATGGCGAGGATCAATGCCTGCTTCAGCCCAACAGTGAATCCCACGGCGATAAGCACAATAATCGGGGCCGTCATCTGGCCAATCATTGGTCCGGTGAATGAGGCCTTCATGGCGGCGGAGCGCTCGACGGTATCAGTGGCAAGCGAAACTATCTGACCGGAGCGCCGCTTCGCACTGGTCATAAGCCCTTTGCTCCATGCCGTCGTCACGACGCTATGGCGCAGATCCTTCTCCAGCCGCGCCTGCCGGACCCCATACGAGGAATTCTCCCAGAACTCCACGGCCGCGATCGCCACAGGTAACAACAGCAGGAGGACAACCTGCCAACTGCCAGGACCACGCCCCTCAGACAAACCACCAATAGCAAAACCAATGGTCACCATCATCGCGACTCGGAGGAGTGTCGCTATCCACACTGCTGCGATTGAACGTAAAACAGGCACATGACAACGGTACGCGTCCCGAAGAGGTTTTGCGAACATCATGCTGCGCTGGAACAAAACGTGACGCCTTACTGAAACAAGGCCTAGCGCTTACTGAAACGAAGTGACCCATCGATCCCGAGGACCTCGGAGCACACTTATCCGGATGCCCATCTGGCCAAATCTGTGGCATCAATAAATTTCAGCTGCGACATCAGACCAGGGCTGTACACAACGTACAGCCCTGCGCCGATTCCCAAGCTATTTTTTCGCGGATGATGGTTTCGTCCGGCACAGGCGAGCGCCCCACCTCACCCATATCCCAGACATGAAAAATTTCACGTGGAGAGGCGCATCTCTGTATCTCTAGGGCGCACAGGTCTAAGGTCCTGTATTTGTCTGTGTGTGAGAGACTGCGCCGCACGGACCTGCGGAAACCTTTCGGCCCCGACATTGAAACCTCGGGAAGCTTGAGGAAATCCCTCGGCCCCAGTGCGCCGTAATCTCTCACACCCCAAGATTCTGAATGGAGTTTTTGTGCCGCGTATTAGTTCGACGTCGTTAGCCATCACCGCTTTAGCGGCTGGCGGTTTCGCCGTAGGAACCACCGAATTCGCTTCGATGAGCCTGCTGCCGTGGATTGCCGAGGATCTTGGCGTCACCAATCCGCAGGCGGGTCTGGCAGTCAGTGCATACGCAATCGGCGTTGTGGCTGGCGCGCCCCTCATCACGGCTTTCACCCCCAAGATGGATCGCAAGAAACTTCTACTCCTGTGCGCTCTGGTTTTCACCGTGGGCAATCTTCTTACCGCATGCGCACTGAATCTTCCCACGTTGCTTGCCGCCCGCTTCTTCACCGGCCTGCCGCACGGCGTCACGCTGGGTATCGCTGCCGTCGTTGCTGCAAGTCTCGTGCGCCCGGAAAAGTCCGGCACCGCCATCTCTCGCACCATGCTCGGCCTAACAATCGCCAACATCATCGGCGTGCCCGTGGCCACCTGGCTTGGCTCGGCCATGAGCTGGCGCTTCGCCTACCTCGTGGTGGCCGGTATTGGTCTGCTCTCCATGCTCGGCCTGCTGCGCTTCGTACCCGCAGTTCCCGGCAACCCGGGCACCTCGGCTAAGACCGAACTCAAGTCCATGCTGCGCCCACAGATTTGGATCACCCTCCTGGCCGGTGCCATCGGTTTCGGCGGTTCGTTTGCCTTCTACACTTACATCACGCCCACGATGACCGAGGTCACCGGGATCCCTACGAATATGCTTCCCTGGGTTCTTGTTCTCTACGGCTGCGGCATGACGGCCGGTTCGCTCGTCTCCGGCCCCTGCCTCGATCGCTCGATCGACAAGTCCGCGCTCGCCGGGGTCACCGGTATGGCGCTGATTCTCGGCCTCGTCTCCGTGTTCGCCCATATTCCCTACGTGGTGCTGCCCCTTCTGTTCATCATCGGTATCGCCATGAGCCTCTTCACCAACGGCCTGCAGGCCCGCCTGCTGCGCGAATCCGCCGATGCTCCGAACATGTCCGCGGCCATGAACCACGCGGCCTTCAACTTCGCCAATGCCCTCGGCGCCTTCCTCGGCGGCGTGGTCATTACGGCAGGGTGGGGTTACCGAGCACCCGCCGCCGTAGGCGTCCTGCTCGCGCTTGCCGGAACACTCGTGCTGCTGGTGGCATTCGCGGTAGCCAAACGTGGCAAGCGCTCAGCCGCGCCCGTTGGTGACGAGGGCATCAACACAACCGACGCCGTCAGCACCGAAACTCCGGTGGCAGCGCGCGCGTAACTCGAAGGAGTGGCTACCACAGCGGTCGTGGCGCCTTTATTGGCAGCATCACCCGCCTGGTAGCCACTAGTCCACCCGATAGCCACAGAGCAACCCACCGACATCCCGGCGTAACGCATTGCACGGCGAACAGCCGCGCGCCTCGAACCACGCACCCGCTACCATTGTTGGACATGGCCCAGCATGCAATCGGATTCGACCGCGCCACGTATCTCTCCCTCCAGACCGAGCACATCGACGCCCGCAGAAAGCAGTTCGGGGGCAAGCTGTACCTCGAATTCGGCGGCAAACTATTTGACGACATGCATGCCTCGCGCGTGCTCCCCGGCTTCCTCCCGGACAACAAGATTGTCATGTTGGAGTCGATGAAGGACGAGGTAGAGATCGTTGTAGTCGTAAGTGCACGCGACCTGCAGCGCAACAAGGTGCGCGAGGATCTCGGCATCCCTTACGATCAAGATGTTCTCCGACTCATCGACGCCTTCCGCTCGTATGGCCTGTACGTAGGCTCGGTGGTGATGTCACAAATGACAGATGACAACCGCCCCGCCAAAGCCTTCAAACGCAAGCTGGAGCGCCTCGGCATGAAGGTGTACAAGCACGTACTCATCAAGGGATACCCGCACGACGTCGAACGCGTGGTCTCGGACGCCGGCTATGGCAAAAACGAGTACATCGAGACGAGCCGCGACCTTGTCGTGGTCACCGCTCCGGGCCCTGGCAGCGGCAAGATGGCCACCTGCCTCTCGCAGATCTACCACGACCACAAACGCGGCCTCACCTCCGGCTATGCCAAATTCGAAACTTTCCCGATCTGGAACTTGCCGCTCGATCACCCGGTCAACATCGCTTACGAAGCCGCCACCGCGGACCTCGACGACGTCAACATGATCGATCCCTACCACCTCGCCGCATATGGCAAGCAGGCTGTCAACTACAACCGCGATGTCGAGATCTTCCCTGTACTCAACACTTTGTTCGAGCGCATCATGGGTGGCTCACCTTACAAGTCGCCGACGGACATGGGCGTCAACATGGCCGGGTTGGCGATTTCCGACGACGACGTGTGCCGCCACGCCGCCGAACAAGAGATTATTCGCCGCTATTACAAGGCTCGCGTAGCCGAGACACGCGACGAGCTGGATTCGACGATCTCGGATCGCATCGCGCTGCTCATGGGCAAAGTGGGAGTCTCACCAACGGATCGTCCGGTGGTTAAGCCCGCGTTGGAGAAGGCCAAGAAGACGAAGGGGCCGAGCGCCGCGCTGCAACTCCCGGACGGCACGATCGTTACCGGAAAGACCTCCGAGCTGCTCGGCTCGTCATCCGCCGTGCTGCTCAATGCGCTGAAGAAACTCGCCGGGATCGAAGCATCCGTCAACGTGCTCTCTCCGGAGTCCATCGAGCCTATCCAGAACCTCAAAACACGTCACCTTGGTAGCAAGAACCCGCGTCTCCACACCGACGAGGTACTTATCGCGTTGGCCGTTAGCGCTACAACAAATGACTACGCGCGCCGCGCCCTCGATGCACTGGCCGAACTAGAGGGCTGCGATGTTCATACATCCGTGATCCTCGGGCCGGTGGATGAGGACGTATTCCGCAATCTTGGTGTACACGTAACGAGCGAGCCGGAATTCCAGTACAAGAAGTTGTACCGCAAGCGGTAGGGGCTTACCACACCCCCGCCACGATGACCTCGCGAACCTCGTCGCGCAGCTGCGCGACGATGGCAGGATCCGTGGCGGCATCCACCACGACGGTGTCGAATCGCGATACCGGCACCACCTCGTGGAGGGCACGGCGGTCAAACTTGGTGTGGTCAACGAGCAGAATGGCGCGTTCGGAGACATCCAACATGGCACGTTTCGTCTCGGCGACAAACTCGTAGGGATTACACACCGTGCTTCCCACGACTGCGGCATCCGACATGACGCACACATCCGCGCGCACCTTCTTAATTGCTTCAACCGTCGACGGTCCATGGAACGAGTCTGTCCAGCGGCGGTAGCGTCCACCCATCATGAACACATTGGTGCCGGGATTGTTACCCATATTGCGCACCACGGTCAGCGCGTTGGTAAGGATGGTTAGCTGCGGAGTGTCCTTGAGCTCGTCAAGAAGGGGAAGAACGGTGGACGAGTCATCAACCATAATCGACTCACCGCGCTTGATAAGCCCCGCGGCCACCCGAGCAATCTGCCGCTTTTCCTCGGTGTTGAGTTTGGCCCGCATCGCCGTCGGCATTTCCGATTGGCTGGAGCGCGCTGGCGAAACTTCACCCTTGCTACGCGAGACCAGATCCAGTTCTTCCAACTTAGAAATATCGCGGTAGACCGTGACAATCGAAACACCCAGTCGCTCCGCGAGCTCCTCCACGCGGATAGGACCGTCAGCTGTCACATAATCGACAATCTGACGGCGTCGACCACTGAGCTGCTCAGGTTTCGCTGGCATCGTTCTCTCTTCTCTTGTGACACAGGGAACAACTTCTGCTCCCAGTCTTCAATATGTCATGTCAACTAGCAAAAATTCTCTAGTTTATGGAATCTTACTTAACCTTCTTCCGGCGATCATGTTAGTCCATCCAGTGACTAAAAAGTACAATCATTTACTATGTGGCAGGTAACCTTTCAAGGCGACGGCGGCACACATCATCTACGTTCGCCGTCGTCGTCCTCGAAACTATCGTCGGTTTACTTGGAATCTGCCGCCGACTTCTTGGTGTACCCGGACATTCCCGCACGCGCCTGAGCCATCTCATCATCCGACAACGTCTTGATCGGCAATCCGGTAGCAAGTGCACGCAGCTGAATCTCGCATACGTACTCCAGGTAGGGCAACATATCGAGCGCCTTATCCAAATTCGGCCCCACGGTAATAGCACCATGGTTAGACATCAGCGCACCGGACCGCCCCTGCAACGCCGCCGTCACATCCTTTGCCAGCTGCTCGGTGCCGAATGTGGAGTACGGCGCCACCCGAATCGACCCACCAAAAAGCGCCGAATAGTAATGGCTAAGTGGGATCTCGCCCTCAACCACCAGTCCCAGCGCCGTCGACGCCGGCGCATGATTATGAGTGATCGCACCCGCTTCGGTATTCGCGTAGACGCTCAGGTGGAGCGGGCACTCCGACGACGGCTTGTACTTGCCTTCGATTTGGGTTCCGCCCATATCGACGACGGCGACATCCTCCGCTGTCATCTCCTCGTACGGAACTGCTGACGGCGAAATAACCACGTGATCGCCTACTCGGATGGAGACGTTACCCGCGGTTCCTACCACGAGGCCTTTCTCCACCATCGCGAGGCACGCGTCAACAATCTGCTGCCGTTCTGCTTCGTAAAGCATGACTTCTTCTTTCTGTTGTGTGAATTCTTTGTTGAGATCGGCTGGTTCAGCTGTCTCGGAACACCCGTGCCCGGAGTGCCTCGCTGTCAAACACCTCTGGATTAGCACAGAACGTAGGCCGCTCCCCCGCGAGGAAAGCGGCAATGTCCCGCGCCCCGATCGCCGCAGCAAGTTCAGCAGCTTGCTTCGAGGCACCCGCTAGGTGCGGTGTCATAGTGACGCGCGGCGTGGTGAACAGCCTGTGCCCCGAAGGAAGCGGTTCCTCGGGAAGGCAGTCGAAGGCGGCCGCATAGAGGTGTCCAGAGTCGAGTGCGTCGGCGACGGCGTCGTAATCCAGCAACCCACCGCGAGCGCAGTTAACAAGAATGGCGTCCTGCGGCAGTCGCGCAATCTGCTCAGCTCCAATCATTCCCTGATTCTCGGCGGTCAGGCGTGAGTGCAGGGTGAGGATATCGGCGCGGTCAAGCAGCTGCTCCAGTTCCGGTACGTACTCCATTCCGGGCTCCAGTTTCGACGCGTCGATCCACGGATCGTAAACTACGACGTGCGCTCCCATCGCCTGCAGGATCTTTGCCACCCGCGATCCCACGGCCCCATACCCGCATACTCCCGCTGTTTTTCCAGAGATTTCCGGGCCGACGGCGTCGTAGTTGTAGTAGTCTGAGCGCCACTGCCCCGCCTTGAGTTCGGCGTCGCGCTGGGCGATCTGGCGCGCCGCGGCCATGATCATCGCAACTGAATGTTCGGCCGTGGCAACGGCGTTGCGCCCCGGCGTGTAGCTGACGATCACACCGTGGCGCGTGGCTGCATCAAGATCAACGTTGACGGGGCCGCCGCGGCAGATCGTGATGAGCTGCAAATCGGGGCTTGCGGCAATAACCTTCTCCGAGAAGGGATAGGTATGCGAGAAGCAGACCTGAGCTCCCGGGAGGGCGGCAATCAATTCGTCCTCGTCACCGAAAGCCTCACGCACACCCGCGTAGTCGTGGAACGGTTCATTGGGCCAGTTCGATTGCATCTCACCAAGCACCACGCTCTGCGGGATGTTGGACTGTCCTTCAACCGCACGGCGCAACACATTCGCCGTCACGAAGCCATCTCCAGCTAGCAGAATCATCGTTCTATGCCTCGCTCTCATGCCGCAGGCTGCGCATCTGCGGCCAGACGGGCTGGATCGCCTTGCGAGCAGCCACATACACCTCGTGGGTGCGGCGGTACATCTCGTAGTTGTGTGGGTTGGGGAGATACTCTTCCATGCCCGTCTTGAGCATCTCAGCGGCGGCGGCCACATCCGGGGCCGCACCGGCGGAGACAAGGGCGAGAACCGCGGCTCCACGCGCACCAGCTTCCGGTGCTTCCTGGCGGATAACACGCTGGCCAGTGGCGTCGGCAAGAATCTCGCACAGCAGCTTCGACCGGAATCCACCGCCCGAAACCACCAAATCGCCCTTCATTTCCAACGTATCAATACACTCGATGAGAGAGAAGGCAACACCCTCGTACACCGAACGCAACACTTGCGAGGTAGGTGTCGTCAGTGACATTCCCATCCACGAGGCCGACGCCGCCGTATCGAGGAATGGGGCACGCTCGCCACCCGGCGAGGCATACGGCAGGTACACCACACCACCAGATCCCGGAGGAGCCGTGCGAGCTTCCACCTCGATGTCATCCCAGGTGCGATCCCCGAATCCTAGAACCTGGCGAATCCAGTCAAGGTTTGGAGTGCCTGTCATCGGGACGAGAAACTCAAGAACCTGCGTACCACGGCCGGTTGCCAACACCATCGACACCTGAGAACGCCGAGCCGCAGCATTCGGAAGCAACGCCCCAACAAATCCGGTGGTTCCAAGAATCAGCCACCCTTCGCCGTCGTTCACAGCACTTAAACCGGGGCCGGTCACCGCGATATCGATCATGCCCACACCCACCGGGGTGCCCGCGGGAATTCCGGTTTCGGCCGCTGCGTCCTCTGTGACAACACCGCCGGGACCGTCCGAGGGCACGATGGGCGGGAGAAGACGGAGCGCGTCGGGCATGCCAAGTGCCTCGGCCATGTCCTGGGAGTACTCCATGGTGCTGACGTTGAGGAAGGTGCGGGACGCCTCGGTATAGTCGGTTAGGCGTTCGCCGGTGAGGCGATAACGCAACCAATCCTTGCAGTACAGGTGGGTAGCGGAACGCGCGATGACGTCAGGATCCGTCTCCTTGAACTCCTCGTAAAGAACAGGGAAGAGACCACCAAACACGGTGGTCCCGGAGGTTTCGAGAACCTTGTCCGCCTTGCCGCTACTCACCCACTCGTTGACGCGACTAGCTGCGCGGCCATCGAGCCAGGTGGCCGCGGGGCGAGTAGGGACACCGGCCTCATCAACCAGCCAAGCTCCGTCTCCCTGTCCGGTAAGTCCGATAGCGACGACGTCGTCATCCGGGCACTGCGCCCGTACCTCGCGTAAGCAGGACGCAACTCCCTGCCAGATGGCCTCCATGTCCTGTTCAGCCTCGCCACGCTTGCCGTAGTTAACCGGGATGGATTCGTGGTGCGTTGCCCGGATGCCACCGGATAGGTCGAAAGCCACTGCCTTCACCGCCGTCGTGCCCCCATCGACACCTATGACGATCTTCTCTGTGCTCATGGAATATCTCCTTCTCTCATACACGACATTGTGCATGACCAGTATATTCACATAACTTTCATTGTTGGCAATAGTTTTTTCATATTTTTTTCAGCCATGGATTCGGGAGCCGACGGGTAGTGATCACCTCATAGGTGGGCGGCTTACCTGAGCCGTTGAATTGGGAGGGCTAGCCCTTGATGAGAAGAACGGCGACCAGCACAAGTATTGCCGCGATGCCGCCGTCGAGGTACTGCCAAGCACGCGGAGTACGCAACCACTTTCCGAGGTACTGGGCTCCGTATCCAAGGGCCAAGAACCACACGACACTTGCCGTCATCGCGCCAGCGGCAAAGATCCACCGAGCGTCTCCGTGGGTCGCGGCAACAGAACCCACCAACACCACCGTGTCGAGATATACGCCCGGATTGAGCCAGGTGAAAGCAAGTGTCTGCAAGAGAATGGCAACGAGCTCGCGCGAAGGACGTACCACGGTCATCACGCTACGACGCTGGTTACCTGCCCCACCGTTGTCATTCCCGCGGTCACCGTCCGCGAGGGAATCCGCCTCCGCGAGGCCGGCCGCCAATCCCTCCGGGGAAGGATGGACGACACGCCGCACGGCAAATCCCGCGTACGTGAGGAGGAAAAGAGCACCGCCCCAACGCGCTGCGGTCATCAGCCACGGGACCTCGTTGATAAGCCGACCAAGCCCGGCAACACCCACGGCTACCAGCAAGACATCCGAGATGATGCAGACGAGAATAACGAGTCCCGTATGCTGACGCAGCACGCCCTGGCGCAACACAAACACGTTTTGTGCACCTAGTGCCACAATCAGCGAAGCCATCATCATGAGACCCGAGAGGTAGTCCATCACGGCCCCACTCTAGACGCCCACCCACAAACAGTCGAAAGATGTCCGTCAACTCACGGCGTCAATTCCCTTGGGCAGGAAACTCTCAAGCAGCTCAAGCACCGGTGACGCCGAACGAATCATCGCCTCGTGCCCACGCCCCGGCGCCTCCGTATACTGCGCACCAGGAATACTCCGCGCGACTTCCTCCACCCACGTGCGAGGACACACCCAGTCCTCGGATCCACGCATCACCAGCGTAGGCGTAGAAATCTGAGGCAAGAGGTCCTCCACCTTGTGGTCCATCATCACACCCAACGATGTAAAGAACCACAGCGTATTTGCCTTGAGATACTGGATGAGGCCGTTCGCGAGAACACGTGGCGACTCATCGTAGAGGTCCTGCATCATGCGGAAGATCTGGCGCCATGCCCGGCGTTCATCCAGGTTGACCGTGGGCGCAATAAGCACAAGCGCACCGAGAAGGCCCGGGTGCCGCACCTCGCATTCCACCGCCACCTCGGTTCCCATCGAATGTCCAATAAGCACGATGTCCTCGGCGCCAACCCCGCCAGACGGCCCAGCCTTGACCACCTCTTCGATGAAGTGGGCGACTAGATCGCCAAAATCAGCCATCGTCCATGCGTCTTCGGGGCAGATTGAATCTCCAAAGCCCGGCAGATCTAGCGCATACACGGTCCCGGAGTGCCTCAACCCCGCAGCCAACCGCGCAAAGACCGCGCGCCCCATACCGATACCGTGTACCAACACGTAGGCGCGGCGCGACGGCAAGCCCATGCGGCTATAGGTGACGGTCGTGCCGCCGTCGTCAAACGTCGCAGTGATAGGTTCGGGAGTCACTTCTACACGCCTCATCTCACGCCTCTCCAAGGATCTCACGTGCCTTCACGATAAGCGGCGCAATGGCATCGCGGGAGGAGTGATCGTATCCCTGCGCGATCTCGTCAGCAACGGCGGCCGCCCACTCCCCGCGGTGGCGGTACTTCTGGACCCGTTTGGAAAAGATCTTGAGCAGCCGGTACTCGACGGGATTGAGACCCTCGTATCGCACTCCGCCCTCAAAGTAGAAGAACGGGTAACGGCTCTTCGCCAGTTCCTCCTTGGTGAAGGTGCTCGCAGGAACCTTCCAGTCGCGCTCGGGAGTCTGTGGGGTGCCGCCACTGGCCCACACGATAACCTTCCCCGAATCCTCGAGACCCGCCGCCTTCAGCTGCTTCCGGAAATCCGAAAAACCACGCATGGCAGACATTCGCACGCCAGCACCGTAGATGATGAGGTCGTAGGAAGGGAGGTCCAGACGCTTCGACTCCGCACAAGGAACCAGCTCAGCTCCGAGCTCTTCGGCAATCCATTCACCAAATGTCCGGGAGAACCCGGTGACAGTGTTGTAAATAACGACGACGTTCGCCATTGCGTTCTCCTGCAATCGCCACCCCGGCCTTGGACAGCGATTTTATTACGAAAAGTTGGTGTTGGGCCGCTTGAATTCTAGGCCACCGCGGCGCCCGCACCCCACCTGGAGGGTCATTATGCGAACACTCCCGACTCACATGCTGGACTACAGGCGTAGCGTTTTATCCATGACCGCACGAACGATGACTACACAACCATCCGCGGACCATACTGGCCCACGACGCTCTGAGCGGGCTCGTATTATCATTTCCTCACTCGTGGGTACCACGATCGAGTTTTATGATTTTTACGCCTACGCCACCGCAGCGATTTCGGTATTTCCGATTCTCTTCTTCCACTCCACCAGCGAGACCGGTGCTCTTCTTGCCTCTCTCGCTACTTTTGGCGTCGCTTTCGTCGCGCGCCCCATCGGCTCCGTACTCTTCGGGCATTTCGGAGACCGAGTCGGCCGCAAGGCCACTTTGGTGGCTTCGCTCCTCACCATGGGCATAGCAACCGTCGTCATTGGGCTTCTACCCACGATGTACCAGATTGGCTTGTGGGCCCCGGCCCTGCTCGCCATCATGCGCTTCTGCCAGGGCCTCGGCCTCGGCGGCGAATGGTCCGGAGCCTCACTGCTGGCGGGTGAGAACGCGCGCCCAGGCAAGCGCGGCTTCGACTCAATGTGGCCCCAGCTAGGTGCGCCTATCGGTTTCTTCCTGGCCAACGGCTTCTTTCTCATCCTGACGCTCACCATGGGCTACGACTCCACCACCCCCGAGACCAACCATTCCTTCCTCGTATGGGGCTGGCGTCTCCCCTTCCTCTTCTCGGCGGTGATCGTTGCACTTGGGCTGTGGGTGCGTTTCAAGCTGGAAGAAACCCCCGCGTTCAAACACATTCAGGAGAGCGGCCAAGTGGCCAAGGCTCCCGTAGCTGAGACCTTCCGCACCTCGTGGAAGCAGGTCATCCAGGGAACTTTCCTCATGTTGACCACCTACACGCTGTTCTACCTCATGACCACCTGGATCCTCTCCTACGCGATCGGTTCCGCGGATGAGGGCTTCCTCGGCATCGGCTACCAGACCTTCTTGAAGATCCAGCTGCTGACCATCGTCGCCTTCGCCATCTTCGTGCCCATCTCCGGGTACCTGGGCGATCGCTTCGGACGCAAAGCCTTTTTGTCGACGACGACGGCCGCCATCGGCCTCTTTGGCCTCACCTTCGGCCTTTTCCTCGCTCCCTCTCGCATGGGAACCGGCGAGGACGCCAACCTCGTGGTGATGACCCTCTTCATGTTCATCGGTATGAGCCTCATGGGCTTGACCTTCGGTATCCAGTCGGCACTCCTGCCCGAGTTGTTCCCCACGAACGTGCGTTACACCGGTTCGGCGATCTCCTACAATGTGTCGTCTATCTTGGGTGCGGCTGTCGCGCCATTCATCGCCACCTGGCTCGCGGCAACGTACGGCCCCGGGTACGTGGGCATCTATCTGCTCTCCATGGCGATCCTCACGTTCGTTTCCTGCCGTCTCATCCCAGAGACTCGCGACCGTGATCTCACAGCGATGGCGAAGTAGGCTCACTCACCACCCGGTAGTGAAGCAGACTCACGCGCCAGCAGGCTCCTCTTCACTTCAAGTCCATATCTAAAACCGCCCAGGCTGCCATCGGATCGTACGATTCTGTGGCACGGCACAAACAGGGCGGCAGCATTCATTGCACAAGCGGATGCTGCCGCCCTGACTGCTGCCGGACGTCCGGCACGAGCAGCAAACTCGGTGTAGGTGATGGGCATGCCAGGGGTGACATCACGAAGAACGTCCCACGCATGCTCGCGGAATTCCCCTGAGCACTGGCGTACCGCCGTACGACGCGGCGCGTCCAGATCACCGTTGTAATAGTCGACAACAACAGCACGAAGCGGCTCGAGAACCGCCTTGGCTTCAGCCGTAGGTACAGCTATGGCTTTGGTGGTGGCCGAGGCCATTTCTTCGCCTGCAGTTGTGTCCATTCCTTCGCCGGACCAATGGAGGATATCGGTAAATTGCGGGCGAATGGACGCATGGATGAGCGCGACCAGTTCAGAGAGATTGTCCGTCCAGCCGGAAGCAAGAACCGCTCCGGAGGAATCGGCGAGGAGACTGAACGGGCCATCCGGGGTGGTCAGAGTGGTGGACAATACTTCGGTCATTGTGACTCCTCGGAGAAGGGATTCGCAGGTAACTCACGGCTATATAACAAGTACAGCAGATACGGACAGTCTATTCTGGCGGTTATCGGACATTAGTGCGGCGTTACACGGCTCTACCACATCCCACGTGCACTGTGGATTTCCTAGGCGGCCTTGGGAGTAACATCCCGTGCCGTATACGGCACGGCTTGCCGCTGAGAGACCCTCAAGGAACCGACCACAGGTGCAATGCGGCGTAGGACCGCCACGGCGCCCACTCGGATGCTTTCTCAGCAAGCACACGATGCCCCGTGTGAGTAGGGATATCATTCGCAAGAATGCCAAGCCGCTTGGCGCCTGCCAGCAGGGCTACATCGCCCGTTAACCACATGTCCGGATCACCTAGCACACGCATCGTAATGTAAGAGGCGCTCCACGGCCCGATGCGGGGTTGCTCAATAAGAAGCTCGCGAAGATTTTCGGGGGCCATGCCGGTATGAATGTCCAATTGGCCAGCGGCTATTTTCTGGCACATGCTGCGAATAGCGTTAACCGACTGCGTGGGCAAACGCAACGGACGATCCTTGTCTGTTACGTCTGATTCCGGCAACCCCTCAGCAATCTGGCATGACATTGGGAAAAGTGTGGTGAGGCCTTCGATTGACGATTCATAGCTGGAACCTAACCTCTCAGCCAGCCTCCCCAGATGTGAGGTGGCTGCTCTCACCGAGATCTGCTGCCCAACAAGAGCACGCACCACCATCTCCTCAGCGTCAACTGCGCCCGGGAGTCGGATTCCAGGAATGGAACGCACCAGAGCGGCGAGCAGTGGGTGACGAGCCAACGCCTCATCGATAGCAATCGGATCCGCGTCAAGATCGAACAATCGCCTGATGCGCGAAACAGCAGGAACAACGTCGCTTAGAGACGCCAACTCCAATCGAGCACTGACGTCTTCCGTCGTAGCATTGGCTATGATCTCGCAGGCACCTGGACCGCCAGGGAGGTGAAGGGTGCGGGCGTAAAGGAGGCGGGCGTCGTCGTCGATAGAGAAAGATTCAACTCCAGGCACGGCACGCGCCGCAAGGAACTCGAAAATGCCGCGCGCATCGAAAGGACGCCGAACGGGAAGTGTGATGTTAAGGAGGATACGTCCGGAGGAGTCGCGCGTGGAGGCCTCATTGCTGGAAGCCTGGGCGCGCAGCTCACGCGGGCTAAGATCGTAAACTGCGGCGATCGTCTCGTTGAACTGACGCACAGAACCAAATCCAGAGGCGAAGGCGACGTCGGCCATCGATAGGTCCGTGCTCACCAGCAGCAGCCGTGCAGACTGCGCGCGGTGTGCACGGGCAAGTGCCTGCGGGCCCGCGCCAAGTTCGGCGGTCAGCAGGCGGTGAATGTGCCGCGGGGTAAAACCAAGATGGGTGGCGAGACCTTCAACTCCTTCGCGGTCGACGACGCCGTCGGCGATGAGTCTCATCGCTCGGCCCGTGGTGTCGCGACGGATGTTCCACTGGGGACTCTCGGGAGTGGAGTCGGGCAGGCATCGCTTGCAGGCCCGGAATCCGGCTTCATGGGCAGCGGCCGCGGTGAGGAAAAATCGGACGTTCTCAGGTTTGGGTGTGCGCGCCGGGCAGGAGGGACGGCAATAGATTCCCGTCGAAGTGACGGCGGTGAAAAACTGGCCGTCGAAACGGGTATCGCGAGCGGATATGGCACGATACCGCTCCTCAAAAAGAGCGTCGGAGGAAATGCTCACGGTGACCATGGGTCGAGTACACCAGATCTCACGGCTGCGTTCTGGCGGTTATCGGACATTGGGGTAATCTTTCATGCCCCTGACGCATCCCCTATGCTCTGTTGACTTCCCATGTGGCCACCACGGTGACATCCTGCACCGCATGCGGCATTCCGACCCCCACGAACCAGTGAACATTCCGGCAACCAGTAAAGGTTGTGGCCGGGAAAAACAGTGAACTACCACAAGTCTTACTGAACCAATGGGGCCGACATCTCTGCGGGAACCATAGAGAGCGGTATCCGTTTACCCAGCCATTGACCTAGCGGCGTGGGCGACGTCTACTTCTGTTTCCCCCGTTCCTACGCTTTGCTGTCCGACGCATAACTGCCGAGAGCGCGGCAAGCACTAGTATCGCTACACCAATCGCACCATGAGTGAATTCCTCATCAAATTCGGCGCCGCTCCCCTGCTCGCCGCTCGCGTCGCCTTCACCTCCGCGGGCGTCTGTGCTCGTGCCCTGTCCATTCCCGCCGCCACTCTGTCCGTGACCAGAGGGATCAAGACTCGGGACGGCACCGGATTCACAGTCGGAGAGGATAGAGGTGAGGGCGGCGCGATCGTCATTGGGCAATGACAGATCATGCGTCGCCACCATATTAGTGAAACGCTCGGCGTACTCGCAGCGGAACCCCTCATTGTCCGGAAGCCACCGCGAGGGCCCCTTGTTCCCCTTGCTTTGGTTGGTAGCACCATCCACCGCAAGCAAATTCTCCGGGTCATTGGCGAAAGAGATGCGCTCCTCCGGGGTCCATTTCCACGCACCGTTCTGCCATGCCCACGAGAGTGGGACAAGATGATCGATTTGGACCGCGGTGGGATTCTCGCGTGTGAACTCAATGCGCCGACCGCTGTAGGGATCATCGAGGATCCCGGTGGCGACGGTAGCGCGGCGACACCGGGAGGGTGCCTGATCCACCGGAACATACTCAATATCTGTCAGTTGCAGCCCAAGAATGTCATTTCTGGTATCGCAATAGTTGCCATCCACATCCAGCCATGCTTTGCCAAAGCCTTCCTCGCGGCGGTATTCCGTGGGTGGGTTCTCGGTAGTAGAAGGGATCTCGTCCAGGGTGGCCACATTTGGGGCGATGCCAGCGGCACCAACGACGCTCAGAGCTGCGGCAATATACAGAAACATATTCATCAGGCCATCAAGCATACGCATTGACGCGATCTTTGGTTGACTGCATTGCCCGACCGTACCAACCATCCGCCCTCAGCAGCCGAGCAATGAGCCCTATTACCGCACAGGCCCGCATCCAGGGCGCGGTCCTGGCCTACTGCCAACCCGCATCCTCGCCACTGCATCCTTGCCACTGCCCGCCCCGATATCCGTGTAATAAAGATGTATTCCACGGGTAGTAGGCCGGAAGGGCGAATACAAAACAAAGGCCCCTGACCGTATTTCTACTGGTCAGGGGCCTTTTCTAGTGGCGGGGACAGGATTTGAACCTGCGACCTCCGG
>JBDIAV010000033.1:0-28189 GCA_039812645.1 Actinomycetaceae bacterium
GCCTGGGAGTGGGCAGCTTGGGGCGGCGCAACCTGGGAACCCTGCCGATGAAGGCGCCCAAGCAGCTGGCCCGCTTGAAAATGGACCTCTGAATCGAACTCAAGCTCTGTTCCCTCGACGAGCTGACCCGGTAGATACGTCAGAACTAGCACGCCAAGGCGGGAATCTCCGGCAACTAACTGCTGAGCGTCACCTGTTCCACTGAGTTCCCGTGCTGCTGTTTCGTGCGCCCGGATTTCTCTCGCGATGTGTTTCTCCATCGGTGGTCCGGCCACCTTGAGAATGAGGTCGGTGCCGTGGGAGTCGCGAAGGTGCCAGACGCGCGAGGCGGTGGTCTCCCAGCTGAGATCCTTAACAACCGCGACGGGACCGACGGCGCGGAGCAGCCATGCGGACTGCTCAGTGCTCAGATCTGGATGCTCGGGATTTGGGTTTATGTGCACCCGTTGAGCTTACTGTCTTGACGTCTCACTACTCGACGACGACGAAGTCCGGTAGCGCCTTGATCAGTTCTTGCGTATGCAGAGGTGCCATGGCGACTGATGGGAAAACATCGGAGTAGATTCAAGGAAAACGCATGGATAGATTCAAGGAAAACATCGGAATGGATGGAGTTGCCCAATGAGCTCGAGGTAGCTAAGCGCTGGACATGTCGCCGCCAGCCGGCCCGCTATGCTTTGCCCATGAGCAATGAAAGATTCGAGCACCGCCGACAGGGCGACGGCGAACTGCTGGGCTGGATCGAAGAGCGTGGTGAGGGCTTTGTTGCCGTTGATCACTTTGGCTGGGAGCGCACGGGCATTGTTGACTGGTTCGATGCCGAAAGTGTGCTTGATGATCTCGGACTCAGCTACCTAGCCGAGCGTTACGTCTATTCAGCTGATGATGGTCGGATCCTTGACGTGAGAATTGCGGAGGTGCGCGAGGGCGCCGTCGTTATTAAAGAAGAAGATGCGGGGGCTATCGGTATGCCGCAGATCTTCTACACCCTCAGAACCCCGGTGGATCCAAAGGTACTGCGCTTGCGGTGAGGGGCGAACCCGACCTATTCAGCCTCGAATCGAACCTCTACCGCAGCTGACACAACTACAGGATCGGGTCGGAGCGTGACGTTAGTACCGCCCGAATACGCGGTGGCGCGAGCCAGCTTCAGTCCCGCGGATTCCGTCAAGGAATCCTGGAGAAGACCGACGTCGGCGATCTGGACGGGAGTGACTGTCTTCTTTCCGATCGCCCGGGCGTAGGCGGATGCACGCTCAACGGCGTCGGCTATAGCTTGGCCTGCCGTGTCGCGCTCAATTTGCTTCCGGCTTTCCAGCGTTACATCCCAGGTGATGCCGCCAATCTTCACGCCTTCGCGCTCGGCAATCGCGGAAACCCAACCCGAGAGTTTGGACAGGCCCGCAAACACTACCCGGAACGTCAAAGAGGCGGTGTGAACAAGGGGGAGCTGTTCGCCGTCGTCGTTCCAGGGCCGCGAGGACCAGACACTTAGTTGGTCACTGGACCACTCGGACACAGCGCCAGACGACACAAGCTGCTCGATCTCGCCGCGGACCACCTCGCCGAGCCTTATGGTCCGCGCCGCCACCTCGCTACGCTCCGTCCCGTCAAACTCAACGCTGACGTGGAGGGTTGCGATCTCGGGTGCGGTGCGTGATTCGGCCTGCCCGCGCACGGTAATAACAACGGTGCTCATACTCGACGGTAACACCTTCGCCTGGAAAGCCCCTAAGAGGCTGAAAGGCTCCTAAGAACCCGGGACCCTAAGGCCCCTAAGCGCCAACTTAAGCAAACACCACGGTGGAGCTGCCGTTGAGTAGTACGCGATGCTCGGCGTGCCAGCGCACAGCCCGCGTCAACACGCGGCGCTCCACGTCCTGGCCCTGCGCGACCATGTCCGTCACGGTATCCGAGTGCTTCACTCGCACCACATCCTGCTCGATGATCGGGCCCTCATCAAGGTCCGGGGTGACGTAATGGGCTGTGGCACCGATGAGCTTCACGCCGCGCGCATGCGCCTGGGCGTAGGGGCGGGCACCCTTGAACGACGGTAGGAACGAGTGATGGATGTTGATGATCCGCCCTTCCATCGCCGCGCACACCTTGTCAGAAAGAACCTGCATGTAGCGGGCGAGGACAACGAGTTCGGCGTCGTGCGTGGCGATGACGTCCATGAGGGCTGCCTCGGCTTCGGGCTTGGTGTCCTTGGTGACGGGGATGTAGACGAACGGCACGCCATAGAACTCGGCGAGTGGGCGAAGGACTTCGTGGTTGGCTACCACCGCGGCGACCTCGATCGGGATCAGCCCTTCATTGACGTGATAGAGCAGGTCGGAGAGGCAGTGCGCTTCTTTCGATGCCATGATGATCGTGCGGAGCTTGCGATCCTTGCTATTCAGCTCCCACGTCATGTTGAGGGCCTCGCCCATGGACGTCATCCGGTTGCGGAACCCCTCCGGATCGGCAATGGCTTCGGTCTCTACGCGCATATGGAAGTTACCGGACGACGGATCTCCGTACTGCTGCGACTCAGTAATATTCCCGCCGAGTTCCGTAATGGCACCGCTTACGGCGCGTACGATTCCGGATCGGTCGGGGCAGGTCAGCTTCAGGATCAACGCATCAGACATGGATTGAATAATAGCAACGACGACGGCGCGCGCCGCACGAGAGTTCATTCTCGCGATGTCGGGTGGGAGGGTTGCTATTTTCTGGGACGACGACGTTGCCTGCCTTCGGGTGTTTGTTACTCCCGGACGTCGTCGGCCCTGTATTCGGCCTGGTATCAGGCGTCGTCGTCGGGAGAAAAGATGTCCTCGATCGAGCAACTGAATGTCCTCGCGATCCGGAAAGCGAGGGGAAGAGAAGGATCAAAGCGACCCTTTTCGATGGAGATGATGGTCTGGCGGCTGACGCCAAGTTCGTCGGCGAGGCGTTGCTGGGACCATCCCTTGGACGTACGGAGATCGGGTAGGTGATTGTCCATGGGTTAGTGGCTCCTCTCCCAGAAGTATGCCGCGCCCAAGATGATGATCATGAAGTAACAAACTCCGAGAAGCGTGAACGAGACCGCTGAAGCATCGGGGAATGCGAAACCTGCAATGGCGGAACCGATGCCGGCGGCTCCGAAGGTGAAATGGGCCGTTGTTGCCGAGGCGTTGGTGAACCAGGTGTTCTCCACGTTGTACTCGGGAGACTGGTTTGCCCCGCGAATGGTGTCACGATCAACGATAGCTATCCAGATTCCCATCACGCAGGGAGGGAGCATGAATGCCAACATGATGGCGAAGGCCCCAGCCCAGGTGAGCCTCTGGAAGTCGGGTCCAAGAGACGTGAGGACGGCACTGATCGCGGCCGCCAGAGCGATACCGCCCGGTAAAGCGACGGTGAAGGCTGACCGCTTCCGGCTCCCGAATTTGGCGACGCCGAAGCGGAACCGCGCGTCCCGCTCTTCGGGAGCATCCTCAATGACCTCGGCAACGTCGTCCATGGGTTCCGTTGCTTTCCTGTGCTGTTCGGCCATGCCGTGGTTGGGAAGGTTGTTCTCTTGGTTCATGTTGCACCTCTTTCCGGTGAAATACTCAACTGCTTGTAAAAGAGACTTTACAAGTCAAGCACGCTTGACGTCAAGCGTGCTTGACAGATTCTTGCATGAAGGAGGCTGTGCGGGCGGTCAATTATCCGCGCGTTTCTTTATTGAGTGATGCTATCCATTGGAGAATGGACAGTCCCGTCGAGAATTGAGCCCCCGGAAGCTGACGTAGCACTCAGTTCTCGACATAGACGTCCATTCTCCAATTGGTCCCTGGAATATTGGCCCCGGGATATTAGCCCCGGGATGACGTCTCGAGTAAACGCCCCGCAGGGCGTGCAGAATGCCCTCGAGGGCGCCGGAGAACAGGCTTATGGCAGCTGCCAGTCGATCGGCTCGGCTCCCTGGTCCACCAATAGCTGATTAGCAGTGGAGAACGGCCGTGACCCGAAGAATCCCCGGCTTGCGGACAGTGGTGAAGGGTGCGGAGACATCACCACGGGCGTGTCGCCCAACAGCGGTCGCAATTCCTGAGCTGGCCGCCCCCACAAGATCGCAACCAGCGGCTTTTCGCGTGCCGCCAGTGCGCGGATGGCGTGCTCGGTGACCTTTTCCCAGCCCTTACCGCGATGCGAGCCCGACTTCCCCGGTTCCACCGTCAGCACCCTGTTGAGGAGCATGACGCCACGATCGCACCACGGCGTGAGGTCGGGAGTGGAAGGCATGGGTGTGCCGACGTCGTCGTGCATCTCCTGAAAAATATTGACGAGCGAACGTGGGAACGGGCGTACGTGTGGATCCGCGCTGAAGCTCAGACCCACCGGATGTCCCTTGGTGGGATAGGGATCTTGGCCCACGATCAGCACTTTCACCGAATCCATCGGGTAGGTAAAGGCGCGCAGGATGTTCTTCCCCGCGGGCAGATATTCGCGCCCTGCGGCTAGCTCTGCGCGAAGAAACTCGCCCATGTGTCGAATGTCGGGCTCGACCGGCTCCAGTGCCGCGGCCCACTGTGGATCGATAATCTCAGAAAGAGGCTGCATGGGTTTAAGACTACGCGGCTGTGTGGTTGCGCGGGGGCGTAGCCAGCTTTTCAGGTGCTCCGGTAAGCTTGTTTTTCTATTTTGGCCCCTCCTGTGGGTGCACACTTCAGCCCAAACCTAAGCGGCCTACGCGGAGGAGAGTGTTCAGTTATGACCAGTGAAGAACCGACCACCCCGATTGGTGAAGAACCGACAGCCACAACCAGCGGAGAACGATCCGCGGCTGCTCAGCCAACCCGCGCCCTCTCGGCTGACCTCTCCAGTGAAGAACTTGCCATCTTGGAGTTTGAGCGCAACTGGACCGGCCGCGCCGCGAAGAAGAACGATGCCATTGCTACACTCGGCATGACTCCGGCGCACTACTATTTGGTACTCGGACGCCTCGTTGATAAACCCGAGGCGCTTATGGAGAATCCCGAGTTGATCCGGCGTTTGCGACGGCTTCGTGCCCAACGCGCGGCCGAAAGGCATGGTGATCGTAACTCTTGGTCGGTTCGCGGCGACGATAGTGTAGGCGACGCGATAGGCTAGCGCCGTGGCAGAGAATCAGTATCCCGCAGATGAGTTCGATGAACTCGCAGCTACCCGCACGGTTCGTGGGGCGCATCGGCGCAAGGAGTCGAACGCAAAGTGGTGGATCGCCCTTGTGGCTGTCATCGTGCTAGCCCCGCTAATTGGTTGGGGTGCGGTGCAGTGGGCAGGATCTCATGGTTCTTCTTTGCCGAAGATGCCGGGGGCTACGGCAACGGCTGAGCAGTCACCGGCGCCCACGTCCACTAGTGCGTCGGAAACTCCGTCTCCCACAGAGACCCCCACCGAGCCCCCGAATTTTGATCTCCCCGTGGAGATCCTCAACTCGTCTGATGTTGAGGGTTACGCGGCTGTGAATCAGGAGATTTTGTGGAATGCGGGATTTGTGGATGTTGCGACCGGCAACTACTGGGGTGGAGATTCGGCGCTGACGCAGGTCTTCTATCCCGACGAGACCTTCGCCGCCACTGCCAACGAGGTGGCCCGAGTGCTGGGGATCCCACAGGATGCCGACCACGTCGTTATGGGCGGCGAGGCGGAAGGCGGCATTGCTGTCGTCGTCGTTCTTGCAGGAGAGTTCGGCTAAACGTTCGTCGGTTTCGACGTGTGAATAGCTGTGAGTGAGCCCCGAGTTCTTGAGTGATCAGGAGTCCGGGGCTCACGTCTATTTCTGGTCGACGACGACGCACTACCGCTAACGTTTCTGATTGCCCACGTTGAGTGTGGTGATGCTCGGTGGGCGGCGGGACTCGTGACCTGTGCCGTGTGTGGAGGCGGTGTGTGCGCTCGCGGTGAAAGGGTGTATGACACAGTCTTCTTGTCTTGCACTCTCGGCCCGAGAGTGCCAAACTCTAGTTAGCACTCTTGCCGTGAGAGTGACAAAGTCTCACAGTTGGTGAGGCGCCGTGCTTGTCGGGACGTGACCGGCGGGCGGGGCGTCGTCCGTCGCGGGCACCGGCTGGCGATCTACCGTCCCAATGGGAGGAACTAGAAGCTATGGCAAAGACCATTGCATTCAACGAGGAAGCTCGTCGCAGCATGGAGAACGGGCTCAACCTTCTCGCGAATACCGTGAAGGTGACCCTTGGCCCTAAGGGCCGCAACGTTGTTTTGGACAAGAAGTGGGGCGCCCCCACCATCACCAACGATGGTGTGTCCATTGCTAAGGAAATCGATCTCGAGGATCCTTACGAGCGCATCGGCGCTGAGCTGGTGAAGGAAGTCGCCAAGAAGACCGACGATGTCGCTGGTGACGGCACCACCACCGCTACCGTTTTGGCACAGGCACTGGTCCACGAAGGCCTGCGTAATGTTGCCGCTGGCTCCAACCCGATCGCCCTGAAGAAGGGTATCGATCGCGCGGTTGCCGCTATCACCGAGCGTCTGCTGGCTGACGCCAAGGAAATCGAGACCGAGGAGCAGATTGCTGCTACCGCCTCCATCTCCGCTGGCGATCCCGAGATCGGTGCTGCCATTGCCGAGGCCATGACCAAGGCTGGCAAGGAAGGCGTCATCACCGTCGAGGAGTCCAACACCTTCGGCCTCGAGCTGGAGCTCACCGAGGGCATGTCCTTTGATAAGGGCTTCCTCTCCATGTACTTCATGACCGACACTGAGCGTCAGGAAGCCGTCCTGGAGGATCCCTACATCCTGCTCGTGGACACCAAGGTCTCCAACGTTAAGGATCTCCTGCCTATCCTCGAGAAGGTTATGCAGACCGGCAAGCCGCTGCTCATCATCGCCGAGGACGTCGAGGGCGAGGCTCTCACCACCCTGGTTGTTAACAAGATCCGTGGCACCTTCAAGTCCGCCGCCGTCAAGGCCCCGGGCTTCGGCGATCGCCGCAAGGAAATGCTGCAGGACATGGCCATCCTCACCGGTGGTCAGGTTATCTCCGAGACCGTCGGCCTCAAGCTGGAGACCGCCGATCTCGATCTGCTCGGCCGCGCGCGCAAGGTCGTTCTCACCAAGGATGAGACCACCATCGTTGAGGGCGCTGGCGATGAGGATCAGCTCGAAGGCCGCAAGGCTCAGATCAAGACCCTCATCGAGAACTCCACCTCGGAGTACGACACTGAGAAGCTGCAGGAGCGTCTCGCGAAGCTCGCCGGTGGCGTGGCCGTCATCAAGGCTGGTGCCGCGACTGAGGTTGAGCTCAAGGAGCGCAAGCACCGTATTGAGGACGCCGTCCGCAACGCTAAGGCCGCCGTGGAAGAGGGAATCGTCGCCGGTGGCGGCGTTGCTCTCATCCAGGCTGCTGAGGAAGCCTTCGAGAACCTTGATCTCCAGGGCGAAGAGGCAACCGGTGCTCAGATCGTCAAGATCGCCATCCAGGCTCCGCTCAAGCAGATCGCAGTGAACGCTGGCCTTGAGGGCGGCGTCGTTGTGGAGAAGGTCCGCAACCTGGAGAAGGGCTTCGGCCTGAACGCGGCCACAGGCGAGTACGTCGACCTGCTGGCTGCTGGTGTTATGGATCCGGTCAAGGTGACCCGCTCCGCTCTTCAGAATGCTGCCTCCATTGCTGGTCTCTTCCTGACCACCGAGGCCGTCGTTGCTGACATCCCGGAGAAGGCTGCTCCGGATGCTGGCGCTGGCATGGGCGACATGGGCGGCATGTACTGATCGAAAGATCGGTCTAGCCCTAAGAGCTAAATATCGCTCAACAGTCGGGCCCGGGAACTTCCATATCGGAAGTTCCCGGGCCCGCTTCTTGTTCTTGACGCTTCCCGGAGAGGTAACAGATCCGCAGATAGTCGAACCCGGCGGAGAGTCCCGAACCCGTTACCTGTCTGAAGATCCGTTACCTCTCCGAAGGGAGAGGGTGGCCAGAGGGTTGAGCTTCCCTAGAGATCGGGCTCTTTCTCAATGCCGTGGGTTGGGACATTGAGAATACCGGTGGCCTTCACATCGTCGTCGTCGGTGAAATGGGGGATGCCACGAACTAGATCGTCTGTGGGGACGTGAGTGTCGTGATAGTCGGAGGGGTCGTCGTCGATCCATTCTGGTGTGTTGGCCGAGAGGGGCGAGTCACTTAAACGTTCCCATATGGACACGCGTTGTGGTGATTCCACTGCGGAAGCTGGGGTTACGGGTGTGCCATCGGGTTTTTTCGAGTGAGGCGGAAGTGGCCTGCGATCAGGGCTCGCGGGAGATGTAGCGCTTGGGCCGTGTTCTGGATGTGCCTGTTCAACCCCGGGGCGCCTATCCGGCGCGGGTTGTTCGGCGGCTGTGGGTGGTACCGCGATGGGATCCCGCCTGAATTGGTCGGAAGATCTGGCTTCCTCGGAAGGCTTAACGCTTTCAGAAGGCTTAACACCCTCAGAAGGTTGTATCCCCTCGGAGGGATTAGCTATCGCAGAAGTTTCTGTTCCCGCGGGCTTCGTGGGAGAACCGTGAGGAGCGTCAGGCGTGAGTGAGGGGAGCTTGGTTTCGGCCGCGTGTGCTGCCCCGGTGTGCTCCGTTGAAGGTGTGTTCGGCGTAGCGGTTGCTCTCGTTGCCTCGGATTGTGCGGCACGCTCAGCCTCGTGCACACGTTCCATGCGTGCCGTGTCCGCGGCTCGATGGCGCTCCTCAATGCGCTGGCGCATCTGCGCTGCGATTTGCTCACGTCTGCGTTGGCGCTTCTGCTCTGGAGTTAGCGCGGCGGACTCCCTGACGCCCGGATCAAACTTATCTGCGCAGGATTCCAAACTGGATAATGTGTCCTTGCGGCTAAGCTGGCTTGCTGTCTCAGACTGAAGCTGGGCGAGCCGTGCCGCTTCCTTTTCGGCAGCAGCTCGTTCGGCAGCCTCCTCGTCCTGGGAGGCATTCAGCAGGGAGTCGATGGCGTTGGGTTTGGCCGAGGTTCCCTCGCTGAGTGGCTTGGCCTGTTCACGAGGGGGCTGTGTTGCGCGATCCACCTGGCCCAAGCGGTCTGCTTCGCCCAAACGATCCGTCTGGGGCGATTGATGTTCGGGGACTCCCGCTGCAGGATGCGTCGTTGCGTCGCACTCGGGTAATACCTCGTTGAGCCGCTGTAGTTCGGCGGCTAGATTTTCGCGAGCGGATTCATCCCACTGGCGAGCCAGAGGGGTAACAAATAACTGGCGTCGCGATAGCAGTTTGGTGATGATGGCACGACGAGCCCGGAGAAAGTCTTCGCGTGGAATATGCTCGTACTCTTCCCTGACGAGCTCCAAGTAGCGCTTGTACTTTTGGGGTTCTACTGCCAGGGTTCCGAGGTGAGCGTCGCGTAGTGCCTGCTCATCGATATCAATGGCTTGGAATCGTGAGGTTTCTGTTGGAGAGGCTGTAGGTTTCACGCGCAGAGATCGGATGAGAGTGGCAACGCGACGGGCCTTGTCGGGATCCACTCCAAGCTCGTACAGCTTAGCTTCGGCAAACAATGCCGATGCTTCCTCGTTTTCACCGCCGTTGTTCCTATATGTTGCTTCTTCCGATGTAGAAAAGCAGACTCCGTGGAACCATGCTGCGAGGCGAACGAGGGCGGGATCGCCAGTCTCTGGCAGGAGAGTCTCCACTCGAGTGAGTAGTTCTACCACGTGGTGAAGCCCGTGATATTTTCGGTCATTGCTCGACCATGCCTCGATAAGGCTGTGGCAGACCGCAGCTAATTGCTCTTTGGACTCGGTAGATCCAGCAGCCTGGGCAGAGCGCACAAAGGCTTGAACGAGCCACTGCGGGACATCGCTGTGCATAAGACTCCCTCATTTCTCTGCACGATCGTATTCGTCTGTTCGACGTGAACTTACTGCTCAACGCCTGGATATTGGACTGTTGCTCAACGTTCCTGCGTGGACCAATGAGCCAGCGGCAGCTTGCCAACCGCCTGCCGCTATGGTTTTTCCTATGTTCACATCGTATTCAACGGTGATGCCATTTTCGCCGTTCGTTACGCCCAGCGCTATAGCTCTCGCGATTCTAGTACTAGGTGTGCAGATTCCAAATCGCTCATAAGCCTCGTGAGAAGGAGAAATAGATAATGGTGTCGGTGCGACCAGCTCTTTCTTCCGCTGCTTGTGGAATAGATGACTCTCACTGTGACACGCACCTATCTCTTTTCGTCTTTGTCGAGAGTCTCAACACTTTTTGTCCGGGAATGAGAGATTTTCCGTTGATAATTCGGGAATTTGGAGCGTCTACCAAGGGTAATGCTCTCCTGGAGATTTCCAACTCCTGTTCCGAAACTGCACGAAATCGCACGGCTCGGGCCTGATGTGAACTAACGTAGTTACGTGAGAATCTCCAAGAGCAGTTCTGGCGCCTCCCCGTTGCATGGGCGAGTGCTCATCACTGGTGGTACATCAGGCATTGGCCTGGCGTTTGCCAAGGCATTGGCCGCGCGCGGCTGCAGTCCGGTTCTTGTGGCGCGTTCGCAGGATCGTCTCGACTCAACGAAGCGTGATATTGAAGCTCAGTATGGGGTCGAGTGCGAGATTCTTCGCGCGGACCTCTCACTAGAACAGGGCATCGCGGATGTTGCAGAGCGTTTGGGCAGTAGTGACTCCCCGATCGACGTGTTCGTGAATAATGCCGGGCAAGGTTTGTACCACAAGCTAGCCACCACGGATACCCAACCGCTCATTGACGGTATTGATCTCATGGCTACGACTCCCGTTCGGCTTGGTGCTGTAGCTGGCGCCGCTATGAAAGAACGCGGCCATGGAGTCATCATCAATACCGCGTCGGTTTCAAGCCTTGTCTCGATGGGCCTTTATTCGGCAATTAAGTCGCTGGTGCGGGTATGGTCCACGTCATATGCCATCGAGCTTGCTCCGGCAGGCGTCCAAGTGGTGACGTTTATGCCGGGCTGGGTGCGTACGGAGTTCCACGAGAGGGCGGGAAAGAAGACCTCTAGCCTGCCAGGTTTCCTATGGCTCAACGCGGACAGGATCGTGCGCGAGTGTCTCAACGACGTCGACCGAGGCAAAACCTACTCGGTTCCCTCCAAGCGTTATAAGTTCATCGCAGCGCTCATCAAGTTTGCGCCACGCAAGGGCGTCGACGCGGTGACCATGCGGATCAATAAGAGTCGAGACTGAGTCAGATGGCTGAGAACTTGGAGCCACTCGATCCCTATCTGAATAAGGGACGAGCAAAGCGCCGCCAGTTGGTCCGCCGGTTCATCACCAGGCCGGTGATTTCCACGGTGGTTCGCCCGACTGTCCTGGGCGAGGACAATGTGGCGGATCTCGAAGGCGGGTTCGTGATGATCCCCAACCACTCGTCTCACCTCGACGCTCCGATGGTATTTTCGCTGCTTCCTGACTCGTTGACCGAACGCCTGGCCACAGGCGCGGCCGCCGACTACTTTTACCGTCGCAAGTTCATCTCCTCGTTGACATCGCTCTTTTTTAATACGTACCCCATTGAGCGCAAGAGCAAGCGCCCCGGCCCCGCCGCGGGAATGACCGGCCGCCTCCTTCGTGCAGGCGTGCCGATCCTGGTGTTCCCCGAGGGCACTCGTTCGCGTGACGGCAAGATGGGTACACCTAAGCCGGGCGCTGCTGCTTTGGCAATTAAGGCGGGGATTCCGCTCGTTCCAATTGCGATGTCCGGCGGTCATGAGGCCATGCCCGTGGGTGCCGCGTTCCCCAAAGTGGGGAGTGAGGTGTTCCTTTTCATCGGGAAGCCGATGTACGCGTTGGAAGGTGAGGAAGCCGAACACTTTATGGATCGCGCATTCCACGCCATCACGATGATGCTGGAACAGGGCACCCCTCACCCGGTTGAGGAAGACGGCAGTTCGCCATTCGATCCACCCGCGCCTGAGTAGGTTTCGCTGCGGCCAGCCCTTGGTTTCGTGTTGCACGTATAACGTTTTTCGCATCAAGTAACGCATTTTCCCGAAGAAAAACCGTCAGGCGATGCCGAGAACGTTACGTGTCTGGGGATCTGACGACGACGGCGCCGCGTAGCCGCCAGTCGCCCTGCCACGTTTCCTACGTTTCCGCGCTACTCCGTCTTCCGACCCTTTGACGGTACCCGCAACCCTCGTGCTGCTGGTTTTGCTGGAGCTTCGGGCGCTGGGGGTGGTGTTTCTGGGGTGATCCCCGTGGGGAAGGTAAGGCGCACGGTCAAGCCGCCGCCTTCGGTCGGGGCTACTCGTGCGGTTCCGCCGTGGGCCGCCATGATTGCAGCGACGATAGCCATTCCCAAGCCGGAGCCACCCGAAGCGCGTGACCGCGACGAGTCAGTGCGGTAGAACCTTTCGAAGAGATGCTCGGCATCCTCCATGCGCACGCCGGGTCCATGATCGCGGATCTCAATGATTGCTTCATTGGGGGCTCCCATCCCCACCGCGATCTCAGTGGGGGTTCCGGGTGGGGTGTGGGTCAACACGTTGCCGAGAAGGTTGGTGACAACCTGGGTGACCTTGTCTTTATCGGCCATGATGACGACGTCGTCGGCCTTGCCGCCGTCCAAACTAATCAACGTGGGTTCCCGTGTGAGGTCGCGCGCGTGCATATCGGACAGGGCGTTGCTGCAGACGGCTGTGATGTTCACTTCGTCGCGCTGAAGTGACTGGCCCTCGTCCAGTCGGGCGAGTTGGAGAAGGTCCTCGACCAAACGGCTCATACGCCGGGCTTCGGACTCGATACGCCCCATCGTTGGAGTGATCTGCTCCTGAGGCACTCCGCCCAGCCGGTACAGCTCGGCATATCCACGCACGGTGGCGAGCGGGGTACGTAGCTCGTGAGAGGCGTCGGAGATGAATTGGCGCATCTTCGTCTCGGAGCGTTCTTTGTCCGCAAAGGCATGCTCAATCTGTGCCAACATGACGTTGATGGAGTCGGCGAGCATGCTCACTTCGCTACCCTCCTGGCCCGTTGGCACACGACGTGACAGATCGCCGGCGGCGATCGCATGAGTGGCGTGCTCGATACGGCGCAGGGGCCGGAGATGGTGGCGGACCGTCAGCCATGTCACCACAGTTCCGACGGCAACAACGGACAGACCCACGAAGAGCAACAGCCGTGTCATGAGGGCGACGGCGTCGAGGACCGGACTGAGGGGGCGGGCAATAATCACGGCGCCGATGGTCTGCTTAAGATCCAGCAGGTTCCTTTCGGCGATGGGAAGAACGATGACTCGCCACTGTTCACCAGGTATGGTTCCCTGGACTGTTCGAGGGGTCTTGTCGAGTGTGGTGAGAAGCTGGTCAGGATTGGCTGGGGTTCCGTACTGCTCGAGCACTTGAGGAGCGATGCGTTCTTTACCGATGTACGTCTGGCCGGCTTGCTCTTGCAGAACGGCATTGATGTAGTAATCCGACAACATGATGTTGTCATTGGAGCTATCGCCGGAGCGGCGCAGGTCGTCAATAATTTGAACCGCCACCACGCGGCCTGAGACGGTGAGGGCGTCGTCAATGCTCTGAACTAGATAGCGCTGATAAATGGTGACGGCGATTGAACTGACCGCTGTCACCACAATGATCATGAGCATAACGAAGGTATAAACCAAGCGGAAACTCAGCGTGCTCGTTGTGCGGGGACGGAACTTGGGAGTCATGAGTGTTGGGGTTGCTTACTTCCCGGAGCGCAACACGTAGCCAATTCCGCGTTTTGTGTGGATAAGAGGTTCGATCAGTGCCGCCTCGTCCTTGTCCGTGATGCCCAAGGCCTCGGGAGAATCGATCTTGCGACGCAAGTAGGAGATATAGGACTCAACGATGGAGATTTCGCCATCCCAGTTGTAGTCCCAGACGTGGTCAAGGATTTGCACCTTGGAAACGACACGTTCGGCGTTGATCATGAGGTACCGCAGCAACTTGAACTCGGTGGGGGAGAGATCAATGAGATGACCCGCGCGGTGTACCTCGTAGGAATCCTCGTTGAGTTCGAGATCCTTGTAGCTGAGAACCGCGGCATCCCCTTCGACGGGGCGAGTGCGGCGCAGTACGGCGCGGATGCGAGCAACGACCTCTTCGAGGGAGAACGGCTTGGTGATGTAATCGTCCCCACCGACGGTCAGCCCTTGGACCTTGTCTTTAATGTCATCGCGGGCGGTGAGGAAGAGGACGGGAAGCTCCGGCGAGCGCTCACGTAGCCTGCGCAGCACCTCGAAGCCGTCCATGTCTGGCAACATGATGTCCAGCACCACAAGGTCTACCTGGCTACCTGACTGGTGGTGCAGGGCTTCGTGTCCGTCGGCTGCCGTGAGCACATTGAACCCGGCGAACCGGAGCGAGGCAGAGAGAAGCTCGCGGATTGATGGCTCGTCATCGACAACCAGAAGGGTTGCTTCGGGGGTATTCGACTGGATACTCATAGGCCAATTCAAATCGTCGAAGCTGGGAGTTGGCTAGGAAATAGATGAGTGGAAGATTTTTCTTAGCGGGGTACTTACGAGTTTGGTCGCGTTTTCCTTGTCCGACGACGGCGAATCGGCCCCAATTAGGTGACGACAACCGTCCGGTGGGGAGAATAAATAACCACGGCAAAAGCGAAGGGTCCAGCCGTTCATCATGAGGATGAGGCGGCTGGACCCTTCGCGTAGTGCTGGACTATACGGTTATACAGGCAGGGATCCGGACGCCACCACAGTGCGTCGTGAGGTCATCCCCGCCGTCGAACTCAGTAGGCGGTGAAATCCTTCGCTTCGATCTGAGCGGGAGCACCGTCTGCCTTGAGGGCGGCGAGGCGCGCCTCGATCTCAAGAGTGTCCGAATCGGACTCCAGCGCGGCGAACTGCTCATCAAGCGACGACGCAGCGACCTCGGCCTTGCCAAGTGCCAGTGCTTCCTCGCGGCGTACCTTCTCCTCGTAGCGTCCCAGCTCGGAGGTAGGATCGAGAACGTTAATGGACGCGATGGCATCATGGACGCGGTTCTGAGCAGCGGCCGACTTCTGGCGGGCGATGAGCTGATCGCGCTTGGTCTTCAGCTCGTCTAGCTTGCCCTTCATCTGGTCGAGGCCCGTCTTGAGTTTGGCCACAACCTCTTCTTGAGACTGGATCATGGGCTCAGCATCGCGAGCTTCCTGCTCGAAGGAGAGCTGCTTTCCGATGGCGACCTTCGCCAGATTGTCGAAGCGGTCGGCATCGGCGGGCTTGCCGAGGGTACGCATCTCATCAGCCTTGCGGGAGGCCGCCAGTGCCTTCTGACCCCACTCGCGGGACGCCTTGACGTCCTCCTGGTAATCCTGCTGGGCTAGGCGAAGGTTGCCGACAGTCTGGGCTACAGCGTTCTGTGCTTCAGCAATCGAGTTCGTGTAGTCGCGGACCATCTGGTCCAACATCTTCTGGGGGTCCTCGGCACGATCAAGCAGAGCGTTGATGTTTGCCTTGGCAAGTTGGGTCATACGACCGAGGATGGTCTGCTTCTCAGCCATGGAGAGCCTTTCATGTTGTTGGTTTTTCTTGGGTTATGTCTGGGTTTAATCTACAGTCCGCGTGTTGCGGATGAGAAGGAACGGGAAGGATCACGAATGGTCTCGCGAGTCGGTGGTTTCCGGTGTGAAGGGAGCCGTCGAGAGGAGCTAGAACGAGCCGCCGGAACCTCCACCGGAACCGAAGCCACCGCCCCCACCGCCTCCACCGAAACCGCCTCCACCGAAGCCTCCGCCGCCAAAGGAGCCGGAGGAGAAGCCGCCTCTGTTGCCGGAGTTGCCGCCGGAGAGGATGGATCCGATGATCATGCCGCCGAGGACAGAGCCGAAGTCTGAGCCACCTCCACGGCGCCCACCGTAGCCATTGCCATATCCGTTGTTGCCCCAGCCCTGATTCCTGCGCCGCTCCTCTTCGCGCACCGCCTTCTCAGCAATATTCTGGGCAGTTGTGGCCTGGGAACGTGCCTGGTCAAGAAGCTGGGCTCGCTTCATCATGTCCTTGGAGGCGAGAGCTTCGGCGTAGTTACGCCGTGCGGCTGCCAACTGGGTGCGGGCGTTCGAAGGAACGTAGCGCGAGTAACGATCGATGTAGGCGTCGGCTTGGTCCATGGCACTCTGCGCGCTGATCTGGTTGCGACGCACCATTTCTATGGCGCGCTTCTGGTTTTCTTCGGCCGAGCGCACGCCCGCTAGTGCGGCGTCGAGGGCATTTTCTGCGGTGGTCAGTTCGTTGACAGCCCGCACCGGATCGACGGTATTACCCGTGGCGTAGGCTAAAGCCTTCTCGGCGGCTGCCTGCCGTGTAGCAATGACAGAGTCTCCGCGGCCAAGCCGTTTCGCATCCACAACATCTTGACTGATGGAGGAGATGCATTCTTGCATGTGTGCGCGAGCTTGCTCGAAGTAGTCCCGGGCATTGGCAATCTGCGAGGCGAGGCCGCGTGCCTGACGAAGAGTGTCCTCACCGAGACGCGCGTAGGGGACGGCCTTGTTGTTCTCTCCGGTGGCGGCGAGAGCGCGACCTTCCTTGACGGCGTCGGCGACGGCACCAAGAAGGGTGAGAATCTGGCCGGGATAGGTGCGTAGGGTCTCTAACGCGCTCTCAGAGTAGGTGAGGGCAAGTGAGTTGAGCTGGGCGTCCGCATTCTTCAGTTGCCCCGCCAGCTCGGCTGCACGAGTATCAAGTTCATCGAGATGCTGTTCCACCGTGGCGGCCATATTGCGCAACTCCTGGAAGCTCTTTTCCTGAGTGGCGATCGCCTTCTGTGCCTCGGAGGCCAGCGAGATGATCTGCGAGTTCATCTGTAGCTGCTGCGCCGGAGTCTCGGGGATGTCGTCGTCGAGTAGTTTGCGGATTTCGAAAGCCTGCTGCAACGATTGCTTGGCCGAGGCGAGGACGTTATCGAACGACGACGTCGCTTCGATCCCGAACTCGGCCCGTGCGAACTCCAGCTCACCGGCTGCGGCGCGGACGCCGTCGTCGGCAGTAAGAAGCTGCTGGGCGGCTTCCTTCTCCAACTTCTCGATCTCTGCTGTCGTAGCAGCTGCTGCCTTCGACTTACGGCGCTTGCCCGCCACAGCGACGGCACCCGCAGCGCCACCCACAATAACCACGCCCACGCCAAGCGGGGCCCAGTTGAACTTTCCGGCGTTCTCCAGGTTATCGGCGAGGAGGAGGGCGCCGCCGGACCAGTCGCCGTCGCCCCACTTGGCGAGCACGTCGGAGTTGATGGCGTCGAGAAGTTCCTGCTCGGTGAATCCCTTGCCGCCGGAGGCGACGGAATACTGGCGGGTTTCGGTAGCTACTGCAATGACGGCGTCGAGGTTGCCGAGGTTGGAGAGATTACCTGTGTCCGTGGCCCAATCATCCGACTTGACGGACCCGAAATCGTCGGTGAAGACGATGCGCAAGCTGTTGCCTGTCTCGCTTTGGAGGCTACGCAGCCGCTCGGTTACCTGATCGAGGTCCGTGACCGTGCCGGTGCTGTCGGTGACCGTCGTGGTGATCGGGAAAGGATCGTCGGCCATAGCCGCAGGCGCGAAGAGGAAGCCCGCTGCCAGAAGGGAGAGGGCGCATCCGGTTTTACGAAGAATGCTCACAATTAGATGATCACCTACAAGAGCTAAGGAGGCCAGTGGATAACAGGGGAAACATCCCCGGGACGCCGCTGCCCGTGGCCACAATGTGAGTTCACGCTAACAAATCATGAGATACGGTGAGGTGAGATTGCGCCATAAGCGCACGCTTTCATTTAGCCTGCCCGCTTCTACCGGGTAGACTGGATGGCAGTATCTGTGCTCGCGCCTCTCTGGGGCGCTTCATTCATTCGTCCAAAGAAAGTGGTGCGCCGTGCCAACGGGTAAGGTCAAATTCTTCGATGAGAAGAAGGGGTTCGGCTTCATCGCCGGAGATGATGGGGAAGAAGTTTACTTGCCTTCTTCTGCCGTGCCGGTCGGTGCGAAGCTTCGCCCCGGAACGCGCGTGGATTATGGGGTTGCCGAGACTCGGCGTGGCCCGCAGGCGCTTAACCTGACGGTCATCGAGAAGCTTGAATCTCTTGCGCGCAAGAACCGCCGCTCCCCGGAGGAGATGGTGGTCATTATTGAGGACCTCATCAAGATTCTCGATTCGGCCTCCACGCAGCTGCGTCGCAACCGGTATCCCGATGGTGGGCACCGTATTGCGCAGGCATTGCGTGCACTAGCGGACGACTTTGATGCCTGAGCAGTCACGGATCAAATTGTCCGCCTCGGCCGGTCGTGAGCGCGTCCTGGCTTCTGCGGTTGATCTGGCACGGGAAGCGTTGACTGATCTCACGCGTCCCGTCAACGTGGGCGAGCATGTGGGCGTCGTCGTCGAATCTGACCGGGTGCTGACGCATTGCTTCGAGTGCCTTCTTCCGGGCTACCCGGGTTGGTTCTGGACAGTGACGCTGGCGCGAATCCCACGCTCAAGCCGTCCAACGATTGATGAAATGTCGCTTCGTCCGGGGCCGGATGCCAAGCTTGCACCGGATTGGATTCCGTGGGCTGAGAGGCTGGAACCTTCCGATATCCAGCCCACTGATCGGCTTCCGTATCTTGCCGACGACGACCGCCTGGAACCAGGTTTCGAGGACACCGGCGATGACGCGGATGAGATCGCCGAGTTCGAATTGGGGTTGGGACGTCCGCGCGTGCTCTCCCCGAAAGGCCGCGCGTCGGCGTTCCAGCGTTGGTATGACGGCGAGAATGGTCCGTCGAGTCCGGGTGCTCGTGCTGCGAAAGCCACCTGCTCAACGTGTGGATTCCTCATGCTTATGGCGGGTTCGGCCCGCTCGATGTTCGGTGTATGTGCGAACGAGTGGTCACCTTATGATGGCAAGGTCGTCTCGCTGGATCACGGCTGCGGTGCGCATTCGGAGACGGACAGCCCGAAGCAGAAGAAGCTGTGGGACCCTAGTTCCCCAGTGATTGATGAAGCCGATCTTGAGGTTGTCGAGAAGGCCGAGTAGGGCAGAATTGGATCACCGCTTGCGTGAGGCGCGGATGTTGCGCGCCCAGAAGTGAGATGGTGTTCCGTGGGCAGTCACTGCCGAGAAAGCGAGCTACATGGAGCGTCTGCAGGGCAGAGCGCGTGATTACAGCTGGGGTTCGCCGCAGGTGATCCCCGCACTGTTCGGCTACCCGCCGGCCCATATGCCGGTGGCCGAAGTGTGGTTGGGTGCTCACCCGGACGATCCTGCGCGCGTAGGATGCACCGATCGGGCACCGCTTTTTAATCCAGAACAGATTTACCCTGGGCACACGGGCAACGATGGCATTCTTGCGCATGTTCTTGCGCCCCTGCCAGATCCGGCGACGAACCTCGGTGTTGTGAACGAGTTGCCGACCCTTGAGGAGTTTATTGCCGCCGACCCTTCCGCGGTCCTGGGTGAAGAAGTTGTTGACAGCCTCGGCGATCAGCTTCCGTATCTGCTGAAGATCATTGCTCCGGCCGAGCCTTTGTCCTTGCAGGTCCATCCTTCCCTGGAGCAGGCGCGGTCGGGTTTTGCTGCGGAGGAAGCTGCGGGTATTCCGCGCCGAGCCCCGAATCGTAACTACCGCGACGCCAACCACAAGCCGGAACTGGCCTATGCTCTTACCCGTTTTGAGGCACTTGCCGGTTTTCGTGCTCCGCGCCGTATCGCGACCGTGCTTCGGGGTTTGAATACGCCCTTGACCGATGCCGTGCGTGAGATTGTCGTGCGCGATGGGGTGCGTGCGGCGTTCAGTTTCCTCTTGGCTCCCGATTCTCGCCCCGACGAGCAGGCGGTGGCTGCGGTTGTTGAGGCCTGTGCGCGGCGTGACCCAGAGGAGTCGCCCTCGCGGCGCGCGGATGCGGCCGTGTTGTCACTGGCTAGTTATTACCCGGGTGATCCCGGTGTTGTTGCCTCGCTGCTCATGAATCCGGTGACCCTGCATCCAGGGGAGGCTCTCTTCATTCCAGACGGAACCGTTCACGCCTACCTTTCCGGTGTGGCCATCGAAATCATGGCGGCGTCGGATAATGTGCTGCGTGCGGGACTCACTCTTAAACATCTTGATGTCCCGGAACTCCTACGTGTTGTCCGGGCCGATGCCGCACCTCCGGTTCGTATTGCTCCTGAACGTAACAACAGGACGACGTCGACCTTCTACGCTCCCGTTGACGATTTCGAGTTGTCAGTGGTCACCTTGCGTGACACCAGCGAATGGGTGAAGCAGCCGGGGCTGGGGCCTCGTACGCTCGTCTGCCTGGAGGGCGCGGTTCAAGCGGAGGCGAAGGGTGAGGTGCTCGCGATGAACGCGGGACAGGCGATCTTCATTCCGGCGTCCGACGGCTGGCTCTCGCTGCGTGGCTTTGGCAAGCTAGTGATGGCAGGAGTTCCGTAGGGCAGGTTGTGGTTGTCAGGTGATCGGCGGCCAGTGTGAGCCGCTGACTGGGGACATTCTGGAGCAGCGTGGGTAACCTCTCACTTGGTATCTGCCGGTGGATTCCAGTGGAGTCGGTAGGCGAGAATTGAGACCTAGCCAGGGATCGTCATAGTTGAAAAGTGGCGGAATTGCGCGGAAATGACGGCGTCGTCGTTTGTGAAAACGCAAGGTGGTGATGTGCCCATGGGCTGGCACGAGTGATCGAAACACGAGAAACGTTCCGTTCACGATATGGACACCGGTTGGCCACGTAGTGTTCGCACTATGAGACTCGGTTAAGTGATTGACACGATGACTCCACCGGCCGTCGAGAAGGCCGGAACGCTAGAGAAGCTCTTCCACCTCACGGAGCGCCGCTCCTCCTTGGGCCAAGAAGTTCGCGGTGGCCTTGTCACCTTCTTCGCAATGGCCTACATTTTGGTCCTCAATCCCATTATTCTTTCCGGCCCCGACTCCACCGGTGGATTCCTCGGTGGTGGAACCGAGCCGAATCAGGCGGCGATTGCTGCCGGAACCGCGCTCGTTGCGGGCCTTATGACCATCCTCATGGGTGCGGTGGCTAACTTCCCGCTTGGCCTAGCCGCGGGCCTTGGCCTCAACTCCATGCTGGCGGCAACGATTGTTCAGATCCCTGGTATGACCTGGGCTGATGGCATGGGCATCATTGTCCTTGAAGGCATCGTTGTGGTGCTACTCGTGGTTACCGGCCTGCGCGAGGCAATCTTCCGGGCCGTCCCTAAGTACTTGCGTACCGCCATCTCGGTGGGCATCGGTCTGTTTATCACGCTCGTTGGGCTGGTGAATGCCGGCATGGTCACCCGGGGAGAAGGAACGCCAGTTACCTTCGCCGTGCACGGCTCGATTTCGGCGTGGCCGCTCGTGGTGTTCATTGTTGGTCTCTTCCTTACCGCGATCCTCATGGTGCGCCGCGTACAGGGAGCGATTCTTATCGGTATCGTCGTCTCCACGGTTCTTGCTGTAGTGATGGAAGCTGTCGCTCATCTGGGCCCCGGCGTAGTCAACGCTGGTGGCTGGGCGCTTACCGTTCCGGCTCTCTCCGGTTCGCCCATCCAGATTCCCGACTTCAGCACGCTGGGTCAGTTCTCGATCGTCGGTCCGTTCCAGAAGCTGGGGATCATCGCCGTTGTGGTGCTCGCCTTCTCCGTGATGCTGGCTGACTTCTTTGACACCATGGGCACCATGGTTGCCGTAGCCGCCGAGGGTGACCTCCTGGATGAGGACGGTAACCCCGAGGGGACGAGCAAGATCCTGCTCATTGATTCCGTCGCTGCTATCGCAGGAGGCATGGGCGGCGTCTCCTCCAATACGTCGTTCGTTGAGTCCTCCGCCGGTGTGGCGGACGGTGCACGTACCGGTATTGCCTCCATCGTGACCGGTGCGGCATTCTTACTCGCCACCTTCTTCGCGCCGATTGTCGCTATCGTTCCCAACGAGGCTGCGGCGCCCGCCCTAGTGCTGGTGGGCCTGCTCATGATGCAGCAGGTGCGCGAGATCGAGTGGAACAACCTTGCCATTGCTTTCCCGGCCTTCCTCACCATTGTCATGATGCCGTTCGGCTACTCGATGACCGTGGGCATTGGCGTGGGCTTTATTGCCCACGTGGTTATCCAGGTCGCTACCGGCAACATTAAGAAGGTGCACCCGCTTCTCTGGCTGGTAGCCGGACTCTTTGTGCTCTATTTCCTTATGGAGCCGATTCAGGCGCTTTTGGCAGCCTGATGTAGCGAATGGGGTGCGGGAACGCAGGTTGCGGGATAACGGCATACTTCTAGCTTGAGGTGTGGCCAGCAGGTTGGGGGGCCTCCACGTTACACTCCTTCATCGCGCGCCTTACTTCTCTCAGACATAGTGATCTTTGTGATCGCCTTGCACGACCGGTGGTCAGCGGCAAATTGCGCCGCTGACCACCGGTTTTGTCTGGTGCTTCATAGCGTATAGCGAAGTGCGGGGATAGGATGGAGAAGCATCCAGTGGAGTGTTTTGCCGGTCATCATGGGAGTACCGGCATGGCTGCGCACGCGGTTCGGGGCGGTGAGCGGCACACGCTGGCGCGCATGAGAGGATGAGCAGCAGATTTATGGGACGCACCTTCGCGAGCCTGAGATTCTATAACTATCGAGTGTGGTTCTTTGCCGCCCTCGTAGCCAACACGGGCACGTGGATGCAGCGAGTAGCCCAGGACTGGCTGGTGTTGGCAGTGCTGACGAAGGATAGCTCCTTTGCCGTGGGCCTCGTGACTGCGCTCCAATTCCTGCCACTTCTTTTCTTCATGCCCTTGGCGGGTGCCATGGCGGACCGCTTTGATAAGCGGAAAATCTTGCTTATCACGCAATCGATGCAGGCGGTGCTCGCTTTTGGGTTGGGCACACTCGTCATGCTCGATCTTGCGACCGTATGGGTCGTGTGTCTTTTTGCTTGTGCGCTTGGAGTGGTGGGTGCTTTCGATAGCCCGCCGCGCCTCGTCTTCATCTCGGAGTTGGTTCCGCCCGCTTCGCTTCCTAACGCCGTGGGCCTCAACTCGACGAGCTTCAACATTGCCCGTCTTATTGGGCCAGCGCTTTCCGGCCTGTTGATTGCCTGGGTGGGGACTGGCTGGGTCTTCATGATCAATGGTGCCTCCTTCCTTGCCACCATCGGTGCCCTCTTCCTCATGCGTCCCTCTGAGTACTATCCAGTAACCAAGGCTGAAGGAGAAACAGGGCAGAAGCATGGACGTCAAAAAGGTGCCGTGCGTGAGGGCCTTCGCTACGTGCGTGCTCGCACCGATCTCAAGGTGATCTTTGTCGTGACGGGTGTGATTGCATGCCTCGGTATGAACTTCCAATTGACCACTGCGGCCATGGCCCGCACCATCTTCGGTATGGAGGCGGATGGCTACGGGATTCTCGGCTCAGTTCTTGCTATCGGATCGCTTGCGGGTGCCCTCATGGCGGCTCGCCGCACTACGCAGCCGCGCGTGCGTGTGGTGGTGGCTGCGGCGGCAGGCTTCGCTGTGGCGGCTGGACTCAACGCTGTCATGCCCACATACCCGCTTTACGCGCTCTCACTGATTCCGGTGGGACTCGCCATGCTCACTTTGCTGACCAGTGCAAACACGGCCGTCCAGATGTCCACCGAGCCGCAAATGCGGGGTCGAGTGATGGCCCTCTACCAGACTGTCATGATGGGCTCCACCCCTCTGGGCGCCCTCCTCGTGGGGTGGATTTCGGAGACCATTGGGCCGCGCTGGGGCGTGGGTATTGGTGCGGTTTCCGCACTTATCGTGGTTATCGGTGCCTACCTATGGGGCCGGCGCACCTGGGACGTTCAAGTCCACTACCACCTGCGTACGCGACCCCACGTAGAAATCGTTGGGCCGCGTGAGCATCAGCTCGAAGAGGACGAAGAGGCCCGTATTGCCCGCGAGGTAGCCATCAATCAGGCCGATCGCACTCCGGGAGATCAGGCAAAGTAGCGGCTGCTGAGGAACCGAATTTGTAGAAGGTATAGAAGGTCTTAGTGTGCCGCGCCTATTTCTGGTTCTCAATCGCCCAGTCGATGCAGTTGAGCAGCGCCCGCACATCGTCAAACTCCACGCTCGGGAACGTGCCGATTCGGAACTGATTGCGGCCGAGTGAGCGGTACGGATCGATGTCCACCACACCGTTCTCGCGCAGCAACGCTGAAATCGCCTGGGTATCCACAGATTCGTCGAAATCGATCGTTGCCACAACGCGGGAGCGGTACTCGGGTTCGCTAACGAATGGTGCCGCGTCAGTACGGTTCGATGCCCACTCGTATATGTACGACGACGACGCCGCGCTCCGGCCCGCCATAGCCTCCAGTCCTCCCTGCTCTAGCATCCAATCCAGCTGTGCTTCGATGAGCAGGAGAGTGCTGAGCGCCGGTGTGTTGAGTGTCTGGTCCTTGAGTGAGTTGGAAACCGCCAGCTGCAGATTGAGGATGTCAGGGATCCAGCGCTCGCGGCTTAGGCGATCAATGCGCTCCAAAGCCGAAGGGGAGGCAAACGTAAGCCAGAGGCCGCCGTCGGCCCCAAAACACTTCTGCGGGGAAAAGTAGTAGAAGTCCGTCTCGGACAGATCTACGAGGACGCCGCCAGCCGCGGAGGTGGCGTCGACGACGGTGAGGGCGTCGTCGTCGCCAAAACGATGTACCGGCGACAATGCGCCGGTGGAGGTCTCGTTATGCGCATATAAATAGGTATCGATGCCATCTACGGACTCGCAGAGGGCGACGCCGCCCGGTTCGACACGGCGGACATCAACCTCGGTGACCCACGGGACGTTCGAGAGTGGCTTGACGGGCTTGCTGGAAAACTCGCCAAACACCGCGGCCTGGGCTCGCTCTTGCACGATATTAAATGCGATGGCGTCCCACAGGAGGGAGGCGCCGCCGTTGCCGAGAATCACTTCGTAGCCATCCGGTGCCGAGAAGAGCTCCGAGAGCTGGGATCGAATCTTGCCGACCAACTGGCGAACCGGACGCTGTCGATGCGAGGTTCCCATGAGGGAGCCAGCGTTCGCCAGATGAGCGAGCTGTGCCGGACGGACCTTTGACGGTCCGGAACCGAATCGTCCGTCACGGGGAAGGAGGTGCGAGGGGATCTGCGTGGTCATGGGTCTATCTTGCCGTGGAAAGTACGCAATGGTGTGGCTGTCTCGGAGATGAGTGGCCGGATTCGGGCAGAGAATGCTGTGGAATTTTCTTCAGTGTTTGTGGAACCCCGAGTATTTGTGGAACTCTTTGTGCGTATAAAGGCAACACGGGTGCCTGACCTGCTCTGTCTAGGTAAGGTCAAGTAAGGTAGTGACCCAGTTGGTCAGATTCAGGTAATGCGGTCAGGAGCGGGAATGAGTGGCGACCTCGTCGATACGACTGAGATGTATCTGAAGGCGATTTACGAACTCGAAGAAGAAGGCGTACCCCCTCTGCGGGCGCGCCTCGTAGAGCGCCTCGGGCAATCTAAACCCACCGTGTCAGAAACCGTGGCACGGTTGGAGCGCGATGGATTATTGACAATTGTGGGTGCGCGGACAATTGAGCTGTCAGTCAAGGGGCGTAAGCAGGCCACCACCGTGATGCGTAAGCACCGCCTGGCCGAACGTCTCTTGCTTGATCAGATCAAGGTTCCGTGGGCTGATATTCATGAAGAGGCGTGCCGCTGGGAGCACGTTATCTCGGACGACGTCGAGGAGCGCATCGCTGTTCTCCTCGATGGAGTGACTGAGGATCCGTTCGGCAATCCGATTCCTGCGCGTGACGCGTTGGGTCCCGGTGATCAAGCGGCAGGTCCATCTGGTTTGATGCGTACGGTGGATTTCCTCAAGGCAAATCTCGACGGTGGTGAGTGCGTGATTGTGCGTATCGGTGAACCGTTGCAGACGGACATTCCTCTCCTGCGAGAATTCGAGGAGGCCGGGCTGTTGCCCGGCACTACCGTGACGATGTCGAATGAAGGTGAGGGGTGGGTTCTCAAGGGCCCGTTGGGCTCGATTGAACTGACGCCGTGGGTGCAGGGGCACTTGCTCGTGCGTTCTTAATGCTGAACTCGTACGGAGTAGGTAATTCGTACGGTCCCAGGGTCTTTGTGTTCGGTGAGCACACGCTGATCTTTAGTGGAGTACGGGTGTGACGTCATTGTGACCTAGCCGTGGTGGCTAGGTCACAATGAGAAGCGGTTGTACGTCACCATTTCGAGATATTTGCCGTGATCTACGCCGCGATCCATCTTTGTACGAAACGGTAAAACGTTGGAATTACGCCAAAATTTGCAAATGTGACCTCGGGCATACGCCGTTATCTAAACGTGACATTCTTGTGAAGAGTCGTTATTGTCTATCTTGGCAAGAGTTTCACATCGTCTAATCGGTGCGAAACGAATGACATCCACAAGGAGTAAACCCAATGACCGGACGCCATGCGATTACCCGCGAGGCTGCGCTCACCGCACTTGATACCCCGGCTGGCCGTGGCCTGATCGCCGCAATGGCTTTCGGCACCGCCTTCGGCGTTGCACTGCCTGCAGCCAATGCGACTGAGCAGACTTCCGACAAGAAGGTTGCGGGCGTTCTGTCCGTGTCCGAGACCGAGACGCCCACGGCTGCCAGTACGGAAGCGGTTACCGCTCCCGAAGATGCAGAATGGGACATTGCTCAGGTCTCCGTCGAAGAGGGTCGTGGCATCGAAGTAACTGCTTCGGTCACCATCCCTGAGCCCGAGCCTGTTGTCGAAGAAGTGGCACCGGTTGTCGAAGAACCTGTTGTTGCTACTCCGGTCGCTGCTGTGGTTGAGGAGCCTGTCTCCTACGCTAGCGTCTCCGAAAGCTACGAGGCAGCGGCCTCTGAGGTGGCGGCTCCCGCAGTTGAGGAAGAGGCAGCTCCTGCTCCTTCTGCATCCGGTTCTAGCTCGTCGGTGCTTGCCACCGCCCTTGCTTACCAGGGTGTTCCTTACGTCTGGGGTGGCACCACGCCCTCCGGTTGGGATTGCATCGGCTTCGTGCGCTACGTCTACGCTCAGCATGGCGTGTCCATCGGTGGCTACACCACCTCTGTTCTCTCCGTAGGCCGTCAGGTTTCTTACTCCGAGGCTCAGCCCGGCGATATCCTGTACTGGCCCGGCCACGTCGCGATCTACTCGGGCAACGGCGAAAATGTTGGCGCCTGGAACGAAAGCATGGGCACCACCACGGGCCCGAACTCCTGGCTCGGCACGCCTACCGTCATCCGTGTATTCGGCTGATATAAAATTTTGACACGTTGAGGGACCAACCGATCGGTTGGTCCCTCAACGTCGTTTGGGCCGGTGGTTTGGTAGAAACTGCCCTAGCGTAACCACCCCTTGTTGGGGACGATTACTTGTTCACTCGAAGCGGTAGTAATCGTTGTAAAATGCAGCCCCCACTGTGGTGTAAGTCATGCCAGAATTGGGTTAGGACAATCGTTGGAGGTGCCTGCAATGCCATATCGTCACGATAACCTCGTAGTTTGCGGTGTTGACGGATCTGATGCTTCATTCAATGCACTGGAATGGGCAGTTCAAGAGGCCGCTACCCGCGGCGCTCATCTTGACGTCCTTTGTTGCTTCCAGCAACCTGGGTACACGGGGCGTCCCATGACTGAAGAACCCGCCGGGCCGCTCATGGAGGCGGGGGCCCGCAAGATTCTCGAAGCCGCTGAATCTCAAATTAAAGAGTACGGGGTCGATTACGCACTCCATCTCTCTGATGAGGACCCCATCACTGAACTTCTCGAACGCTCCAAGCGAGCCGCCAGAGTAGTGTTGGGTGCCCGTGGAGGCTCAGGAGGCTTCGCTGATCGCCTTCTGGGGTCGGTAACTAACGCCGTATCCTCACGGGCGTACTGCTCCGTCGTCGTCGTTCCAACAAGTCCGGTATCCGAAGTCTTGCCGGTTAAGCACATCGTGTGCGGATTCGACGGGTCGGAGTCCTCGCGTGTAGCACTGGCTCTGGCGATCCGCGAAGCCGCTCGCTGGCGTGCTCGATTGTCGTGTGTGAGTGCGGTGAACTTCGGCGGGTCCATGTGGATGCCGGGAGCCGGGTACCACCAAGAGGTCCTTGATGACGTGCGTGCAGGGCTCCGTGAGGCAGTCGATGAACTGCGTCAGGGCTATGACGTTGATATTCACTGCCACGCCATCGAAGGCAACGCCTCGGCACTCATGACCGAGTTCTCCACGGCTGTGGATCTGTTGGTGGTGGGATCGCGAGGCCGCGGGGGCTTCGCCGGGCTCCTACTTGGCTCAACTAGCCAAGCGGTGATCCAGCACGCTGTATG
>JBDIAV010000034.1:0-27466 GCA_039812645.1 Actinomycetaceae bacterium
CGTGACGCGTTCACGTCTGGGCACTACGGTGTAGGAGTCAGTGACATCATGGCACTGACCCAGAGATTGCGCGGATAGATTCGGCCGTCACGAGGATGGTGCGGGGTTTGACTGGCAAGGCAGACGACGAATCGGCACTGGTGGTGCCGGTGAGGAGGACAACGCTGCCGGGCAAGATTCCGTGACATCCGTAGTAGGCCAAGACCTATCGGCGTGATCTCTTATGGCCCTGCCTCACGGACTCTCGCACGCGAGGCGCAATTCCGATAAGAAGCGGGAAATGAACTTGGATTCAAGGAGCAGGATGCGTCACGAATTCCGTAAGGAAATGTCTCTCTTGGAGGACACCCTGAAGTTGCAGGCGCGCGAGGCGGCTAACGCCATGAAGCGCGCCGCGGCCTCCCTCAAGGACGCCAATCTGGCACTGGCCGAATCTGTCATCGACGCCGACCACCATATTGACTTCCTCGAGCGCAACGTGGACGAAATGGGTATTTCGCTCCTCGCTCGTCAGGCCCCGGTGGCCAGCGATCTTCGTACCGTCGTCTCAGCCATGCGCCTAGCTGCCACTTTGGAGCGCATGGGAGATCTTGCCCGCCACGTCGCCTACATCGCGCGCGGGCGCTTCCCCCACACCGCAACCGATGGCGCCGCCTACGACCTGCTCACCAAGATGGCCGACCAGGCCGCCGCCGTGGGTAAGAAGGTGTCTCAGCTCGTCGAAACTCAAGACTTGGCTCTCGCCAAGGAGATTGAGGACGACGACGAAATTCTGGACGATTACCATCGCCATTCCTTCGATCTCGTGCTTGATGAGAGCAACAAGCTCTCCCGTCAGGAGGTCGTTGACGTGGTGCTGCTCGGTCGCTTCCTGGAGCGCTACGGCGATCATGCGGTGTCCGTCGCACGCCGCATGACATTCCTCGTCACCGGTACCGCAATCGAGCATGACAGCACGCCGGGTACCGAAGAGGAAATGCTGGGCTGAGATCCAGTGGCTGTGAGCTGAGTTTTATAGCCACAGCAGAGTTGAAACCGCGGGCGGGCCGGGACATATATTGATTCGTCGCCGAGCCCGCCCGCCGGTTTCTATCAGCCAGGTGCTGGCGGAGTGGTGCCAGGTCGACTGCCGCAGTGCTACCCGCTACTGAGCAGTTGGTCGAGTCTTCTGAGTGAACCCGCCAGCACCTGCCATAGTGGAATCCTCTAGAATTGGCATGTTGGGAACCATCACCTGAGGAGTCACTGGATGTCACGAGTCACCAAACGACGTATCGGCCTGTTGACAGCCGGACTACTAGTTATCACCTCGGTCTCCGCGCCCGCGTTGGCCGCGCCAAACGATTCTGACTCGGTGGAGCTCACCGTGCTCGCCACCACGGACGTGCATGGCAACGCCATGAACTGGGATTACTTCGCAGAGGCGTCCGCAGACAATGCCGCAGATACGCTGGGACTCAGCCTCTTGGCGAACGTGGTTGATGACGTTCGCAGTTCTCGCGACCCCGAATCCGTGCTCCTCGTGGACAACGGCGACGCCATCCAAGGCACCGCCCTCACGGAGCTTTACGGTTTGAGCAAGCCGGTTTCTCAAACCGGGGTGGAGCATCCGATGGCGACGGCTTTCAACTACATGGGATATGACGCCCACGTGGTCGGAAACCATGAGTACGACTATGGGCTCGACGTGCTAAGCGCCTTCGAGAAGGATCTCAACGCACCCCTGCTTGGTGCCAACGTGGTGGATGCAACCACCGGGGATCCCTACCACCAGCCCTACACACTCATCGACCGGACCATTGATGGACACCAGATCACAATCGGCGTCCTTGGTTTAGTTACCCCGGCCCTCTCAACATTCAACAAGGCCGCATTGGACGGGCTGGCAATTACGGATATGGTGACTGCCGCCGAGAAGTGGGTGCCAGAAGTACGGAATGCCGGTGCCGACGTCGTCGTCCTGCTTGCCCACTCCGGTTCCGGAAAAGTTCCGGATGCCGAATACAATCCGGCTGATCTCAACGAGGACGTTGTCAGCAATATCGCCCGGATGGTGCCGGGGATCGACGTCATTATCCAAGGTCATACCCATCAAAATGACCCTCAACAGATCTACACGGCCCCTGACGGTGGGCAGGTCATTGTTACCCAGCCCTACTACTGGGCACGGAGTATCAGCGAGGTCGATCTGACTCTTGTGCAGAGCGGGGACGGCTGGGAGGTTGACTGGACGTCGGGTCATGAGCCCGTTGCCAAGGCCCACTACGCTTATGAGGTTGCGGCCGAAAATCCCGGCTTTGTGCAGGCGTTGGAAGGTCCGCATGAGGCCGCCAAGGAATACATCGCCAACGCCTTCGATGCCGTCGCTCCATCCACGGAGCTTTTGCGCTCGCGCACCAGCACGTACGAGGACACCGCGATCATGGACTTCATCAACCATGTGCAGCAGGAGACCGTGCGGGCGGCTATTAAGGGAGGCGAGTTCGCCGATCTTCCCGTTCTATCGGTGGCAGCTCCGCTTACCCGAACCGGCGTTTTCCCCAACGGCATGGTGACCACCGGTCACATTGGCAATCTCTACCTCTATCCCAACACCCTCAACGCCGTGGAGCTCTCCGGCTCACAGCTGCGCGACTACCTGGAACACGCGGCACGCTACTACACGGGGGTAGATTCAGGAGCGTCCTTCGATCCCGCCACAGTCACCAACGCTGGCGGCACGCCAGACTACCAGTACGACATCGCGGCAGGCGTGAACTACACAATCGACATCAGCAAGCCCGAAGGCGAACGTATTACGGCGCTCCAGCTTTTGGATGGTACGTCCATTGCCGACGACGACCGTTTCATCCTTGCTTTGAACAACTTCCGTAATACCGGTTCGGGTGGGTATCCGCACGTGGCGGACGCACCTGTGGTGTATACCGGGGACACCGATATTCGCGCCCTCCTCGCTGACTGGGCGCGCGAACGTGGGGTTATCGATCCGGCAGACTTCTTCGTCCGGAACTGGGAAGTGGTCTCGGTGACGAAGCCTGTCGATCCAAGTCCGTCACCGACAGCGAGTCCGACGGATGGGCCGACCGCAACCCCGACCGGCGGTGCGACTGATGAACCCACGTCGAGCCCGACAGGTGGTACAAGTGGTAGTCCGACGGGCGGGTCAACCGTGAAGCCCACCGGTGGTCCGACGGCTAGCTCGAAGCCTGGTCACTTGCCAAATACCGGTGCCGAGGTCGCTCAGCTCCTCACCGGAGCGCTTGTTCTCGTGGCTCTCGGTAGCGGTGGAATTCTGTTGGCCAGGAAGCGTCGGGACTCCCGCGTCTAGAAGGCTCCCAGGACTGGGCTACTTACGGTTGAAGAAGATTACAGTCGTCTCATCTCTGAACACGTAACGTTTGGGGAATCGTGTGGCAGTTTTTCCTCGGGGAAAATGCGTTGCGTGTATCGGAAAACGATACTCCTTCGAGTAGGTCAAGAATCGCGGTCTATTCGCCCAGCCTCCGCTCGCCCAACCTCCGCAGTGAATCCGCCAGCAGTTGCCAGAAACGGCGCTGGTTGAGGCGGGTGGCCACCTGGGTATGGCAATCGGGCGGGGCTGGCGCCCGGAAATCCGCCACGGTCATTCCCATGGTGAACTCGCCACGGGTTTCGATACGGACCGGGGCACGCCGCGTCACCATAACATCTGGGTCGATAACGTAGGCGAGCGCACAGGGATCATGTAGCGGCGGATTGTCGAATCCGAAGAAGTCCTGGTGGGTGGCCCGGAAGAAGGCCATGAGATCCACGAAGAAGCGGCTGACCTCGGTGTCTTGTGCCGCGATCTGCTCCTCAAACTCGGGCGTAACGAGAGCCTGATGGGTGAGGTCCAGCCCCACCATCGTCACCCGCCATGGCTCTTCAAAGACGATCCGTGCCGCCTCCGGATCCACCCAAATGTTGAATTCCGCCATAGCCGTCCAGTTACCCTCGTGGTAACCGCCACCCATGAGCACCACATCCTTCACCCGTTCAACGATGCGCGGCTCCAGGCGGGCGGCAAGGGCGATATTGGTGAGTGGGCCCGTAGCTACGAGGGTTACGGACTTCTCTGGGCGTTCCATGACAGTGCGGACGATGAAGTTGGCAGCACGCTCCTCACGTGCGGCCACGCGCGGCTCAGGTAGCGTCACCCCGTCCAATCCCGACTCCCCATGGATCTCCGGCGCCACCTCCACCCGATGCACGAGCGGGCGCGGCGATCCCGGATACACAGGCACATCCTCGCGGTCAACGAGGGCAAGAATGCGCCGCGCATTGTACGTCACCTTTTCTAAGGTTTGGTTGCCACCCACGGTGGTGATTCCCAGGAGGTTAATAGCGGGCGAGCCAAGTGCGAGGAGGATCGCGACGGCGTCGTCGTGCCCCGGATCGCAGTCGAGAATGATCTGACGCGGAGTTGTCATGACTCCATCTTGCCACCAGAGCAGGATAGAACGGGGGAATCAGACACCAGCGGTGGAACATAAAATCCATCCCCGGACTCTGTCGACCCAGTCATTATCAACCTCTAGAAATCGTCCTCCGATTACCTAAAATTCATATTACTAATTGCCATCAATCATGCTATGTTTATCCCATCGCGCCCGGCACCAGCACTGATACCACCGGCGGTGACAGTTTGGAGCTGTGGCGAGAAGCCCACAGACAGTGATGTCGAATGCCAACGATGGCATTCCACGCCCATCTCAATGAAGAGGACGTAACATGGCCAAACTTCGCACTGCAATCATCGGCACCGGGAAGGTCGGACACTTCCATGCCCGTGCCCTGGTAAATCTAGAGAACTCAGAATTCGTGGCTGTCGCGGGACGCATTCCCGAGCAGGTCGCAGAATTCGCCGAGGAATACGGTGTCAAGGGATACCTCGACGTGGCCGAGATGGTCCGCGAGGAGAAGATTGATGTAGTAAGCATCTGCACACCACATCCCGTACATCGGAACGTGGCAATGGCTGCGATCGAGAACGGCGCACATGTTCTCGTGGAGAAGCCCCTCGCCTCAAATCTCACCGACGCGGACGCCATCCTCAATGCCGCCGAGGCTGCCGGAGTCACAGTCGGCACCGTATGTCAGCGCCGTTTCTATCGCCCCTGCATGCGCATTCGTGAGGCCATTGATTCGGGCAAGATCGGTAAGCCCGTCATCGGAAACGTTCACATGCTCGGATGGCGCGATCAGGCCTACTACGAGTCGGATGCCTGGCGCGGCACCTGGGATGGTGAAGGCGGCGGTGTTCTGGTCAACCAGGCCCCTCACCAGCTAGATCTCCTGCTGTGGTACATGGGCGAGGCCGAAGAGGTCTACGGCCAGTGGCGCAACTTCAACCACCCCTACATTGAGGTAGAAGATACCGCGGTGGCCACGGTGAAGTTCAAGAGCGGCGGAATCGCGACGATCCTGGTCTCAAATTCGCAGAACCCAGCCCTGTTCGGCAAGGTCCAGATCCACGGCGACAATGGGGCGACCGTCGGCGTACAGACGGACGGCGGAGCGATGTTCATCGCCGGCATGTCCACCATCACCGAGGCCCCGTACAACGACTACTGGACGGTGGACGGCGAAGAGGAACTCCAGCCGGAGTACCGCAAGGAAGACGAGGAGGAGTTCTTCTCCGTCGACTCCATGTATCACTACCACCAGCTCCAGATCGCCGACTTCCTCGATGCGGTGAGTGAAGGCCGCACCCCGATGGTGGACGGTGAAGCGGGCCGCGCCACAGTTCAACTGATCGAGGCGATCTACGAATCCACCCGAACCGGGCTTCCCGTGAAGCTCGAACCGAGGAAGTGATGCGGCAATGAAAATCGGTTACAACGAAGCATGCGGCCTCGGTTGTTCAACCCTGGAAGAGGATCTTCGCCTCACAGAGGCGGCGGGTTTTGACATCATCGAGATCCGCTACGACATGCTACGTGACTACCTGACGACGCACACGATTGGCGAGTTGGAGGAGTTCTTCGCTACAAGCTCGGTGCGCCCGGGTCCGCTGAACGCCACCTACATCTACCCCGAGTTCCTCTCGGAGAACGACGACGGCGCCCGCCGCGACGCCCTACTGTCCGAGTTCATCACCGGATGCACGGTGGCGCAAAGGATAGGTGCGCCTTCCATCGTCGTCGTCCCTCCGCTACAGCGCGATCCGCAGGGCGGGCCGTACGTGGGGAGCGTGGAAGACACCAATCGGGAGTGCGTGCGCATTCTTTCCCAGCTGGCCGATATTGCCGCCGACTACGGAGTCGGCATCTCGTTCGAGCCCGTGGGATTTGATCGTTCCTCTGTGCGCTCAATCGCCCAGGCCTCGCAGATCGTCGCGGCCGTGAACCGCCCCAACGTAGGCTTCACAATCGATTCCTACAACATCTTCCTCAACGGCGGTTCCAACGACTTCTCGGCGATTGCCGAGATGGACGGTTCCCTGATCCACGTCGCCCATCTCATGAATGCCGACGACGTCCCTGAGAGTGAAAGATCCCAGGACAAACGCTGTTTCCCCGGTCCAGGGGCGGTAGACCTCGATGCCTTCCTCACCGCCCTCAAGGAGTCCGGCTTTGATGGCATCGTCTCTGTGGAGACTTTCCGGCCCGAGTACTGGGAAAAGTCACCTGAGTGGGTCGTTAAGAGTGCTTTCACGACCACCCGTGACTGCCTTGAGATCAATAACTGCTTGTAATTCGGTCGCGATTGGGCGACGACGAACTATCCAACCTTGGGTGACCAGCCACCGTTGTTTACCCCTCCCACCCACCACAACAGAAAGGAGCTGACATGAGCCCCTTGGCATTTATCGGCATCATTGCAGTCGCGATTGTCCTACTCGTGTTGCTGACAGTCAGATTCAAGATCCACCCCTTCATGATGCTTTTCCTGGTAGCTGTTCTGATCGGCGTTACGACCGGACATAACCTCGTCGACACTATTGGGTTGATCAAGAACTACTTTGGAACAACCCTGACCGGCATCGGCATTTTGATTATCTTCGGCGCAGTAATTGCCAACGGTATTCGGGATACCGGGGCAGCAACCACCATCGCCAACTTCTTCATCAAACTTTTCCGCGGAAAGCGCTTGGAGCTGGCGCCAGCACTCACCGGATTCATCATGTCGATCCCGGTGTTCGGTGACATTGCCATCGTTCTCAACGCTCCCATCGCGGCGGTTCTCGCCAAGCGGCGGAAAGTCTCCATGGCCGTCATGGCACCAATCCTTAATATGGGGCTCACTCTGACACATGGCCTAGTGCCGCCCACTCCGGGCATCCTGGCTGTCACGCTCCTCCTCGGTGCGGACATCGGTCAAGTCATGATCTGGGGAATCGTATGCTCCGTCTTCTCCTTCGCCACGACCTGGCTGATCGCCAAGCCGATTCTCTCGCGCGGCGAGTTCATCGAGCCTCTTGCGGAGTTCACCGAGGGTATTGAGCCAGTCGCTGATGATGCTGATGTTGAAGAGCTTCTCATCGAAGAGGATGATCTCCCATCTCCTCTGGCCGCATTCACCCCGCTGCTTCTCCCCGCTATCATGATCGCTACCGGTTCGCTCGGTAAGCTCTTCGTGGAAGAGGGAAGCGGTGCGTGGACAGTTCTCAATACCCTTGGGGATGCGATCGTCGCATTGTTCTGCGGAATGATCGCATCAATGCTCATGGTGGTGGGCCACAAGGCTTCCGTAGCCAAGCGTGCCGCGTCCGCTGGGCATCCTGAGATCACTGAGAAGTCCTCGTATCTGTCCATTGTGGCGGACAACTGGATCACCCGCGCGCTCAATGTGGCAATGGTGCCCCTCATGGTAACCGCCATGGGCGGTGCAATGGGCGGCATCCTTCGCGAGAATGAGGCCATCAATGAGATTGGCGAGATTGTCGCCTCCTCTGGCTTCCCGAAGCTGCTCATTCCCTTTGTTCTCGCTGCCGTCCTCATGGCGGTATGTGGTTCAATGACGGTGGCTGCTATGACAGCTGCCGCCCTGGTGGAGCCGATGCTCGGAATGATCGGCCTGTCGCCGCTCGTTGCCACACTAGCAATCGGTGCCGGCTCGATGATCGGTTGGCACGTCAACAACTCGGGCTTCTGGATCTTCTGCTCGCTCTACAATTTCTCGCCCAAGCAAGGCCTGAAGTACTTCACAACAACGAACGCACTAGGTGGAATCGCCGCTTTCGTATGCCTGGCCGCTCTCTACCTCACCGGCATCGTCTCCTGATCGCAGATGAGATGACAACGGACTCGGGTCGGCTCAGCATATGGTGGTGTCCTCTGCTGAGCCGGCCCGTTCCACGTGAGACGGAAAGGGAACAATCAGCCCTTCATACCCTTACATTAAAAAGAAGAGCTTCTCATAGGTTTGCAAAAGGCACGACGGATTCAAAGGAAAAATAGAACATCATGGGATTCTCCTCGATTAAGCAGAAAACGCTTTCGGTCGCGATATCGTTGCTTGCCGGAATTGCTGGTTCGTTCTTTGGCTCAGATCTAGCAAATCGTCTGATCATCGGACTGGCCGTGGCGGCGGCGGCCTACATGGTTCTGTTGTACTTCCTGCGCATGACGAACGTGAAGAACTACAAGCTTCTTATGGCAAGTCTCTACACGGATCTCGATCCTCATACCTTCCTCGAGGCAGTGAAGAAGCTCAATCTAACAAGGATGGGGCCCGAGGAGCGCGCCACGACAGAGATCCACATTGCCAACGGACTGTTGGCGGCGGGCCGTCCCCACGAGGCGCTCGATCTTCTCGACAAGGTGGAATCCCGCACCGAAGCTGGATCCTGGGAGGTGTTGTTCACCCTCGCTGCAAATCGCTCGACGTGTTACCTCGATATGAAGCAGGCCAAGAAGGCGCAGCGTTCCATGCAACGAGCTTCTGATCTGATTCATCAAGGAAAGACGGCGCATGGAGCTGCGCGCCCTACCCGGGCACAGCGCAACCAGGGAGGGCCGCAGGATTTCTGGCTCAAGGCACGTAAGACTTTGGCGTTCCAGCAGCTGCGGTTAGACGTGCTCCGGGGTCGCTCCATACACAAGGAGCCTCTACTGGAGGATCTCGAACAAGGTAAAGCCCCACTACAGCGTATCCGGGTGGCCACTCTTTTGCGGGATGCGTACGTCGCCGAAGGAGACAGTGCAGGCGCGGCGAAGATGCGTGAATTCATCGTGACATACGGTGGTCGCCTAGCAGTGCGTGAAGAGATTCTCTCCGAGGGTACATGACCCTTGACGGGGTTACTTCGTTCCGCTCGAGGATCTCCAGAGGTGTGTTCTTCGAACCACTCTTCCTGTCCCAGCAAGAGCACCGTCATGTTATATGCCCGGACAGGCTACGATAAGTCCTGTCCTCAGTGAGCTCGCCTGAAAAGAATGACTAAATATCATCCCGACGGGCTCCATAATCTACGCTGATGCAGAGCATCTTGTTGGAGTTGTTATGGCAACTGTCCACGATGGGACAGATGAATACCCTACAGAAACCTCGGGCTTTGTTCCGGGTCATCTTGCGCTGCTCGACGAGCTTGGCACCAAAGTAGCTTCAGGGGCACTTCCCGAAGGCCAGGTCATTACCTTGGCCGGTCTAGAGAACGAGCTCAATGCTTCTCGCACCGCGGTCCGTGAGGTCATCAAGGTATTAGAGAATCTCGGCATGGTCAGGTCAAAGCGCCGAGTAGGGATCACAATTCAGCCGCGTACGTCATGGAGCATCCTCGATCCTCAGCTTATCTCGTGGAGGATGGCTAATCCCGAGGAGCGACAGGCCTTCTTTGGGGAGATGAGCGAGCTGCGTCGCGGGATAGAACCAGAAGCCGCTCGATTGGCAGCAAGCCGGGCTTCGCGGGATCTGGCTTTGCAACTACGTGATATGGCCGTACGCATGAGAGCTCTAGGAGCACAGGGCCAGGGGGCTGGCACCGAGTTCCTCGAGCTAGATAAGCGCTTCCACACCCAGCTTCTTCGCTGTTCAAGTAACGAGATCTTCAGCCACATGGCTCCCCTAATCGAGTCCTTGCTCACTGAGCGGACGTACTGGGAGCTACAGCCCGCTTACCCCTCACAGCAGGCGATGGACGCCCATGTTCGCGTTGCCGAGTGCATCTTGGCACGCGACGCCGTAGGCGCGTGGGACGCCTGCTCATTCATCGTGTCACAAGCCGAGGAAGAGGTGCGTGGCTTGGAAGATCTTGCCACCGGTACGGTCTGAGCGCCCGTCCTCTTCCCGCAGTTCATTCTGAGTATGGAGGAGGGGCGCATGCACCCTCGTGCATGCGCCCCTCCTTAGAGATCCCGCCAATAGGTCATGGCCTATTGGCGCAACCTCTTAGGCCCGAATCACTTACCCTGGTTGGCAACCGCGGCGATCTTTGCCTCGGCCTCAGGATCCAGGTAGGTGCCGCCCTTCTTGACGGGCTTGAGGGTCTCCTCATCCAGCTCGTACACGAGCGGAATGCCGGTAGGGATGTTGACGCCAGCGATGTCGTCATCGGAGATCTCATCGAGGTGCTTGACGATAGCGCGCAGCGAGTTGCCGTGTGCGGCGATCATGATCGTCTTGCCGGTCTTGAGATCAGGGACGATGACGTCGTTCCAGTAAGGAAGCAGACGCTCAAGAACATCCTTGAGGCACTCGGTGTGAGGGATCGGCTCGCCGTCGTAACGGGGATCGCCGTCCTGAGCGAACTCGTTCTCGGGATCGATCTCCGGCGGCGGGGTGTCGTAAGAACGACGCCAGAGCATGAACTGCTCATCGCCGTACTTCTCGCGGGTTGCCTTCTTGTCCAGGCCCTGCAGCGCACCGTAGTGACGCTCGTTGAGGCGCCAGTTGCGCTCAACCGGGATCCAGTGACGATCAGCGGCATCGAGAGCCAGATTTGCCGTCATGATGGCGCGGCGCAGCAGCGAGGTGTACAGCTTCTCGGGAAGCACGCCGGCTTCCTTGAGCAGTTCACCACCGTGTGCGGCTTCCGCGCGGCCCTTCTCCGACAGGGCGACATCGACCCAACCGGTGAAGAGATTCTTCGCATTCCATTCGCTCTCGCCGTGGCGGAGCAGTACAAGGGTGTAAGCCATAGATAGATTCTCCCACGGTGCACGTGTCTCGTGCCACCGAAATAGGTCCCGTGACGCGGGCGTCCCGCAGGGTGGGCACCACGCATAGGAGTTCTGATGATCGACGACGGCGCCCTCACCCCAACAGCCACAGCCGGCACCTACGCAATCACTCACGTAGGTGCCGGCTGTTCGTCGTCGTCGAAAAATGTGGAAAGTTGGTCCAATTACTTGACGCCGAGGTTAGTTCAGTTCTTGTAGTCCGGGAAGCTCGCCGTGATCCGAGGAGCACCGACCGGCCCACACCCTGCAGGATCTTGGCCTAGAACGCACCTGCCGCGTAGAAGACGACGAGGATCGCAATAAATGCGGCCAGCGACTGGATGGCCTGCTGTACCGTCCAGGTCCGCAGGGTGGTCGAAACATCCATGCCCACAAGGCGCCCAACCAGCCAGAATCCGGAATCGTTAACGTGGGAGGCAAACACCGAACCTGCCGCGGCAGCCAGGGTGATGGCAGCCAACTGAATCGGGTTGTAGTCCATGAGAGCTACCGCGGGGGCCATGAGGCCCGCCGTCGTCACCAAAGCCACCGTTGCCGAACCCTGCGCGAGGCGCAGGATGACCGACATGAGGTACACGGCAAAGATGAGCGGGATACCCATGTTCGAGAGCGTGTCGCCGACGGCGTCGCCAATACCGGAGGTACGAAGAACACCACCGAACATGCCTCCTGCACCGGTGATGAGCACCACCGAACAGATTGGCCCAAGAGCCGAATCGACGAGCTTCTCCAGTGCCGAACCCTTCTCACCGCGGCGGTAGCCGAGCAGTACAAGCGCGGTAAGCACTGTGATGAGCAGCGCGATGCTCGACGTTCCCACGAACTTACCTGCCTGTACCCACAGTGCATTTCCATCGATAATGCCTGCCTTCGTCAGGGTGTCGAAGCCGGTGTTGAGGAAGATGAGGAACATTGGCAGCAGCAGAAGGAAGACGACTGTGCCTACCGACGGAGGATTCTTCGGCTGGTCGTCGTCTTCTTTGCCAAAGATATTAGGAATCTCCACAAAGAAGTTCTTGCCCACATACTGACCCCACTTGTAGCCGGTGAAGTACCACACCGGGAAGGCAAGAACCAGACCGATGATAAGAATGAGTCCGATGCTGGAGCCGAAGAACTCGGAGGCGGCAACCGGACCGGGATGCGGTGGTACGAACACGTGCATCACCGAGAAGGCACCCGCGGACGGGAACACAAAGTAAAGCACCGACTTATTCGAGACACGGCGCGCCACGGCAAAGATGATAGGAAGCATCATAACGAGGCCAGCGTCAAAGAACATGGGGAAGCCGAGCAGCAGCGAAGCGATACCCAGAGCAAAGGGCGCCTTCTCCTCACCCACCATTGAGACGAGTTTGTCCGCAAGTGCCTTTGCACCGCCAGAATGCTCGATAAGTCTTCCTAGCATCGCTCCGAGGCCTACAAGGAGAGCAACACTACCCAGTGTGCCTCCGAAGCTGTTGATCATGACTCCGGGAACTTCGCCCACAGGCATACCGGTAGCCAGTGCTGTGACAGCAGAAACGATCACAAGGGTCAGGAATGCGTGCATCTTGAATGCAATGATCATGACCAAAATCAGCGCGATTGCGGCAACCGCAATCCCGATGAGGGGCCCAGCCCCCATTGTTTGAGTCCAATTATCCATAGATTTCTCCATATCCGACATGCCGATCGTCATCGAGCGGCATGGGTTTCGTGACCGCCGTACTCGGGCGGCTTCTTCCCCAACGAAGTTTTGTCAGCCTCGGTCCGGCACCTCACCTGTTAGATTACCGTGATTGATGGCGTTATGTGGCGCTCCTCACTTGTTGACAGTATCTGGTGATACAAGGCCGAGTTGAATCAGCTGGCTGATTGCCGTCTCTACGATCGTGTCAATGTCGGCGTCAACATCAACAACAAAGCCCAACTCCCCCACGTCAAGCTGTTCCAGGGTGGCGAGCTGCGAATCGAGGAGTGTGGCGGGCATAAAGTGGTCCGTCCGCGCTCCCATTCGAGAGGCGAGCACAGCCCTATCGCCCGCGAGATGGACAAAGTATGTCTTCCCTGGAGTGGCGGCGAGCCGGTCACGGTAGCAACGACGCAAAGCCGAGCATGTGACAACCGTCGACTGACCCAATTGCGCCTGTTCCTTAGTCCACGCGGCAATCAAATCTAACCAGGGCCACCTGTCCTCATCCGTCAAGGGTGTTCCAGAGCTCATCTTGGCGACGTTCGCCTCCGGGTGGAAATCGTCTCCTTCAGCAAGCGGCCACCCCAGACGCTCAGCAATTTTCTGGGCGATGGTGGATTTCCCGCATCCACACACCCCCATGACAACCAAATGCGTAGTAGTCATCTTCGACCTTCCATCCTGCCGCTTCCTCGCGACGTTGAGATTATGCACAAATAATGTCGGGATTTTGACACGTCCCGAAGCGTCATCATTGTTGTCGACGACGACGCCCCCGCCACGAGTTTCTGAACGGCCGGGAACGCCCAGTTTTATCGACGCTCTTGGTGACGATCACCCTCCCAGACGATGTGGAAGTTTCCGGGCGCATCGGTACGTTCGAAGGTGTGGGCTCCAAAATAGTCACGGAGAAGCTGGACAAGAGAGGTGGGGAGCCTGGCGGTCCGCAGCATCGTCTGGTGGTTAAGAGCCGCCGCCAGCGCAGGAATTGGAACGGCACCGAGCGAGGCCATAGCCACCACCTGCCGGAGAGAACGAATCTGTTCATTCATCTGCGATTTGAACGGCTCGACCGCGGTGAACGAGGCGCATTCAGGATTGTCCCGATACACAGCTGAGATATCATCAAGGAATCCCGCCCGAATGATGCACCCCGCCCGCCAGATACGGTTGACCTCCGCGAGTTGAATCCCCCACCCATATTCCCTGGATGCGGTAGCGAGCAGAGACATTCCCTGCTGATAGGCAATAAGACGCGCGGCGAAATAAGCGTCGCGGATTGTCTCCCGGTTGGCGTCAAACGTAGCTGGAACTGACGCCGAATTCTTGATCCACTCTTCCCTTTCCGCAATCGCCGACGAGGCAGAGCGAGCAAAGAAAGACGCGGCAATGACATTGACGGACACTCCATGGTCGGCCGCCGCCATGACGGTCCAAGCGCCGGTTCCTTTTCCTTTAGCATGGTCGAGGACGTGATCCACCAGAGCTTCGTGAGTCTCTGGATCCTTGGTCGCAAGAACCTCCGCTGCCGAATCCAGAAGGTAGGAACGCTGAGAGCCTTGATTCCACCTGCCAAATTCGGCGGCGGCTTCAGAAGCAGACAGGCCCCGCGCCCGCAGAAGCGTGTACGCCTCGGAAATCAGCTGGATATCGGCATACTCGATGCCGTTGTGCACCATCTTCGTGAAGTGGCCGGAGGCTCCCGATCCTACAAGTGTGACGCATGGCAGGCCGTCGTCGGCCTTCGCGGCGATCGGCTCCAGCAGCGGACTGATGGACTCCCATACGCTCGGATCCCCACCGGGCATAAGCGATGGCCCCCACAGGGCGCCCTGCTCACCACCGGAAACACCCATTCCAATGAATTTGATGCCTCGTTCAGCGGCAAAGGTAACGCGGCGATCGGTGTCTGTGAAGTGGGTATTGCCGCCGTCGATAACAATGCCGCCTGGCTTGAGGAGCTCGCTGAGAGAAGCCAGTGATGCATCAACGGGTCTGCCCGCCGGCACCATAAGAAGGACTACCTGGGGATGTTCCAACGCGGTAACAAAAGCTCCGAGATCAGAAAAACCGAGAAGATTGGCTTCGGGATGACGCTCGACGAGCGCGTCGACTTTCGCTTGATCGAGGTCAAAAACCGCGATGGGTTTATTGAGATTTCTTGCCAGATTTCGGGCCAGACTCGCTCCCATCACACCGGTTCCGACCACACCGATGGGACTTACCTGTACCGAGTTGTTTGTGCTTACCGATTCAGTCATCTTCAACCCCTCTTTTGGCCGCACCCTTACGACCTTGGGATTATCCTAAACCGAATTAATGCTCCTTGTATATAGATTAAGAGTCTTTATTTATTTAATTGTGTGACTTAGATCCTTAACAGGTACGCTTTTAGTAGACAAAGTGTCGATTTTTATTAGACAGAAAGCGCGGGGCAATGAGCAAAGACGCAAGTGAGCTGCTCCATCACCGGATATCTCGAGAACTCGGCATCGAGATCATTGATGGAATATGGGAAGAGGGCACCGCCCGCACGTTGGAGGACATCCAGTCCCGTTCCAATGTCTCGCGCACCGTTGCACGCGAGGTCTCCCGCCAGCTCGAATCCTTCGGGCTTGTACGCACGCGCCGCCGCCTCGGGCTTGTCGCCCAGGGCATGGAGAGCTGGAACGTCCTCGACGCACAGCTCATTGATCTGCGCCTTCACTCCCAGAATCGCGAAGCTCAGATTTACTCACTCACCCAGCTGCGGCTCGCCGTTGAACCCGCCGCCGCTGAGAGTGCCGCTCGCCTCGCCTCTATCCATACCCGGGCCCGGCTTCTTCCTCTGGCAGCCGAGATGCGGCGAACAGGAGAAGCCGGACTCCTCGAGGAGTTTATGGCTTACGACATCGAATTTCACCGTCTTCTTCTACGCTCCAGCGGCAACGAACTATTCTCCGCACTTGCGGACATCGTCGCTGTTGTCCTTCAAGGGCGCACAGAACTCGGCCTCATGCCCGCACAGCCAAAACCTGAAGCACTCGCCGGTCACGAGGCTGTTGCGGAGGCCGTCTTCAAAGGGGATCCTCTCGGTGCACGAGTTGCTATGGAGGGGATCTTGGAGGAAGTCCACGAAGCCTTCAGTAAGGCCGAAGCAGCGCGCCTAGCAGAAGACTAATTTCCTAGGTGGCCTCCACAGCAACATCCCTCGCCGTATAAGGCACGGCATGCCGCTCAGAGGCCACCTAGGAAATCACATATGCCGAATCGGCACACTCACCGTCAGGAATCATCCTGATTCCACAGGTCCACCAACACTTTGCCGGAAATTTCCGAATCCTTAGCGATGTCGAAGGCGGCGACGGCATCATCTGCAGAAATAACATGGGAGATCGCCGCAGCAACTGACGGATCGGCGTCGAGAAGCTGAATCGCCAAATCCACCTCATCCTTGAATCGGAAGGTCCCGATCATGGTGATTTCCTTGGAGATATAGCCGGACAGCAACACTTCGATGGGTTTTCCCGGGAACATCCCCACCTGGGTCAGCGTCCCGCCAGGCTTAATAGCTCCAATCGCCGAACCAACCGATGCCGGTACACCCGAGCACTCGAACGCGATGTCAACAGCGTTGACCGGGTACTCGTCGGGGCCAACCTGTACGGTAGATGTCGCCCCCATGGCTCGCGCTCGGCTCAGAGGGCCTGGGAGTACATCGGCAGCAATGATCGACCTCGCACCCAGAGAACGCGCGCCAAAAATTAGCATGAGACCAATAGGCCCTGACCCTGCCACCAGGACGTCCTTACCTTTGACCCCACCGGCACGGTTGATAGCGTGAAGCGCCACCGCCAGTGGCTCGGCAAGCGCCGCCCGATCCAGAGGCAAGGAATCCGGCAGAACGCGAATCTGGTCAAGCCGTACCAGCATGTACTCAGACATTCCTCCCTGCGTGTGAGGCCAGGTGGATGCCGATCCCAGATAGGCACCACCTGGGCGCAGATGTGGCAGCTCCTCCATCCCCTCCTTATCGGGACCAAAAGTAGCCGGGTGGAGCGTCACTGCCGTACCTGGCGAGTAGGTTCCGGACGGGTCAGAATCCATAATCGCCGACATTTCATGACCGGGAATCAACGGCTCACGCACGACGAAGTCGCCATTGGCACCCTCAAAGTAGTAGTGCATGTCCGAACCACAGATGCCTCCATAAGCCATGCGCAGGCGAACTTCACCCACACCAGGCTCGGGAGTAGGTACCTCCTCAACCCGAATATCTTTCTTTCCGTGAATGTAGAGAGCCTTCATGATGTATCCCTTTCTGGCTCAACGGCGCTCGAGGAGGGCGGCGATCGCTCACACTCCTTGCGCGCACGTGGACCAACTAAACCACAGAGGTCATGCCGCCGTCGACGAAGATGTTCTGGCCGGAGACGAATTGAGAGGCTGCCGAGGACAAGAAGACCAGGGCGCCGACTAACTCCTCAAAATCTCCCCAGCGCCCTGCCGGAGTCCGTTCCTTTACCCAGGCATCAAACTTCGGATCGGAGGTGAGCGCCACGTTCATCTCTGAGGCAAAATACCCGGGAGAAATCGTATTGACCTGAATGTTGTAACGCGCCAGGTCCGCGGCCATGCCCCGCGACAGCATTGCAATTCCACCCTTGGACGCGGAATAAGGGGCGATGGTTTGCCGAGCAAGCATCGACATCACCGAGCCAATATTGATGACCTTTCCTGAGCCGCGTTCAGCCATGGCCCGTGTGATCGGCTGAGACACGTAGAACGCGCTGGACAGATTGGTCGCGATCACAGCGTTCCAGTTCGCAGGGTCAAACTCGTTGAATGGCGCACGCGACTGCATGCCCGCATTGTTGACGAGGATGTCCGGTACGCCGATCTTCTCCAAAACGCTGGCGATTGCACTGTTGGTCTCGTCAACGTCTGTCACATCGAACGAGACCGCAAAGGCTTGTACACCGGTCTCCTCAGCAATCTTATCGGCCTCATCCTGAGCTCGTTCTAACGAACGTCCATGCACAATGACGTTCGCACCCGCCCGAGCCAAGCCACGGATCAGGGCGTTGCCCAAGCCTCGTGTCGAACCCGTCACCAATGCGAGCTTTCCAGTGAGATCAAATAGTTCTATCGACACGGGTTTATCCTTCCAGTCCAGCGCCGTCATGAAACTCCCCGCCGGTGGCGTAGGAAGTCTGGGTCCCGAGTTTGGTGACCGAATCCGCGGCGTACCGGGCCGCGATGGTGAGTGATTCCTCAACGTCGCCGGTGGCCACAAGGTAGTGGCTGAAACAACCGATGAAGGCGTCACCGGCGCCGGTGGTGTCGCGCGCCTTGACCTCGACCGCCGGGATAAGCGTTTCGTGTTCGCCATTGATCCACAGGGCACCGCGGGAACCGAGGGTGACGACGACGTCCTGGACGCCCTTGTCGAGCAGCAGCTGCGCAGCCGCCTTCACCTCGTCAAGAGTATCGACGGGCAGGCCCGTGAGCAGGGCCAATTCGGTCTCGTTCGGCATGAAGTAGGTCGCTCCCTTGACACGTTCAATGTCCAAATCCGGGTGGGCGGGTGCCGGATTAAGGAGCACCGGGATGCCGTGCTCGTTGCCGAAGTCGATGGCCGCATAGACGGTCTCCAGCGGGATTTCCAGCTGCAGCACGATGAGCTTGCACTTCGCGATGTCCTCAGCGGCATCTTCGATATCCGCCGGGGTCAGCAGATCGTTGGCTCCCTTGATGATGAGAATTGAGTTGTTGGAGTCGCGATCCACAAAGATCGGAGCAACACCCGAGGTGGCCTCGGTGGGCAGCACGTATTTAGTGTCGATTCCGTTGCGCTTGAAGTTGTTGATGGTGTTCTCGGCGAAGATATCGTTGCCCACGCGTGACAACATGAGCACCTCGGATCCCAGGCGCGCGGCGGCGACCGCCTGATTGGCTCCCTTGCCGCCGCATCCCATCTGGAAATCTGGGGCTTCGAGAGTTTCGCCCTGGGCGGGCATGCGATCGATGTAAGTAATCAGGTCCACGTTGTTGGAGCCAATGACGGCGATGTCCATGACTGTCCTTTTCGTTGGTCACGCGCAGATTTGTTCATCATGCACGTGCGGATTCGGTGGTCATGTGCAGGCCACGATGCCCACACCCACTCTCAAGCATATGCGTTGAAGTCGGCAAATACATGGGTTCAATCTCCCACTCTTTCAGGCCGTCCGGGTCCACTTTCCTTCATCACTTTCTCGCTCACCCTCCTCCATCGCGAAAAAACTGTCATCCCACACGACGCATGTATCAATTTCCTCGCATCGTGCTCTTCAACAAGTGAAAGGCACCAAGGGTTTCCACAGATACCCCGTCATTCACAACGAGGTTGCTCGACCTCGACGAGGGCTGTTCGCCACTCGCACTGTCGGGCTAATAAAAAGAAAGGGGCCGACATGCCCAGTCCATTTGTAGGTGAAATCTTCACCTTCCAGAACCCGGACGGCTCGGACGTCACACTGCGCGGCTGGGGAAACCAGTTCGCGGCAGTATTCGAGACCCTGGACGGCTATACGGCCGTTAAGGCTCCGGATGGCTATTACGAATACGCGAAGCTCACGGATGACGGCGAGACTTTGCAACCGAGTGGCGCGAGGATCGGCGAAACCGACCCGAAGACACTCGCACTTCCACAACACCTTCGCCTTACTCACGAGGCAACTCGTGCGTATGCTGCACGCGCAAGAGCTGAAGTTGGCTCGATCCCTCGATGGATGGAACGGCGTCAGGAAGTGCGAGCACGGCATATCGCGCAGGCACATGTCTCCGAAGAAGGCCCTGAGGCTGCACCGCCGTCGGGCACAACAACGGGAGATTATCTCGGACTCGTCCTTCTCATTGACTTCTCCGACTTCCCACAAACGATCTCTCGGCAGGAAGTGGACGACTTCTGCAACAAGCCGGGCTATACCGGCTTTAGCAACAATGGTTCCGCATTCGACTACTTCCGTGATGTCTCGGATGGCAAGCTCCGCTATAAGAACCACGTAGCTGCCTACTATCGTGCTCGGCATCCGCGCACGTACTACACCGATCCCAAGATCGCGTACGGAACACGGGCGCAGGAACTCATCAAGGAGGCTCTCGACAGCCTCGTTGCAAACAAGTTCGACTTTTCCAGACTGACAGTGGATTCGAACGGATATATCCGAGCTCTCAGCGTATTTTACGCGGGCACATGCCCAAATGCCTGGTCGGAGGGCCTATGGCCTCATGCCTGGGGATTGGCCAGCACGTACTCCGTTGGTAGTCGTAAATTCCACGACTACCAGATTACCGATCTGGGTAGCCAGCTCACCTTGCGGACGTTCTGTCACGAGAACGGACACATGGTCTGCGACTTCCCTGATTTGTATGACTACGACGACGTCAACGTGGGTTACGGCGTTGGGCACTATTCGCTGATGTGTTATGGCGGTTCGGATACCAACCCGGTCCAAGTAGACGCGTACCTCAAGCACGCGGCAGGCTGGGGTTCTCGGGTGACCACACTTGGCAGCGGCATGACGGCAACGGTGGAGGCAGGAAAGAACGACTTTCTCATTCATGCCAAGAACGCGGCCGAGTACTTCATCATTGAGAATCGCCAGAAGTCGGGTCGGGATGCTTCTCTACCCGATGCGGGTATCGCCATCTGGCACGTTGATGTCAACGGCAACAACAGCTACGAACAGATGACTCCGGCACAACATTATGAGCTCTCGCTCGAACAGGCGGACAACCGTTTCGATATGGAGCGGAAGGTCAATGGTGGCGACGCCGACGATCTGTATGGAGGAGCCCAGGGAGCCTTTGGTGCAGGTACTGCACCGTCGAGCAATTGGTGGGATGGAAGTGCTTCAGGGTTGGAAATCGAGAGCATCTCTGCCGTAGCGGCATCCATGACCGTCAAGACCCGGGCGGCGGGCGCACAGTGGTATTCCAACGTGGCCGTCGACCAAGTATTCACCACACATCACGGCCAGAACGGGTGGGTGAGCCTTGCTGGTCAAGGCTGGCGGAAGATCCAGACAGGGAGCGCCGACGGCGTCACCAACATGCTGGGCGTCTTCACACTGGCCCGAACCAAGAGCAAGCCGGTCACCATTCAAGCCGATACGACGACGGTGTTCCAGGCCTACCTCTAAACGCGCGGGCGAGTCTGACTCATCATCAACAAAACTGGCTCATCAAGAAGCTTAACCAGTGACCGATAGCTCTCAACCAGGGCCAACAACACAACAAACACCCAAAACACCACAACAAAAATTCAACGACACGGAAAGAAGATAATCATGTGGACCACAGTCAATCAGATCTTCACAACCCATCATTCGCAGAACGCCTGGGCACATCTCGCTTCAGATAACGCCTGGCACAAGGTGCTTCCTAATGCCGCTGACGGCGTAACGAATGTGCATCTGCTGCTCTCCATGGCGAAAGCTAACGGCAAGCAAGCATACGTGGTGCTGGACAACGCGAAGAACATCACCCAGGTTTACGTCTGACGAATGGAGCATCTCATGCCTACTGAAGTAACCATTACTATTTCGTCGACGGACGTCGGCAGCCAAAGGGTCGGTGGCCTCAGCGGCGATAGCCTCGACGCTGCACCCTCACCCCTTCCCATCGAGGCGCTCGGTTCTCCTTTGGAGGCCGCCGCTAGGTTAGAAGAGGTACTGGAAGAAGCTCCGGCTCCCCTGGCAGTACACGAGATTCTCGGTGCGTCAGCTGCCCACGATGATGCACCCGAACCATCTCCACTGGCATCCCTCGCGGCGGGCAGCGATAACGGCACCCCAGTCCCGGCACCACTCGAAGATATCCAACCACAAGGCAAAAAGCGCAGGTAGAACATCGCGAAATAGCCAGCGTTTCTTGCCAAAGGGGGCGGTATCAGTCGGTCAAAAGACCTGCTGATACAGCCCCCTTTGAAGTTTTTCGTTTGTTCGTGCGTCGAGATTAAATTTGGTGCGTCGAGGTTAAGTATTGGCGCACGAAGTCGCCGTTATAACCAATTCCATACACGAACGTTTAAAGAAGAGACGAACGCTTAACCTGGCGCCCACCTGTCCGTTGCCTCTCCAAGGCCATCCCCGACCTACTCCGACTTAGAGATCCCGCCAATAGGTCAGGGCTTATTGGCGCAACCTCTTATCCCAGCAGCGTCCGATCGGAAAGCTCCGCGCCGCGAATGTTCTCGAACGCCGCCAGCAGGTCCTTGACCTGCATCCCGGCTTTCTCCTCGCCCTCGACATCCATGATGATCCGCCCCTGGTGCATCATGATGAGGCGATTGCCCATCATCAACGCCTGCTCCATGTTGTGCGTGACCATCAGCGTGGTGAGATTGTGGCGCTCCACCAGCTCGGCCGTCAGCTTCGTGACGAGCGCGGCGCGCTGGGGATCCAGCGCGGCCGTGTGCTCATCCAGCAGAAGGATCTGCGGATGGGTGAACGTTGCCATGAGCAGCGACAATGACTGGCGCTGCCCGCCCGACAGTAGCCCCACCCAGTCCTCGAGGCGGTTTTCCAGCCCCTGCTCCAGGGTGAGAAGCTGCTCCCGAAACTCCTGGCGCCGTGCCTTCGTGACAGCGCGGCGAACTCCGCGCCGCTTGCCTCGCGTGTAGGCCATCGCGAGATTTTCTTCGATGGTCATGTGCGGAGCGGTTCCCGCCGAGGGATTCTGGAACACGCGTCCGATGTAGGCGGCACGCTGGAAGTCGGTCAGCCTCGTGACGTCACGCCCACCCACCTGAACCGTGCCCGCATCCGTGCGAATAGAGCCAGACACAATGTTGAGCAGCGTCGACTTTCCCGCACCGTTCGAACCAATAACGGTGACGAAATCGCGTTCCTTGAGGTGCAGATTGACGTCAACCAAGGCCTTACGCTCGTTGACCGTCCCCGGGAAGAACGTCTTGTTGATACCGGTAAGTTGGAGCATTAGAGGTCCTTTCCGGTGGCGGAGGTACGTTCGCCTGCGGTGCCGTCGTCGTTCGAACGTCCCGAAGTTTCAGAGAAGACGACGGCGGACTCGCCCTCCGTCGATCCGTCGGTTCCGATTGCTTCGCCGCTGCTACTACCACCGTTGCGGGGCTTGAAGGCGGCCGGGACGCGCTTGAAGAACTTGACCTGGGGCAGCACCAGCGCGAGCACCACGAGGATGGCGGAGATGAGCTTCATGTCGTTCGGGTTGAGGCCCACCTGGAGCGCCAGCTGGATCACCACGCGGTAGAGAACCGCACCGACGACGACGGCCGTCGCCGCCCGGAACACCGTAAGGCGCCCAATGATGGCCTGGCCGATGATGACGGAAGCGAGGCCGGCGACAATCATGCCGATGCCCATGCTGACGTCGGCGAATCCTTGGTACTGGGCAATCAACCCGCCGGAGAGTGCCACGAGGCCGTTGGAGAGGGAGAGTCCGAGGATCTTCTGGGCGTCGGTGGAGACGCCGAAGGAGCGGATCATTTCGGAGTTGTCGCCGGTAGCGCGCATGGCGAGGCCAAGATCCGTGTGGAGGAACCAGATAATGATGGCGAGAACCACGATCGCTACCGGTCCCAGCACGCCCGGGCCCGTCCACGAGTTGGTGCCCATCTGACCCGAGGCGCGTAGCGCGGAGAACAGCGTGTCCTCGCGCAGCAGCGAGAGATTCGCGCCGCCCATGATGCGCAGATTGATCGAATAGAGGCCGATCTGGGTGAGAATTCCGGCCAGCAACCCGTCGATATTGGCTTTGGTGTGGAGCACGCCGGTCACCGCGCCAGCCATCATTCCGGACACGAACGCAGCCGCGGTAGCCACGATTGGATCGTAGCCGTTGATGATAGCGACGGCGACGACGGCGGCGCCCGTCGTGAAGCTGCCATCCACCGTCAAGTCGGCGAAGTCCAGAATTCTGAAAGTGAGGTAGACGCCCAACGCCATGATGGCGTAAAGCAACCCCAGTTCGACGGCGGTAACCATACGGGCTCCTTCTATAAGGATGAAAAATGGACGGCTGCTGCTCCGAGAAACGAGCTACTTCGTGGTGGTCTCCGGGGTGGCGCGGTCGAGGACAGCCTGCGGGATGGTCACGCCCATACGCTCGGCTGCACCGAGGTTAACGTAAACGAGCAGGTCCTGCTGGGTCTCTACGGGCATGGTGGCCGGGTCCTCGCCGTCGACGAGAATACGGACGGCCATCTCGCCGGTTTGGTATCCGAGGTCGTAGTAAGAGATGCCGTAGGTGGCAAGGCCTCCCTTGGCCACGGAATCACCCTCGGCCGGGTAGACGGGGATCTTCTTGGATTCACCGACCTGGAGGACCGAGTCGAGAGCGGAGATAACGGTGTTATCCGTGGGGAGGTAGATGGCGTCCACGTCCAGCGAGTTCGCGGCTTGCTGCACCTCGGAGGTGTTGGTGACGGTCGCTTCCTTGACCTCAATGCCCAGCTTGGCGGCGGCTTCCTTCACCCACTCCACCTGGACCTTCGAGTTGGCCTCACCGGAGTGGTAGATGACACCGACGGTCTTGACGTCAGGATCGATCTCCTTGATAAGTTCGATCTGCTCCTCCACCGGATTGGCGTCCGAGGTGCCGGTGATGTTGGCGCCGGGAGCCTCCAGCGAATCCACAAGGCCCGAACCCACAGGGTCGGTCACGGCGGTGAAGAGAATCGGAACATCCTTGACCGACTGCGCAAGGCCCTGCGCCATCGGGGTGGCCACGCCGAGCACCAGGTCATAATCGCCAGAAGCAATCGAACCTGCGATTGAGGCAACGACAGTCTGATCATTGTTCGCGTTCTGATCGTCATAGGTGACGTCAAGACCGGCGTCCTTGATTGCCGCCTTGAATCCCTCGATCGAGGCATCGAGCGAAGCGTGGGTGACAATCTGGGTCACGGCAATCTTGTAGGAATCGGAGTTGGCGCCCGAAGAGGCGTTGTCCGAGCCGTCCGAAGAATCGGAGGAGTTAGAGCCGCAAGCGGTCAGCGAGAGTGCGGCAGCCGCCGCGAGAGCTAGTAGTGATCGGGTCCTCTTCATTGAGATGTCCTTCTGTTGAGTCCGCGTGGAAGGTGTTGGGGTGGCGAAGGTTGAGTTGTTGTGGTTACTCCGCCACGACAGTGTCCGAAGCCGATTCTATACGCCTTCTACGCGTCCGATATATTTCGGACGTCCTGATCCCTAGAGTTCTTAGCTCTCCGGTTCTTAGCTCTCCGGCTCGTAGCGCAAGATATCACCGGGCGTGCAGTCCAGCTCTCGGCAGAGTGCCTCCAGCGTGGAGAATCGGATAGCCTTGGCGCGCCCATTCTTCAGCACGGAAATGTTCACGGGCGTGATCCCTACACGCTCAGCCAGTTCGGCAACCCCCATTTTTCGCCGCGCAAGCATGACGTCGAGATCAATAACAATCGGCATCAGATCACCCCCTGCATCTCGGCGTGGTCAGCCGAGGCCTGCACAAGAAGGCTACGCATCACCACGAGAAGAAGCGAAAGCCCGAGACAAATCAGTGCAATCAACAGCACCGCCAGTCCCAACAGCGGCGGACCCGGTATGTAGAAAATAGCAATCACGGACGCGCAACTCACTCCAATCGGCATGACCGCCAGCGCTGATACCCAGGCGAGCGACGACGTCTCGAAAATACTCCCTCGCACCACCCGGCCCACAAGCACCCACAGGCACACGAGGAACACTTGTACGCACACCAATGCAACCTCGACCAGCACCAACAAGGGAACCTTCAAGGAGACAAACTCCGGGTAGAACTCAGCCGCGTCAGCAGCGAGGAAAGGGAACAGCCACACCTGAGATGCAAACAGAGTGGCCATCATGACAGCCACAATCACCTTGAGTGCTCTCACAACACCTTGACTCATCTCAACCTCCACACTTTTCGCCGGGTACATCTCGGCCGCGTCCAGGACTGCGCAACTCCGCACTTGTAGCGAGTACCTTTCACACCGAAGTCCGAGACCCGCGTTTAACGATATAAACATATCGTTTTTCGATAGATTAGGAAAGGGGTGATGTCGATAGATGACGAAAGCGGTGAGAAAGAGAGTGAAGAAGCGTCCCCTGTCATAAAGAAGCGTCCCCTGTCACACGCCTCCTCCCCGCGCTGTCGTTAACCCCCACACCGGGTTACCCAACTAACGCGGGTCTTTTTCCTCCAGGACCTCGCGCGCGGTCGACTGGCTCGTAATCAACACGCTCGGGTAGTTCCCGATGAGTGCGGCGCGCGTGACGGCACTTTTCTGCCGACCTACCGCCACAGCAATCGAGGTCTCAGCCTGCCGGAGTTCATTCAACGCAAGTCCAATCGTGCGGGACTCCAGGGCGTCGTCGACAATCTCCCCCACGCCGTTGATGAAATGGCCCAGGATGTCTCCCACGCCGCCGCGGCGGCGCAGTTGGCTGACCTCGGCGGCGGTGAGACAGCCGGAATCAACAAGAACAGAATCTGCTCGTAGCGCACCGAGCGAGTAGAGCGCGACGGAGGCTCGGCGCCCCTGCTCCAGCACATCTTTGACGGCGGGGTCATTGCTGAGGGCGGTAGCAAGCTCCCGACTACCGACGATTGCGGGGCACGCCAACATCAACGCACTGCCCTGGGCTTTCCGCGCAAACGTGGCGATCGTCTGCGCGGCTGACGCCGTCTTACGCAGATTCGCTACTCCCCCGTTGAGCTGAACAACAAGCGGCCCATCCGCCCAGCCATCCTTAACCTGGTGCGCAATCTCGGCGAGCGTGCGTCCCCACGACACTCCCACAACCTCCGGATGCGGCCGCAGTTGCTCCAGGACACGCGCCGCCTGCGCACACACCTCACGAATCGTTTGCTCTAGCGAGGGACGGTCACGAACCACCACCACCTCGTCGAGGGCGTATCGCCGCGCGAGCTCCGATTCAAGTTCGGCGTCTCGCGCGAACGGATCCCTAATCCGGATCTGAACAAAACCCTCCGCGAGTCCCGTCTCCACCAACCGACTGACCTTCCAGCGGGAGAAACCCATGTGCTCAGCGATGCGCTGCTGCGTCCAGCCACGCACGTACAGCAGCTCGCAGACCTTGAGAATCTCGTCTCTGCGTTCAAGGTTATCGGGGTTCATCATGTCTCGGTCTCGGGTCGTTGCTTTGTTCCGTCAAGATGCCAGCACCGCTTGTTCCGTCAAGATGCCAGCGCCGCTTGTTCCGTCAAGATGCCAGCGCCTCGTGCATCAGGATTCCGTCTTTTCCATCAGGACACCACTGTTTCCCGGGTCAGGATTCCGTCTTGTCAGGAAAAAACAGTACCTTCGAGGAGTGCATGGTACGTTCGCTCATCTGCCTGATGGTATCGGCGACGGAGTCGAGTCCCAGCTCGTGGGTGATCATAAACTCCCACTTGAGGTCGCCCGAATGCATCTTCTCCACCGTGGTGGTCCACTCGGTTCCGGGGAAGGGCGCCGAGAAGGAGTTCCACGAGCCAAGAATCCCCGCCTCTAGCCGCATAAGGCGCGCCCAGCTAGCATCACCAATAGTGATATCCGAGTTAGGAATGCCAATGAGGACAAGTTCACCGTGACGCGCCAACATTGCGACGGAAGCGTCCGGCACCGCTCGCGCACCCGACGTTTCGACGACGACGTCAAAGCCGT